>CAZGID010000010.1:0-25862 GCA_964526065.1 uncultured bacterium
GCCCGAAGCCCTCACGCCATGTCGCCGGTAAAACAAAAATATCGAGTGCCGCCAATGCGGACGTGATATCTTCCAGGAATCCCGTAAAGGCCACTTCCTTTTCCAGTCCAAGCCGGCGGACCTGCTGCTCCAGAGGTTTACGATGGCGTCCGTCTCCCACGATCAACAGCCGTAACGCCGGGTAGCGGGACTTTAATTGGGCCAGCGCATCAATTAAAACGGCATGCCCTTTATCTTCCACCAGCCGCGCCACCACACCGATCACTTTATCTTCCGGTTCGAAACCAAATTGCTTTTTGCACTGTTGGGGAGATTGCGTGGAAACACGGCGGGTCAATTCCTCGTAATCCACCGCATTATGCACTACCTGGATTCTGGATTCGGGGACACGATGCAGCTGCGCCAGATCTTCCCCCACCGGTTCGCTGATGGCAATCGCCCGGTCCCCCCATGCCGGCAGCAAACGCCGCCCGAGACGCCGTTTATAAAATCCGTGCGAAGTGGTCACCACGGGAACCCCCGTGTACCGCTGAACCCAATAAGCCAGCACCTGGGTGACGCGGGTATGCGCGTGAATCACATCGATTTTGTTTTCACGCACATAACGAATGACGGCCGGAATGGCGAAATAAAGTTTGGGATGACATTCGCTCTTGGTCCGAATCGCACAGGTTTTCAGCCGGGCGCCGCGGCCCTCCAGCAGAAAGGCGAACGTACCGCCCGACGAGAGAACATGGGTTTCCACGCCTAGCGCCGCCAGCGGTTCAATCAAACGCAGAATGTAAATGGTAATGCCGCCCGGATTCAGATGCGTGGTGAGATGCAGGACTTTCATATGGAAAAAACAAATCCCGGCGCCAGGCGTCGTCCGCGGACAAAATCCGCCGCCCCCATGACTTTTTTTCCGGCCGGTTTGACTTTTTCAATTCGCAAAGCACCGTCTCCGGTGGCGACCACAATGGAACCATCGCGATTGATTTCCAGCAAAGTTCCTGCGGCCGCATCCACCCCCGGCATTGCTCTAGCCTGAAGAATCTGCAGGGGCGCATTTTCAAACGACGTAAAAACACCCGGCCACGGCTGCAGGCCGCGCACCTTGCGGGCAATTTGAACAGCCGGTTCGGAAAAAGAAACACGACCTTCCTCTTTGGACAATTTCTCCGCATAGGTGGCGTCTTCTTCCTTTTGCGGGGTTCGAGTTAATTTCCCCTCTCGAACCTGATCCAGAACTTTCTGCAGCACATGGTACGAACGCTCGGCCAGCAGGCATGAAAGCCGCTCGGCATCCATATCCTCGGAAAGGGCCACGTGCTCCTGCGCAAAAACATCGCCACTGTCCAGACGCGCCGTCACTTCCATGAGCGTAATTCCGGTTTCGGCATCGCCGTTGAGAATCGGACGGTGAATCGGCGAGGCCCCGCGGTAACGCGGAATTAAGGAGGGATGCACATTAATGCAAAGCACAGACGGAATCTTGAGCCAGCTGGAAGGAATAAATTTGCCGTAGGAAGCGACGACCATCAACTCCGGTTTCAAATCCGCCGCGCGGGCCAGCAAGGCTTCATCTTTGAGACTCGCCGGGGATTCCACCGGCAAATTCATTTCAAGCGCCCGTTGTTTCACAATGGTGGGAGCCAAATGAAGTCCGCGGCCTTTTTTCTGATCGGGCGTCGTGATAACCAGCACGATTTCATGTCCCTGATCGAGACAAGCCTGAAGCGCGGAGAGAGAAAACTCAGAAGAGCCGAAAAAAAGAATTTTCATGAAATGATGCCGGTGAGCTCAAACAGCCTGGTAGCGGTTCAGAAGTTTCTGGCGCTGATCAAAACCCAGACGGTCGATAAAAAGCTTTCCATCCAGATGATCGTTTTCATGCTGTACGACGCGGGCAAAGAAGTCTTTGATATCCACTTCATGCACTTTGCCCGTCCGGTCCTGGTATCGCAGCCGGATCTTGCGCGCCCTGGGCACATCGGCCGAAATTCCCGGCAGACTCAAACAGCCCTCCGGCCCCAGGACCCGGCCTTCCTCCTGCAGGATTTCGGGATTCACCATGATGATTTCCTCGCCTTTTTTCTGGGTCGGAACCGCCACAAAAACCCGCTTCGAAACCCCGACTTGAGGCGCCGCCAGCCCAACGCCGTCTTCGACCCACATGGTTTCGATGAGGTCTTCGAAAAACTGCTGCTCGGCCGCGCCAAACTGGGTCAGCGGCTCGGCTTTGCGGGCCAGAATCGGATCCGGATAGGTGTGAATATCAAGCAGTGCCATAAAATCCTTTCGCCATTCCGAAATTACCGGCGCTTGATGCGCCAGTACTGTCGTACCGGACTTGATGTCCGGCTATGATGAGTATAACATGGGGGGCAAGAAGCCGTAAAGCCTTGATTTGATAGCACTTAGGATTACAGAATGTTGACCGGATTGACGTCCACGGCCATGGCCACGGTGGAAGATTTTTTCAACCCCGCCATCAGATCCCACAGGGCTTTTCGCAAAGGGGCCTTCCGCGGCAATTTGATCATGACATGCCAGCGGAAATGGCCGCGCAATTTGTAGAAAGGCAGCGGCGAGGGACCCACCAGGCTGACAGACCCGGCCGCACTGCCGGCTTTTGCGGCCAGCTCCCCGCGCAAACGGTCGCGCCATTCCCGGGCATAGAGATACGCCCTGTTTTCATCCCGGGAGCGAATAATGAAATTGATCAAATCAAAATAAGGCGGGTACTGGTATTCCTGGCGCGACGGCATTTCATGAAGATAAAAACTGCCGTAATCATGCTCTTTGGCATACCGCACGCTGGGATGCCCCGGCGAAAAGGTCTGAATCAGAACGCGGCCGGTTTTCTCACCCCGCCCGGCGCGGCCCGCTACTTGAGTCAACAATTGAAAGGTCCTCTCCGAGGATCGGAAATCCGGAAGCATCAGGCCGACATCGGCCAGAATCACACCGACCAGCGTCACATGGGGAAAATCAAACCCTTTGGCGATCATCTGGGTGCCGATCAGGATATCAATCTTGCGGTCGCGAAAGGCTTCCAGAATTTTTTCATGCGAGCCTTTCCGCCGGATACTATCCGCATCCAGCCGCGCAATCCGCGCCTGCGGCCAGCGGCGAGCCACATCGCTTTCAATTTTCTCTGTACCGAAACCGGAAAAACGCATGAACGAAGCATCGCTGCCTTTTGTGAATTCCCGCACCGGCTGTCTGAAATTGCAATAGTGACACAGCAGAATGTCTTCTTCCTGATGATACGTCAACGACACCTGGCAATGCTTGCAAGTCACCAGATCCCCGGAGGACGTATTATAAATGTGCGTCGAAAAACCACGGCGGTTCAAAAGCAGCATGGTGCCTTCACCGGCCGCGAGATTCTTTTCGATTTCAGTCATCAACGGGATTGAAAGAAATGATTTACCGCTCCGGTGCCCCGACTCTTTCTTCATATCAATCAGCCGCACCTCGGGCAAGGCACGATCCTCGACCCGCGTTTTCAAATCCACGCGGACAACTTCGCCGGTTTCAGTGCGGTACATCGTTTCAAGTGAAGGCGTGGCCGACCCCATCACCAGCAGCGCCTTTTCCTGGCGCGCACGCCAGGCCGCCACTTCCCGGGCATGATAACGCGGCGCCGTCTCCTGTTTGTAGGAGCCTTCATGCTCTTCATCAATCAAAATCAACCCCAGACCGCGTGCGGGCGCAAATACGGCGGATCGCGGTCCGAGAATGACCCGGCGCTGGCCGCGCTCGATGCGCTTCCAGGCCAGAAACCGTTCCGTGTCGTTCAACTTGCTGTGCAGAATTTCCAGATGCGGGCCAAAATGCTTCAGGAAAAAACGGTGCAGCTGTTCCGTCAGCGCAATTTCGGGCACAAGACAGATGGCGGAGCGCTGGCGCGCCAGGACGTCACGAATCGCGCGGATATAAACTTCACTCTTCCCGCTGCCCGTCACGCCAAACAGCAGAACCGGCCGCGGGGCATCTTGTTCAAACCCTTCCCGGATCGTCTGCAAAGCCGTCTGCTGGTCCGCCGTGAGTTTGAAATCCGGACCCCGGGGCTCTATGCCCCGGGACTGCGAATCTGCCGCAAAACCTGTCGTTTTGCGGCCGCTGCCCGGCACAAGCGCCTCCGTTTTCTCGCGCGCCAGTGCGCGTTCGGCTTTCTTGCCGAACTTGACCCAGCGCGGCAGTGCGTTTTCAATCGCTTCGCCCCACCCCGCACCATATTCTTCGCCAATCCACCGGGTCAAAGCCAGCATCGCCTCCGAAATCACCGGCTCTTCGTCCAGGACTTCCAGCACCGGTTTACAGTCGGCAAGATTGCCGTCGCGGGCTTCCACAATATAGCCGATCAATTCCCGTTTCCGAAACGGCACACGCACCCGCACGCCGGCCCGGACGCGAGAGATTTGTTCTTCCGGGACACGGTAGGTAAAAAGAGAAGTGACCGGCAGCGGGACCGCAACATCCACACACAATCCGGTTTCAGCGAGAAGCAAATCCTTCATGCGGAAATTTCACCGGCGAGGAACTGCCGGATTTTCTTCATATCTTCCCAGACATCGCGTTTACTTTCGGGATTGCGCAGCAAATAAGCGGGATGGTAGGTGCATAAGACCTGCACCTGCGAGAGACCTTCATGCGGAAAGGAACGAAAACGGCCGCGCAGCCGCGAAATCGGCGTCTCACTTTTCAAAAGCGTCTGCGCCGCAAATGTGCCGAGCGCACAAATTACTTTGGGCTGAATGAGCCGGATCTGTTCCAAAAGGTATTCCTGGCAATTGGCGATTTCATCCGGCTTCGGCGCCCGGTTGCCCGGCGGCCGGCATTTGAGCACGTTGCAGATAAACACCTGGCGCCGCGTAAGTCCGATAGATTCAATAATCTTGGTCAGCAGCTGCCCCGCGCGGCCGACAAACGGCAGGCCCTGTTCATCTTCATCCGCACCGGGCGCTTCGCCGACAAACACCAGCTGCGCTTTCAAATTGCCGGAACCAAACACCACATTTTTTCTCTTCTGTGAGAGTTCGGAGCAGCGCGTACAGGCCTGCACGCGGCTGCGGAATTCCGTCATCACTTCCTTCAAATCGCTTCCGGATGAAACGATCTCCGGACTCGCGGGCTCAGCGGATTCCGACGGAGAAGCGGCCGTCTGATTTTTCCGAACTGCCTGCTGGGGCGATGAAACCGGTGCTTCCAGAAAAACTTCTTCAATCCCCTCTTCCTTCAGGGACTGTAAAAAAAGCGCAGCTTCCCGGCGCTCCATGCCCCGGGATTGCGCATCTGCCGCACTCATCGCACGCCCCTTTGATCGGCTTTTTCAAGCACCAGGCTCACCAGGTCATCCGTTGCGTGCGGCCGCGCGATCTGGTCAATGCGGGCCTTGCAATGCGCGCGCGCCTGTTTGTCTTCCAGAAGTTTTTTAACCAGCGCACCGATTTCATCCGGACGATCCAGAAAGTAGGCGGCCTCATGCTCTTTTAAAAAACGGGCATTGCGGCTTTCCTGCCCCGGAATCGGATGCAGAACCACCATGGGAACGCCTTTGGCGAGGGTTTCCACCGTGGTAGCGCCGCCCGGCTTGGCGATCACAAAATCACTGGCTTCCATCAGAAGCGGCATGAAATCCACAAAGCCGAAAATCTTGATGGGAAACGGATACTGCTTTTTTTCGAGCACGGCTTTCATTTTTTTATTATTGCCGCAGACCAGAAAACACTGAATGGAATCGGAAAACGGCTCCAGCCCGCGAAGAATTTTTCCGTACGGGCCCAAACCGAAACTGCCGCTGGTAATCAAAAGCGTCAGCTTGTCCGGGCGAAACCCGTGCTTTTCCAGGATTTCTCGTTTCCGTCCCGTGGGTTTGAATTCCGGACCGACCGGAATCCCTCCGGGATGGATTTTTTCCGCCGGGACGCCCCACGGCAGCATGGCGTCACGCGTCGTTTCATTCATGACCCAATAATCATCCGTCCCTTCATTGATCCAGAACGCATGGGGAAAGAAATCCGTCACGACCGTAATCAAGTGGGCATTCAATTCGCCCCGGCGTTTGGCCGTCGCAAAAAGCTCCGCCGAAAAGAAATGCGTCGTGATAATGAAATCAGGGTTCTCGTCTTTGACCACTCGCAGCAGGCCTTCTCCTTCGCGGCGGTTCCAGCGCCGGCGAATGGGCCGCACCCAGCGGTCCTGAGCCGGATGATCCAGCCACTCGTAACCCAAGCCCCAGACGGACGGAGCATATTTCACCATGTTGTAATAGAAGCCGGGGTACGTGATATGGAAAAAGGGGGAGGTAAAATCGAGTGCGTCTTCGACCGTCACTTCTTTGGAAGTCAGGCCGCGGGAAAGGAATCCCTGCCCCAGAACTTCCGCTACTTTTTTGTGACCGAATCCCGCCGAGGCATGATAAATACGAATCTTCATGATTTCAGAAGGGCCACCGCATCGGGCAGAGCGTCCACGATGTGATCCGGCACATTGCGGCCGCCCAGTTTGGCTTCATCCTCGCGGCCGTGACCGGTTCGGACAAAAATGGTTCGAAGCCCGAAACGTTTGCCAGCCTCCACATCGCTGACTTTATCTCCGATAAAATAGGTCTGGCTGCGGTCAAATTCAAGCCCCCGGACCGCTTCTTCGAAA
The DNA here is from genome assembly GCA_964526065.1 of uncultured bacterium. Classification (GTDB taxonomy): domain Bacteria; phylum Omnitrophota; class Omnitrophia; order Omnitrophales; family Aquincolibacteriaceae; genus CAZGID01. Next base: position 6,643 of record CAZGID010000010.1, read on the forward strand.
AGTCCGGTCTCGGGTTTGCGGCAGCCGCATCCGGCTTCCTTGCCGTGCAGACAGTAATGCGCTGAACGAATGCGGATTCCATGGCGGCGGAATTCCCCGAGCATTTTTTCGTGAATATCCCAGAGCGACGCCTCGGGATAAACGCCGTCACCGATTCCCGCCTGATTCGAAATCACAATGATTTCGTAACCGAGTTCCGTCAGTTTTTTCAGGCTCTCCAGCGCACCTTTCTCGAAACGGAAATCTTCCCAGCGCGTAATGTAATCCATCGGATCGACATTGATCACGCCGTCGCGGTCGATAAAAACGACTTTATTTTTCGCCACGGGCTTCCTTCATCTCCCGGTATTTGGCATACGTCAACAGCTGATAAAGCCCGTGAAAAACCGACATCAGAAATCCCCAGAAGCCGTCCTGCATTCCCTTTTTCAGGAAATAATTTTTGAGGAACCGGTCGAGGGTTTTACGCAGCGTCTTGGCCAGACTGACCTTGCGTCCGTCTTCCACCCACTTGCGGGCTTCCAGGGTGGTTTCGCGGTTGAATTTTCCGATCCACTGTTCCAGATTCTGGCAGGAATAGTGAAGGATGTCGTGCTTGAGAATTCCGCAGCTGCCTTCATAAATGGCACGCGGATGCACGCCGGCTTCCTCATAACGGAACTGCCCGCGGCGGAACAAACGCGCCTTGGCCGCCGGGTAATATCCCGCGCCCTTGATCCAGCGCTTGCCGATGTACGTGCGAATGGGAATGGCATAACAGACATTCGGATCGGAATCTTTTTGTGTAATCCCGGAAATTTCACAAGCCAGTTCCGGAGTCACCCGTTCATCCGCATCCAGACTGAGCACCCAGGGCTGAGTCGCCTGGCTGTAGGCAAAATTACGGTGCTTGCCTTCGATATCCATGCGGCGCTTGAAAATCCGGTCCGTATACCGCGAAGCGATTTCCACCGTGCGGTCCGTACTTTCGTCATCGACGACCACAATTTCCTGCGCCCAAGCGGCGCTTTTCAGGCAGTCTTCCAGCCGTCTTTCTTCATTCTTGGCAATAATCACCACGGCCACAGGCGCCTTGCTGCCCGCCGTTTGCGCCGTCCGGCGCTCATCCATTTTGGGACCTGATTCTGTCATACATTAACCTCAACGCCCTTTTGGGCCAGTTCCGGGGTTCTGAAAGGAAAAGTTGATGCCGCGGAGTCTTGATTTCCCAATCCAGCCAGGCCTTAACCGCCTGACGGATTTTCCGGCCCATGCCGGGGGCAGGAATGGACTCTTGCACCGGAGAAAAAACCGCCGGCATCGGCGGCACTTGCTTAATTTCGGGCTGGCCGACTCCCCGGGCCAAATCCTGAAATGAGACCAGTTGAACCCTTTCCGGGTCCGACCAGACAGCCAGACGGAGGTCCTCTCCGCCGCCGGTCCCGCAAATCTTACCATCCTGTATCTTAATTGTAAATTGCAGTCCCGCCCGCCGTTCCCACCAGGCGGCCCAGGAACGAAAGTCCGTCTTCCAGACCTCCGGCCGCGATTCGACCTGCCGGGCGACCAATTCGAAGATTTCCGGATACCGCCCGATGCGGCGCGTGGGATGCCCGAAGAAAAGCGCCGGCTCCCGGTCTCTCAGTTTGTATGCCAGCACCCGGTTCAAATAGGCCGCGACCCGCTCCGGGCACGGCCCATAGTGTTCAAAGAAAACGCCTTCACAAACCGGGTGCGTCGGGATCTGAAGGACGGGAGAAAATCGCCCTCCCTGCCACGGGTAATACGGCAGGTTGTCGTAATCCAATCCAAATTCACTGCTGTAGCCGTAACCGCGTTCTTCCAGCACCGCCTGAAGCGACGGATGCCACGTGCCATGCGGCGCCGAAAACCCCCGTACCGTCCCGACCACGGGTTTCAACAGCGCTTCCGCCCGCTCCAGATTCCAGTGATTCTGCTTGCGGGACGCATAAACGTGATGCACATAGGCATGCGAACCGAAATCAACGCCCAGATCCGCCAGACGTCGCAATGCATCCAGCCGCGACTCATAAGTTTTCATGGAAGGAAAACACGTCATCCAGGAGCCGTACCGTTTCACCAGCTGAAGAAAACGATCAAAATCTTCGGCGTCGTATTCATCCAGATCAAAACGGAATGAAAAAACCGATTGGTAATCGTTCGGATAATACCACCCGTGCACCAGCGGCAAACCACGCGCCCAAAAGGCGCGGCGCAAAATTTCCCGCAGCTGACGGCGCACAGGCGCATAGGGTGCCGCCGCGACCGTCTCCGTCACTTCCATATCGTCGAGTTTGAATTTCTTGAGGCGACTTCCCCGCCACGGCGCGGCCCGTTCCAACCGGAAAGGCACCGTCTCAACCGGGCCAAGAGTTTTCCACCCACCCGGCGCCGTCCCGTCCCCTTCCAGAACCAGACTGCCACCGCCTTTTAAATAGGAAGCGATCCAGGATTCCGGGCAGGCGCGATTGAGAATCAAGACGGGAAATCGCTGCGGGTCAGGCGCCGATTGCCCGTCCCAGAGTTCCCAGGGAATTTTTTCTTGTTCGAGAAAAAGCTGCCAGTACGGATCAGCGTGGGAAAGTCCGGCCTGCAGAATCACGGTTTGCGTGCAACCACCAGCACTTTATCCATGAAAAACTTCAGCGGAAACCGGCGGGCAATTGTCCGGTCGATAAAAAGAAAAAAGCGGAAGATAAAGCGAAGCAGCCACGGCATGGTTTTTTGCAGCACCTTGCCGATGAAAAAATCATTCCAGAACCAGGGCATCCCGCTTGTCACCCCGGCACTTTCAACGGGCTCGAGCCCGGCGCGTCGCATCATGCCGCGGATTTCCGGAATGGAACAATAATTGTCATACGTGAAGCCCCAGGGATTAAAAAAGGAGCGCCGCCCGAGCAGCAGCCGGAAAGGAAGATTCAGAATCCGTCCCAGCCAGGACATGCGGATCTGTTTGTAGAGATTCAAAAGCGACCAGCTGTTGTAAGCAACGAGAATCACATGGCCGCCCGGCCGGGCAACACGTGCCATTTCGCGGACCATGGCTTCCTGATCGCGGATGTGCTGAATCACGCGCACGGAATAAACCAGATCGAAGCTTTCCGAGGCAACCGGCAATTCCGTGACCGAGCCCTGCAGCAGCCTCGCCCCTGTACGCCGCTCATGGGCGGCTTCCAGCATGGAAAACGAATAATCGATTCCGGTGACTTCGCGGCCGGTCAAACCGTCGAAATAGCGGCCGGTGCCGCAGCCGGCATCCAGCACCTGCTTGCCCGCCAGCGGACGAACGGCATCAATCACGGGTTCGAGTTCCGACACATGGGTGTACCAGCCCATGACATCACTGAATTCCCGGTCGTAAGCGCGGCCCGCTTCCTGGCGCGCCCAGAAATCGCGAGTGGAAACCGGCGAAGTCCGTGTTGGATCTCGATGACTAGTAGGCATTTTTAAAAGCAAAAAGGGTCATGACGAGAATTTCGAGATCAAAAAGAAGGGACCAGTTTTCCATGTAATAGAGATCATATTTGATCCGCTCCTGAATCGACGTATTGCCGCGATAACCGTTCACTTGCGCCCAGCCCGTCAGTCCGGATTTGACTTTGTGCCGCGCCATGTACCGGGGAATGGATTCGCGGAACTGGCCGATGAAATGCGGCCGCTCCGGGCGCGGACCCACCAGGCTCATATCGCCGCGTAAAACGTTCAGCAGCTGCGGAAGTTCATCGATATTCCAGCGGCGCAGGAAATTGCCGATCGGCGTCCGCCGGTTGTCATCCGGACGGGCCCAGACCGGACCGGTCTCCTTTTCAGCATCCGTTCGCATCGTGCGAAACTTCAGCACATTGAAAATTCTCTGGTCCCTGCCCATCCGCTCCTGGCGGTAAAAAATCGGTCCCGGATCTGTTAATTTAATGAAGCCAATCACGATCACCCAGATCGGGAGCGTTACGATCAAGCCGAAAGACGACACCACAATATCGCAGGCCCGCTTTCCAAAACGGTTCCACGGATCATCCAGCGGCAGCGGCCGGAACCCCAGAAGCGGAACCGAACTGATATATTCCACCCCGACATTACGCGTCATCAACCCGTAAAAATCAGCTGCCAATTTGAAATCGATAAACTTGTCTTCACAAAAAGAAACCAGGTCCGCGATACGGTCGCGGTGAAAAGAATTTTCGACAAGAATCACTTCATCCGGATGAATTTGTTCAATCCACTTCTCGCTCTCGTCTGCCGCCCCGAGGATCTCAACATCTTCCAGATGTTTGCCTTTCAGTTCCGCATCTTTTGCCAGTACCCCGCAGACCTGACGGCCGTAATGCGGATTATTTTTGGCCCACTGGATGATCTGGCGCGTATTGCGATTGGCGCCGATGATCAGCACTTTGGCGATATTCTTTTTCTGACGCGTATATTCCCACTGGATCAGATAATAGCGCGTGAGGCTTAACAACAGGATGGAAGAAACCCAAAGAAACAAAAGATAAAGACGCGAATACGAAAAGCCGCGGTAAAAGAAAGTCAACGCCATCAGCACCACAATGGAAAAAGTCGCCGCCTTGGCCACCAGAAAAATTTCTTCGATGCGCCGGATGTAGCGGGCGGTCTGATAAAGCCCGTACGCCCGGAAGAAAAAAAGATAAACCGGAATGATCGCCACCAGCGGCTGCACGTAGTTGACCAGATGCGGTACATGCTCCTGAGTCAAAAACATGAAACGGATTGCATAAGCGGCCGCCACGCTGAGAATGATGGCCAGGGTGTCGAAGGCAACCGTCGTTAACATGAAAACCGGACTTTTACGGGCGGGCGACATGCGAACCTGCGTTCATCATTTCTTCCGCGAAGCTGCGGAATTTCTGTTTGAACTTTTCTTTATCAAATTCGGCCATTTGACGGGCGGTTTCCTTCCGGTCATAAGATTCCTTTTCAAAAGCATAGACGGCCTCGCGCAGGGATTCCGGCGTCTGCGCATCAAAGAAAACGCCGGATTTGACACTCTCAAGCGCCCCGCCCTTGCGGAAAGCAATCACCGGCGTTCCGCAGGCCTGTGCCTCCACCGGCACAATGCCAAAATCCTCGAAAGTCGGAAAAATCAGCGCTTTGGCCCGCGCATACAGTTCATGAAGCCTTTCTCCGGAAACCGAACCGAGAAAGGAAATCTTGCCGCTCTTGCGCATTTTTTGATAGGCGGACGCCAGCGGACCGGAACCCACAATCAGCAGCTGCCGGTCGAGTTCATTAAACGCTTCAATCACCAGATCCACCCGCTTGTACGGCACAAAGGCGGAAACCACCAGATAATAATCCCCCGGCGGCTGAGTCCCCACTTGAAAACGGGACGCATCAAACGGCGGATAGATGACCACCGCATCCCGTTCATAATACTGCTGGATGCGGTTGCGCACATTTTCGGAATTGCTGACAAAATAATCCACACGCCGGTTGCTTCTCAAATCCCAGTTCCTGAGACCATTAAGCACGGTCTTGATCATCGAGCGCAGCAAGGCGGGATAATTGCCGAAATAATCCTGTTCGAATCCCCATAAATACCGCATCGGCGTGTGACAATAACAAATGTGCTTCGCCCCTTCCGGAATGCGGGCGCCTTTGGCCACGCAATGGGAACTGGAAACGACCAGATCGGCCGGTTCGATCTCGAGCGTGCGGATCACCCACGGCAGAATCGGCAGCAGCCAGCGGTAATAGGTCCGGATACCCGGCAGATATTGAAGAAAAGACGACCGGATGCGCATCCCCTGCAGCACGGGACTGAGCTTGCGCCGGTCATAAAAAAGCGTGTAGATGGTTGCGTCGGGATAAATTTCGGCGAACGCTTCCAGAACCTTTTCACCGCCGCGCATGTGGATCAGCCAGTCGTGAACGAGTGCAACTTTCATTGATTTAACACCTGACGGTAAATATGAATCGTTTGATCTGCTGCTTTTTTCCAACTAAACTTCCGGACCTGCTCACGGCCGCGGCGGACCATTTCTTCCCGCAGCCGTTCATCCTGTTCCAGGGTCACCAGCGCATCCATTAACGCTTCTTCATGGTCCGGTTCAATTAATAAGGCCGCATCCCCCGCCACTTCCGGAATGGACGCCGTGCGGCAGGCCATGACGGGCGTTTCCGACGCCATGGCTTCCAGAAGCGTCAGGCCGAAACCTTCATACCGGGACGGGTGAACCAGCGCGCGCGCCCGGCGGTAAAGCGTCCGGAGTTCCTCCCCGCCAGCAGAAGGCAGATAATAAAGTCCGTCTTCTGAGGCCCCTGCCGGCAGCCCCGCAAGATCCGCCAGCTCCGGCCCATATTTTTTATCTTTTTTCCCCAGAATGACAAGCCCGGATGTGATTTTTTTTTCACGGCGCAAACGGCGCCAGGCCCGGAGCAGCAAATGTACGTTTTTATGCGGCTTGAGAAGCCCCACATAAAAGAAAAAACGCTCCGGAAATCCCGTCCGCCGGCGGAGCGTTTCCCAGGCACCGGCGGGTTCGGGATCATAAAAGCGCGGTGAAACGCCTTCATAAATCACGCTGATCCGGGAGTCCCGGGCTCCGAAATGCCGGATCAGATCCTGGCGCGTATTCTCGGAAACCGTAATGACATGGTCCGCTCCCTGCACTGCCGCCCGCAGCATCACGGCGGCGTACCCGGCCTGCAGCCGGGAAAAATAAGCTTTGCGGAAAATCCAGTGAATCAGATCATGAATCGTCACCACCATGCGTGTCCCGCTCCGGACCAGCGGCACATTATAATGCGGGGCATGCCACACATGGCACTTTCGTGTCCGTCCGGGATATTCCAACTGTTCCCGTATGGAATAAATCGGCGAAGAAAAGTCTTCAAACGCCGCTCTTCCGCGCCAGGGTTCGTATTCCGGACCAAAGAGCCCCAGCCGCAAATCCCGGTTCTCCTCAAGCAGTGGATTCAGAATCCCGCGCACATACGTTCCGATGCCAGTGTGATGCGCCATGCGAATATCGATTCCGACATCGAATTTTTTCATAAACGATCCGCCGCCGGACGCCGCGAAAGCACATCCCGGATTTTCTCATAAACCGTTTTCACCGTCACCTTTCGCATGCAATCGTGATGCTCCAGCGGACAGACCTGCGCTTCACAGGGCGAACACGGCACCGGCCATGTCAGCAAATGCACCTTGCGGCTCCACGGCTGCCATACCCGCGCCTCATTGGTGCCGCTGAAAAGCACAATTGCTTCCAATCCCTGAGATGCGGCGATGTGCGCCGGGCCGGAATCATTGCCGACGTACAAATCACAGACATCAAAAAGCAGCGGCAGCTCTTCCAGCCGGGTTTTGCCGCGCAAATCCAGCACCCCGCTTTCTTCCGCATCAAACGCACGCGTCAGTTTTTTTTCTTCTTCACTGCCGATCAGAATCACGTGCGCGAGCTTTTCGCGGCCGATCTGTTCAATCAACGATTCAAAATTCTGGCCCGGCCAGCGCTTGGACGGATACCCGGCTCCCGGATGAATGATGATCCGCATCCCGTCTTCGAGATTTTGAAATACCCGGTCAAAGCGGCGCCAGAATGCGGCCTTGCGCTGACTGGAATAGGAAAACGGCGGCAGTGACTTTTCTTCCGGGGTTATTCCCAATGGCTCCAGCAGCGCCAGATTTTGTTCCACTTGATGCTTTCCGGAATCCTCGAACTGACAGAAACGGGTCAGGAATCCTCCCCCCGTGCCGGCCCAGGCCAGCCGCACCGGGACGCCGGCCAAAAACAAAAGCAGAAGATGCCGGAAGTCGCCGCGGAAATCCACGGCGAGATCATAGTTTCTCTTCCGTAAATAACCGATGAGATCCCAGTTTTCCAAAAACTTTTCCGCCCAGGTCGAATTGCGTGAAAACCAGCTATGGCGTACCGGAATCACATCGCGGAAAATGCCTTCATCTTCCAGCAAAGGCGCCGCTTCCGTGCTGATCATTAAATCCATCTCGGCATGGGGAAAACGGCGGTGGAGTGCGGCCATCGCCGGACGGGCCATGACAACATCTCCGATTTGATCCACCCGGATCACCAGAATTTTTTTGATTGTCTCGGGATTCAGACGTCGGCGAAAAATCCGCCACGGAAAAAAAACGACGGCACCCAGAACATCCACCGCCAGAACGGCCGCTCGCTTGAAAGGATTCTTGAACCGGTAAAACGGTAAAAATTTCTTCAATGCGGCTAGAAAAGGGTGTAAACAAACGGTGAGAGCGCAGAACCCTGAGTGAAGACGATCAGCGCGCCTAAAAGCACCAGAACCAGCACGATCGGCGTCAGCCACCACTTCTTGCGGACTTTCAGGAAATCCCAGAATTCACGAATAATGGCTATTTTTCCCATATCATCTCCTTTGCAGTGGCGGGCGCACCGGCGGCCGGTGCTAAAACTGCTTTTCGCAGTCCGCCGGTTGATCCTTCCCCGGACGGCGGTACCAGTAAGTTTCCTGCTTTGCGCCGGGAAATTCCAGTTCCAGAAATTTTTTTCCGGTCAGTCGGGCGATCAACGCAATCGGCGTCACGACCGCATAAAAAAGAACACTCAGCAGGACGCGCGAAACCGCCCAGCCGAGAACCAGCGCCAGCCCCATCCAGAGGCGGTAGAGATGCTTCAGCAGGACGGGAACCAGTACGCCCAGCACCATGAGGACGGCGCCCGCCGAAACAAACGGAATGCCCGCGCGGCCGCGCCAGATCAGAAACGCACCCAAAGCCAGCAGAACGCCGCCAACCAGGAGACCGAACTCCCGGTATTTCCTGGGACTCATTTCGATTTGTTTGAATTCTTCCGTAAGCGTCATCTTAATCCAGCCCGAATTCGCGTTTCCAGTCGGTATCTTTCTCGAGCGGCTTCTGGTCCTTTTTAGCCAGAACAAAACGGCCGAGCACCAGATAATCCATATTCGTCCGCATGAAACAGCGATAAGCGTCCTCCGGCGTACAGACAATCGGTTCCCCGCGCACATTAAAGGAAGTATTGATGATCACCGGACAACCGTATTTCTCGTTGAACTTCTGGATCATGCGGTAATAAAGCGGGTGGGTATCAGGCGCCACCGTCTGGACGCGCGCCGAATAATCCACATGCGTGACCGCGGGAATCACGGAACGCACCTGATTGAGCAGCTCAATTCCAGTGGCTTCCCCGTTCGATTCCGATTTCAACCGAACGCCTTCTTTGACCGGAGCAACCAGCAGCATGTACGGACTTTTCCCCTTCAGTTCAAAATAGTCCTGCACTTTATCTTCAAGCACCGATGGCGCAAAGGGACGGAAGCTTTCGCGAAACTTGATTTTGAGATTCATCACTTCCTGCATTTTCGGAGAGCGGGCATCGCCGATAATGGATCGCGCGCCCAAAGCCCGCGGCCCGAATTCCATCCGACCCTGAAACCAACCGATCACATTTTCCGCCGCCAGCAGATCCGCCACTTTCTCCGGCAGTTCCGTCTCGCTGAGAAGCTGGTATGGAGCCTCACGGCTTTCAAGAAAGGAACGGATATCTTCATCGCTGAAAGCGGGTCCCAAATAGGAAGCCTGCATGGCATCTTTTTGATTGTCGACCTGGCGGGATTTACCGAGGTATTGATGCCAGGCATAGAAGGCCGCGCCCAAAGCGCTGCCGGCATCACCGGACGCCGGCTGAATCCAGATGGATTCAAAAGGCCCTTCCCGCAGCACACGGCCATTTCCCACACAATTCAGCGCAACGCCGCCGGAAAGACAGAGTTTTTTCATGCCGGTTTCACGATGGACGTGCCGTGCGATTCTGATCATGACTTCTTCGGTGACATCCTGAATGGAACGGGCCAGATCCATATCCCGTTGGGTAATCCGCGACTCGGGCTTGCGCGGCGGACCGCCCAGCAGTCGATGAAAGCAGGCATTCGTCATGCGCAATCCCGCGCAGTAGTCGAAATATTTCATGTTGAGCCGAAAAGATCCATCTTCCCGCAAATGAATCAGCTCTTTGAGAATCACATCTTTGTAAACCGGCTTACCATAGGGTGCCAGCCCCATCACTTTATATTCGCCGGAATTCACGCGAAAACCGGTGTAATAAGTAAACGCCGAATAAAGCAGACCCAATGAATGCGGAAAACGGATTTCCGCCAGCAGCTGAATTTCATTTCCCTTCCCCACGCCATAACTGGTGGTGGCCCACTCGCCCACACCGTCCATGGTCAAAATGGCCGCTTCTTCGTAAGGAGACGGATAAAAGGCGGACGCGGCATGCGATTGATGATGTTCGGGAAAAAGAATCTGCCCTTCATAATCCAGATCCTCGCGGATCAGTTCCTTGATCCAGAGTTTCTGTTTGATCCAGGCCGGAATCGCCTGCAGAAACGAGGCCAGCCCGCGCGGCGCGTAGGCCAGGTGAGTTTCGAGAATGCGTTCAAACTTCAGAAACGGCTTGTCATAAAAAACCACCAGGTCCAGTTCCTTGCTGGTAATCCCGGCTTCCTGAAGGCAGTAACGGACGGCGTTTTCGGGAAAGGAAAAATCGTGCTTGCGGCGGGTAAAACGCTCTTCCTGGGCCGCGGCCAGAATCTTCCCGTCATCGAGAAGCGCCGCCGCCGAATCATGGTAAAAGCAGGAAATTCCCAGGATTTTCATAAGGGTGTCAGTTCAAGTAAGTTCCGGTCAGGAAAATAGAGGGCAATGGTAGCATATCTCCCCTCAAAAGTCAGTTCCTAAGCCTCGCTCCTCTTCACGAAAGCCCAGCCAAGGCCCAGCAAAAACCAGAACATCAAAACGGCGTGGGAATTATGCAGAACCGTGTCCACCATGGCATAAAAAAGAAAATTCAACGCTCCGTAACGGAGACCGGTCGCAAAGAACCGCTCTCGCGCATCCGTCAGCGCCCGCGCGCCGCGTGTCTGCGCCCGGAAATAGGAAGCCAGAAAGAAAAGAAACAGAAACAGGCACGGCAATCCGGTTTCGGCCGCCATCTGCAGATATCCGTTATGCGCATAATAATCGCGAACGCGCCAGTTCTGGGTCTTGTCATACTTCGCATGCACACGCGCATACGTATTAATGCCGGTTCCTGTCCACGGCCGGGCTTCAATCACGTGAACCGCCCGTCCCCAGAGGTAATAACGTTCCACCAGCGATTGTTCCCGGAAATCGGAATCAAAATGGATGATCATGGAACGCGGCATCAGGGTGATCACGGTCAGTACGGCAACAAAAAACCAGACCAGCAGACGATATTGCTTTTTTAATATCAGAAAAAGAAAGCAGCCCGCCAGGAAGGCAAGATACGCGCCGCGCGAGCGCGTGGCAAACAACACCCAGAGTCCGCCGGCCAGAACCGCGGCCTGAAAAAGCAGTTTTCCCCGATTCCCCTTCCGCAGCCAGGTCTGCCAGGTCAGCCCGGCCATGCCCGGCAGATTCATCATCAGGAAAGCGGCGAGCAGCCCGTAAGCTCCGAATGACGCCGTAATACGCATCCCCGCATGCGAAAACTCGCCTTCAAAACCGCGCAGGAGATCCCGGCCGAAAAAATACTGCACGAGACCATTCAAAACCGTGAAGGCCAGCACCGCGACAAAAATATTCCGAAACCGGCCGAGGTCTTCCGGACGCCGGAAGGCATCGGCGGCGATATAAAAAGTCGCGACCTGCTGCAAAATTTTGAAAATGCCGCGAAAACTGGCGTCTTTTGCCTCCGACCAGAAATAGGAAGCAACGCTGATCAGCACAAATCCGGCCAGCGGCAACAGCACCGAGGCAGGAAGCGCCGGACGCCAGAGGGTTCCGTCCTTCCAGCGCAAAATCAGCCACGCCCCCAGCGCAGCCGCAAAGGAAATTTCGATCAGCGCGTTGGAAAAGGTCATCGAAAACCACAACAGCGCCAGCATCCAAAAGAAAAAAGACTGCAGCGAAAATGAAATTTTCATCACGAGGATCTCTTACAGGTTTTCAGTTTCTGGATCGCCTGCCGGAAACCGCGCATGAGTTCGGGCCGGCCGCGCAAAGCCGCATGCAGAAATCGCAGCGGAAGAAACACGAGATGCGCGATCCAGAAAAAAGGAGAACGAAAATTTTTCCACATAAACAAAAACGTATTGCGCCACGCCAGTTCGCGTGTGCGTTCGCCGCCGAACTCCCGGCGAAAACTCGCCTGCCCCATATGATAAACCACGCTCCGGGGCTCATAATAGAGATGATATCCGGCCTGACGGGCGCGGTAACACAGGTCCACATCTTCCATGATGCCGGGCAGATAACGCAAATCGTAACCGCCGAGCGCCGCAAATTTTTCGCGCGAGAAAGCGCCGAAGCCGGAAGAGAATGTCGGCCCCGGTTCGGAAGCATCTTTTTCATAGCCTGGGTAGCGCGCCTCACACCAAAAAAGCCCCCAACGCACGCCGCCTTTCGAGCGGCCCGCTTCGACGCGTGCGGGTTCGTTGAAATACCGCGACTGGGGAGCCACCAGAAATGCCGCCGGATCCGCTTCGAATCGCTCCAGCAGCGGATCGACAAAATCTTCGGCAACACGGATATCGTTATTGAGCAGGATCACCACTGCCGCGCGGCTGTTCCGGACATAGTCATTGTAGGACCCCAGCACAAGGTTCTCCGGGGCGCGGACAATCCGTACCCGGGGAAACGCTTTCTGCACGTAATCCAGCCCGCTTTCTTCTTCGGGGCCGCCCGGATTATGCAGCACCACCACTTCGGTGGGCGTACGCGCCGCTTCGGCCGCACGGACAATGCTGGGAAGGCATTCGGGCAGAAGATCCCTGCCCCGGTAGTTGAGGATGACAATTTCAGCTCTGGGAAGGCGAGGGCTGCCTTGGCCCTCGCACTTCCCGTGCGGATTTGACAAAAATCTGCCCGGAAGACGCGAAGCAGACAAGGGAGAACCGTCAGGAAGAAGCTTTGAGTTTGTGACGCGGAAGCGTGACGCCGCCGTGTTCCAGCGAAGAACGCAGAATAAACTCGGGAAGTTTGCCGCCGAACTGCCCCATCGAATGCTCGTAACGGATTGCCGCCGCACCGGCATTAAAGGGAATGTTCAGTTTGCGGCGGACATCGCGCTCAACATAATCGCGCAGCTCCACCAGTTCTTCCGAAGAAAGATAATCGGTGTAGACATAAGCGCGGTAACCGCCGTCCGGATCGCCTTTGTAGTAATCCGCCACCTGATTGTAATCGAGTTCATAACTGTACAGGCGGTCGCCGGTTTTTTCATAGGTGTAGGCCCAGATATGTTTTTCCGCATCGTGCAATATGGCATCGTCATAATACGGCGTGCCGGGATACGTCGTGATAATCGTCACGTCAAAATCATCCGGTTTCACTTCCAGCAGCCAGTCATGCGTCTGCATGATGGTTTCGCGGCTTTCGCCCGGATGCCCAATCGACATGAGGGCTTTGACTTTCAGACCGTTCTTTTTGGCAATCTCGACCGCGCGGGTATTCTGTTCGCGGTTCGCCTTTTTGTTAATATTGGTCAGAATGCGCGGCGCTCCGGATTCAAATCCGGTCAGCAGCCAGCGGAATCCCGCACGCACCATTGCCTGCGCCTGCATTTCGGTAAACAGTTCCGACTTAACAAAACCGCGCAGCCGGAATTCCACACCGAGTTCCTGCTGCAAATCGGTAATCTTATTCATCAACTCGACCATGCGCGGATTGACGTTCAGTTCGTCATCGTAAAACATGAAGCCGGTGTACCCGTAGGTCTGATGCAGATGGCGGATTTCATCGACGATGTTATCCGAACTGCGCGTGCGGATGTAGCGCAGCATCGGCGATTTGCGGCCGCCGCAAAAACCGCATTCAAACGGGCAGCCCAGCTGGGCGATCAAACTGGTCGCCTGATGCTTTTCAATCGTGTAATGATAACTTTTCATATCGACCAGATGCCGCGCGGGAAACGGCAGGTCTTCAAGCTTGCGGTTATTCAAAAAGAACGGCGAATTCCGGTCATTGGCATCCACAATGCGCGGCGGTTCCGGCTGCAGCGCATCAAACACCGCTTCTTCCCCGTCGCCGACCACCAGCACATCAAAAAGAGCCATCATGGACTTCATGGCCTTGGTGGCGCGTCCGGCGCGCTTTTCGCTCTCTTCTTTCTTGAGGGCCGAATGCACCAGGGTCACATGCGGTCCGCCAAGAATCAGACGGACAAACGGCTGTTCCTCGCGGATGATGCGTGCCACCTGAGCGGTTGCGGGCATCTGCGGGGTGGTGGACGTAATCCCGTACATCTGGGAATCAGAAGAGCGGATGTGATCGCGCAGCGCTTCTTCGTAATTCTGAATGCCGGAAAGGTCGAGCATTTCGACCGGATACCCGGCCTGTTCGAGAACGGAGGCGACTTTCAGGATGCCGAGGCTGACAAACACCCGTTCATCGAGAAGGAAGATCGAAGGAGGTGTGACCAGGCAAATTTTCGGTTTTGCGGATGTGCTAAGAGTCATGAAAAGGAATGCCGGATAAAGACTCCGGCGGCTCAAATTATTAAGGGGTTATTGTACGTAAATCGGCATTAAACACAACTTCTTTCTCGATAAGTGATTGCGGCTGTTCGCGGGCCTCCTTTTTGCGCCCGAAAATCCCCCATTAAGCTAACTATTGATCGTTATTGATCTATAAAGTTCGATTTCAAAGATAACTTTCTAAAATCTTTTAATCACGATTGTGCGAAAGTTGTCCGGCGCTCAAACAGTCCTCGGACCTGCGGTCCTGCGGAACTCGCGGCGGACGAACTTTCGCTTCATCGCCTAATCCATCGGCTTTTCTTGATCTTGCGGGATTTCTTTCCTATGATGCGCGGCATGGAATCTTCTCTCCGCGTCCTCATTCTGGGTGCCAGTTCCGGCATCGGTGAAGCACTGGCCCGGCATCTGGCCGCGCAAGGCTGCCACCTGGGTCTCGCCGCACGCCGCATGGAACGGCTTCAGGCCCTGCAAAAAGAATTACCCGGCGCGTGCATTCACTACCTCGATCTGGCCCAGCCCGATGAAGCCCGCCAGAATTTTGAGCGGCTGGCCAGTCAGCTCGGCGGCCTCGACATCCTGATCGCCAATGCAGCGATTGATAAATCCCCCTCGCTGCCGGAATGGAAAGCTGAACAGGACTTGATCCGGATTAATGTGGCCGGCACGATCGCGGTGATTGATGCGGCCGTGGAAATCTTTCAGCGGCAAAACTCGGGCCACATCGTCGGCGTCACCTCCATCGTCGCCGTGCGCGGCAACGGACGCAATCCCGCCTACAGCGCTTCCAAAGCCTTTCTCGTGAATTATCTGGAAGGCCTGCGTCAGCGTCTGCCGGCCACAATTCGGGTCACCGATATTGCCCCGGGTTTTGTGGATACGCGGATGATCGAAGACCGGAAACGGAGCGGCAAAGCGTTCTGGGTGGCGTCGCCGGACACCGTGGCGAAACAAATCTGGCAGGCCATTCAAAAGGGAAAAAGAAAAGTCTATGTGACGCGCCGGTGGAAACTGATCGCATGCCTGCTGCAGTGGATGCCCGGCCCTCTACTCGACCGGCTGTTCCGCCGCCACGTCCTTCCAAGGTCTTCAAAGGTGACAGGCACCTAAAAAGGTGACTGTCACCTTTGGGCGGACCGGTATCCCCGCACCGCCAGCCAGAGCGCAATTCCAATCGCGCCTGCAATCAGCAGCCGTTTGTAAATAAACCGGATTTTTTTCCGGTACGGAATATCCGGCTTTTCCACAGCCGTTTGCCATTTCTGACGCAGAGCCTCCAGCTCATCCGCGGGAAAGTAGGGACGCGCGAGAATTTCGAGCGGCGCGTGGTCAAAAACGGTCTGGTATCCCCGCTCGCGGTAAGTATCCAGCACCGCTTTTTCATTCGTCTGCAACCGCCCGTGATCCACGACCAGTAGATCCGCATTCCGGTAAATCGGTTCGTACGGGGAATTCTCCCGAACGGTGTCAAACCCGAACAAATGCATGCGGTGCGTCATCTGGGCCAGAAAGGTCTGCGTCGAAACCACGGCATAATCTTCCGGGACAGCATTCAAAACGCCGCCAATTTGCTGGTTCTTCGGCGCCGAGGCCTCCCAGGCCAGATTTTCAAAATGAAAAAAATCCGGCACGCCGGAGAAAAGCAGTCCCACGACCAGCAAAGTGCCGGCCGCATGCCGCCGCAGAAAACCCGCGATTCCTTCACGATCACTCTCCCCGCCTTCCTCATCATACAAACGCGCCAGGCCGTAAACCGCCGCAATAAAAATCAGCGCATTGAGTCCGGCGGTGTAATGCGCCGTGATGATGCGAAATCCCGGAAAGTCATTCAGGATGCGAACGCCCAGCGTCGGCCCCAGCAGCCAGACCCAGCCCGGCGCCCGTAACGGGAGAAACAGAACCGGCCCCAGGACCAGAAAGAGAAAGAAAAATAATTTCGGCGCCAGCAATTTGCCGCCCAGTTCAATCCACGAAGCCAGGGACGGATCGGTAAAATGCTCGAAATAACCCCACTTGTTCCATTTGTAATCAAAGCGGTGCATGGGTTCGATCACCTGCGTATTTAAAAGAAGAATGGTAATCGCCAGTAGAGCAATCACCGCGCCAAACCGCTCGCGGCGGAAAAAGAAAAAAAGACCGATTCCAAAAACTTCCAGCACGATGTTTTCCTTGCAGAGCAGCGCCAGCAGAAAAGGCAGAAGCGAGAGCCACCGCTTCTGTTTGAGCATCAGATAAAATCCCGCCAACAGAAACGGATCGGCAAAAGTCTGCGGATGAAACGGAAAGAGAATGCCGTTGCGCATCGGCTGATAAAAAAAGACAGCCGCCGCCAGGGCAAGAGAAACGGCATGCGGGAGCCGGTTCTCGCGTGCAATGCCGTAGACCAGCGGAATGCAGGCAGCGATCAGAAAACACTGCACAAAAAACAGCGCATTCACACTGTTGGAAACCCAGTAAACCGGCGCCAGGAGCGCCATGATGGGGCGAAAATGTTCTCCGAACTCGCTGAAACCGCCGCGCACTGAAATGGTGAGAAACTGGCCGTGCGCCGTGCCCCAGATGATCTGGTCATTGAAACCCAGATCCCAGAGCGAAGTCCCGAAACCACTGTGGAGAAAAATCAGCGAAATCCACTGAAACGCGGCATAGGCCGCATACAGGATCCCGACGGAAACAACCGCCGGCAATTGCGCAAAACGGTGGAGCGAGGCAAACGGCTCCAGCCGCGCAAAACTTGCCGCATCCATCGACCAGCGCCACCAGGTCAGCAGGGCCGTGAACGCGATGCCGCCATGCAGCAGCGCCATGTGCAGCCGGCGGTGGGATGAAAAATATTCGTAGGTTTCGCGGGAGATGACAAACGCGCCGCTGGTCAGCACCAGCCAGGCGGCGACCACAAAAAGGATCTGGAAAATCCAGTCGCGCAGAAAAAGTTTAAAATCCAGTTTGGGAATCGAAGGCATCAAAATTGAAAGTAAATAAACTGGTTGGCTTCCAGAACGGCTCCGAAAACAAAAAGAACGATGACTCCAGCACCGGCCAACCATTTTAGCGGAAGCGGCCATTTTTGCCAGCGGTCATTCCAGGCCGGATTTCCATAATCCGGCACTGGAGGTCGCGGACTATGGACGTCCGCGGCATTCCCGAACGCACTGTCCAGCCGGGCGGCATAGAAAATCAAAAGCCCGATGCCCGCCGCCGTCAAAACCAGCGTGATCCCGGAATACGTCACCACTGAAATCAACGGCATCAGGCTCAAATCCAGCACCAGCGCGCGAAACATCGCCATCCCCTGTTCCAGCGAGACCGCGCGAAAAAATATCCAGCCGATGCAGGTCAAATGAAACATCAGAAGAATCCGGACCGCGCGGCCCCACCCCCGGGGCGGCGTCCGCATTTTTCCGTGAAAATTATTCCAGGTATGATACACCGCCAGCAGCAACCCGTGATAAGCACCCCACAGAATAAACATCACCGAAGCGCCGTGCCACAGGCCGCCCAATATCATCGTCGTCATCAGATTGCCCAGCGTCCGTCCCGTGCCCCGGCGGTTGCCGCCCAGCGGAATGTAAAGGTAATCGCGCAGCCAGGAAGAGAGCGTGATATGCCAGCGGTTCCAGAAATCCGAAGGATTGGTCGCCAGATACGGACTTTTGAAATTTACCGAGAGTTCAAATCCCAAAATCCGCGCAATGCCGCGCGCCATATCGGAATACCCCGAAAAGTCGCCGTAGATCTGAAGCGCAAAGGCGTAGGTTCCGGCCAGCACCCAGAGGCCGGACGGCGTCGCGCCCGGATAAAAAACCAGATCCGCCACGCGGGCCATGTTATCGGCGATCACGATTTTCTTGAAAAGTCCCCAAACCACCAAGCGGAAACCGCTGGCGGTTTTGTCCCACGTCAGGGTGCGAGGCAGCGCAATCTGCGGCACCAGGCGTTCGGCCCGCTCGATCGGTCCCGCGACCAGCTGCGGGAAAAAGGCCACAAACAAGGCAAAATTGCCGAAATCACGGACCGGCTCCATTTTGCGCCGGTACACATCGACGGTGTAGCTGAGGGTCTGAAAAGTGTAGAAGGAAATCCCCACCGGGAGAATGACTTCCAGCGTAATGCGGTCGGGGTAAAAACCCGCCAGCGATAAAAGTCCGGCCGCGCTGTCGGCAAAAAAATTGAAATACTTGAAGAAGCCGAGAATGCCGAGATTGCCGGCCGCACTCAAAAACACAAGCCCCTTTCGCGCCGGTTCCTTGTCGGTCCGCACCAGCCACCGCGCAATCGCATAATCCAGAACCGTCGAGGCAAAAATCAGCGAAAGAAAACGCCAGTCCCAGGCCCCGTAAAAAATATAACTGGCCAAAAGCAGCCAGCGGTTCTGTCCTTTTGTATCCAGAACGCGGTAGCCGGCATACACCAGCACAAAGAAAATCCAGAATGTCAGGCTGTTAAATAACATGCTTCTTCTACCTGTCCCCTTTTTAGGTGCCTGTCACCTTCAGGAACTGGTAGAGTTCCCGGGCGATGACCGTATTGCCCTCTTCCGAATAATGGACATTGTCATGATAAATTTCCAGCGGCGGATACCGGCTCAACACCTGATTCATATCCAGAAATGGAATCTGGCGGCGGGAGGCCACATCATGCATCATCGCAATTCCGTCAGGATAATAGGCCTGCACAATTTCGGTCCATTTCCCGGCATGCCCGCCCAGCAGACGCCGCACCCGCTCGCGTTCCGCATCCGTCATCGG
>CAZGID010000011.1:0-24926 GCA_964526065.1 uncultured bacterium
GATTGCGATGACGCTGATGGAAGCCCTGCAGGAAATGCCGATGCGGAATCCTGTTTTGTTTGATATCGGCATCGGCGCACTTCCGGCCCGTTATCAGCTGGTCGAAATTTACAGCGATATTCTGCAATTGGATGATCCGGATATTGCCATGCTCGCAGTGGAAAGTCTGGGACAGATTGGAGAGGGGTTTATTTCCAGCGCCGATGCCCAGATCCGGAAAGCTTTCTTTCATCCCGTTCGCGCCGTGCGTGTCCGTGCGGCCGAGGTGCTCGCGGAGCACGGAGAAAGAAGTTATCCCTATTTAATTGCCTGGCTCAAGCATCCGGACCAATGGGTCCGGTATCTGGCTTTGTGGACGCTGGGTGAAATTACAGCGAACAGTTCTGATGCCGCACTCAGGGACCAGACCATCCGGGATCTCGAGCGGCATCTGGCGGAAGAAACCGACTGGCTGATTTCTATTGCGGGGCGTGAAATACTCCGCCGCCTGGGCCAGACACCCGCCTCCGACCTGACCGAGATGCCGAATCTGGCGCCGGACATCTTCCAAAGGCTGCAGGAAATTCTGGATGCGCAGACCGAGCCCGGCAAAATAGGACTGAAAGTGTATTTCATGACGGTGAGTCATTCTTCTTTGTCCCGGCAGGAAGCGCTGCCGGGTCTGGACATCGATGACTTGCGTATCTATGTCAATAATGTGAATTTTGTGCCGGCCGCCTACCGCTATTACAAGTCAGCGGAAACGGACAAGGAGGGCAGAACGCGCGGCTGGCGCTCGCTCTGGATCCGCACGGAAACGCGGGGCCGGCAAGACGGCCCGCAGTTGATTGAAATCAAAAAGGAGGATGTGCCCCGGTTGAGCGATCCGGTAACGCCGGTCATTGTTTTGTATGATCACCGGACTTCCGGCGGGCAGCTCGATATTCCCGATCCCGCAGAGCTGCATGAGCGCTTTGACGGAAAACTGCATGGCGGCGGCAAAACGGTGGCGCGCCGCTATTTTTATCAGTACTGGAAGGATTCGATTCCAGCGGATGAGCAAGCACGGATGGCAGAATTCGGCGCCGGTCCGGAATTTAATTTCAATGAATCCGAAAAAAAGCTGATTAACCGCCTGCATGCGGCATCCGTCACGCATATGGTTTTTGATTTGCCCGGGCGCGTCCATTTCACCGAACAGGAATTTCAGGAGCTTGAAGCCCTCGCGCGTAAAACCCATCCGGATGCCAGTTATCCGCAGTTGAACACGCGCACGCGTCCCTTTCTGCGCGTGAATAAATCGCTGGAGGAGTTACGTGAAAAACCGGGATCTCATGCCACGGTCAAGTTGAACTGGGTCGATGCGGACAAATTTCCTGTTGAAGTTTATCTCCGGCCCGAGGCCCGGGAAGCGCGAGAGGCAGAAGCGCGTGATGTCATTGAAGCTTTGGAACATCCGGGCTGGCAGCGATCTTATTCGGGCGGCGGCGAGACGGTGCTTTGGCAGTACGGCGACGAGCTGCAGCGTTTTGCCGAACGAGAAGGACATCGCTCTTTTGCCGGCGTTTTGGAAGGACTCCAGCGGGCTCTGGCCTATGATGCGCCGGCCATGCGTGAACTTCAAGAGCAGCTGGATGCTTTTATTCTCGAAACGACCGGCATTGTGCTGGAAAATAAAGCCACTCAATTTTTCCGGCATATTCCGGAGCTGATGTGGTTTTATGCCGCTCTCAAAAACCGCCTGCGCGCCGGCGGTTCCGAACCCATCCGGATTGATCTGGCCGGACCTTCCTTTTTTCAGGAACCTTTAACCTTGCTGGCGCTGATCCGTTCCGCTTATGACGCCGAGAGCCGTACGCTGGAAGAAATCCCGCTCGAATTCCGGATTGCCGATTCAGGAAACCGTCTCTTTGAACTGTTTCAACGAGAACAGCTGGTTTATTCCCGTCCGGCCGCCCAGGAAAACCTTGAGAGATTTTTCAGCCGCAGTCCGCTTCTGGATGCTCCGGTCGAAGAAGCCTATGCCGATGAAGCCCGCATTCGGAAGCATTTTAATTCTCTTTTTCGGGCTGCACCTGAAAGCGGCGGTTACCTTCTGACACCGGATTTTGAAAATCCCGAATGGCGGCCCTGGCTGGAATCCTGGACCAGCGGCCGAAACTTTGTGGCAAACGGGTATGAAGGATTGCAGGATCTGGATTCCGAAGAAAAAGTCGATTTCATTTTTTTCAATAACGTACTGCGCTATCTGGATTCGGCTCAGACTGCCGCCGTAGCGGGGCAATTTCAGAGACGGCTGGCCCCACAGGGGGCGCTCATTGCGCTGGGCCCTGAAGCCGCCCGGATGCTGCCTCAGCAGGGTTTTTCAAAGCATCCCGATTATCAGATTTTTCTGCGTGAAGGAAGCCGGCCGGAAGCCCGCCGGGAGCAGGGCGGTGATGCGGTGAAGGCGCTGGCACAAATGTTCAATGCCCAACTTGCTCCGCGGGAACGCGTTGCGCCCGAAGTGCTTGAAACACGCCTGACGGAACTGAATTACAGCATTCAGGAACAACTTTTCCGTTATTTAAATGAAAACCGGATTTCACCGGTGCTGGTCGCTGCGTTTTTGTTGAATCTGGATGAAGAAGCCATGCCCAGGGCCCATCGCATTATCAGTGAAACCTTTCGTCAGCTGGGCTTGCAGTTTCCGGTGATCCGCCTGCTTTTCGAAACCTGGTTTTTCAACCGCTTCCAGAGTCCGGAAATTACCCGTGAAATTTACTATTTGAATCCGGCAGCTGATAGCACACCGGCGATGAATCTGTTTGAAGGACGCGTCCGCGTGGTGCCTTATGCGGCCAGCCGTCCGCCGCTGGCCCGTTCGCTTGAAGATGCCCGGATTCTTGCGATTTTTCCTGAAGGCACACAAGACAAAGAAAAGCAGTTAATCCCTTCGTCGCATCTTTTTGATGCCCTGGCTTATGTCGAATTTTATGAACGGACGGTCGATGGCCGGAAAGCGCTGGTCGTGAGTGAATTGCAGAGCGATGCCTACCGCCATTTGCAGCAGGACGAAATGTTTAAAAAGAAATATGAGGATTGGCGCTGGGTTTTGAGAGCCGCGCTGGAACATTACGCTCACCAGCATGAATTCGAGGTCATTTTGAGTCCGGTCTCCGGCGCCATTGCCCAGCGCTGGCCCGGAATCGATCTGGAACATGCGCGGCTTGTTTATGACATGAACATGACCGCTCACGGCTATGTCCGTCAGACCCTTGACGAGGAAATCGCGTGGGACGAATCTGTGTTTCCGCAAGAATGGTGGAGGCGAGAATTGAGCGGCGCCTCCCCGTGGGAAAATCTTTTTGCAAGGCCGGAATCGCGGGAAGAGGAACTGGAGGAATTGCTGGATACGGTCGCGGGAAGTTTACAGGAAGAGACGGAAGCGGCGGATGGTCAGCTAAAAAAATTTGAAGAAGCCTGGTCCCGCCAGATTATGGCGGCCATGGAAGACGGGGCTGTGGGTCCGGATGCGGCGGCGCGTCGCGTGCGGCGCGATATTACCGAGCATGTGTTGATTATGCCGCTTTTTGAAAAGTTAAGGTCGGTCCTCGAAGCTTCGTTGACAACAGAAGAAAAGAGATTCTGGCTGCCGGCCTTTGCTTTTGTGGAGCAAAATACCCATAACCAGCTGAATCTGGCGCTGAATCAGGATGCGGGCGTTGATGTTTTATTTAGATTGCTCCAGGATTACCGGGAGCGCTTCGGCATTCTGAGCCGGGTGATCCGGACCATGAGCCCCGAGGAAAAAACGGCTATTTTGCAGGCGCGCGAATTCCGGATTGAAAAAATTGTCCGCCGGCTCCTGGCGCGCGGGTATCTCGAAGGCCGCTGGGTAGCCTATGACGGGAAAAGATATGTTGGCATGGATGCCCGGCTTGCAAAACAGTGGACGAGCCGCTTGCAGGCGCTCTCGGACGGGAAAACCGATTATTTGATTAATGACCGTGTGACATTGTCCTATCCCTACGAAACCGGTTATGAGAGGCTTCACTTCCATTTTCTCTATGACGTCCGGAAAAATGCGCTTGTTTTTGCACAAAAGTCGGTTGATTCCGATGATTATCTCGGGCCGCGTATTTTGATCCCGCTGGGCGCCGAAGAAGTACGGCTGCCCTTCTTTTACCATTCTGCCAATGATCCGGCGCCGCAGGTGTTGGGCAATGTTCCGCCCTCGTTGTTTTCCTCCTTCATTGAGGGGCTCGAGGTAGATCACCCGAAAAGTGTTGATGAAGTTACGGATGCGGCTACAGGGATTTTGCGTGAGATTCTCGGGGCCCAGTTGCTGCCCTCACTTTTTCCTGAATATGCCAGAGAGATTCAGGCTTTCGGATTTTACTTTCTGGCTCCGTTTGAAATTTCCGAAACGGAGTTTCGTGAAAAGTTTATCGCGTATGGAGAGGACGGGGAAGCGATCCTGCTGGATTGGGACATGCGCATCAAGGAGGATGGCGGCGTTCCGCATCATTCTCTTGCCGACTTCGTTTTAATGCGTCCCGCGGATCCTGAGGATCAGATCATATTGATCGGAGAATTCGGGCCACATACCCTGGCCGAATTACAGAATAAATGGATTGATACCGAGAAGTCCTTCCGCAGCATCGCGGTTCCGATCGACGACCCTTATTATTATTTCACCCGCATTGATGACCGGGGCGAGCTGGAACGGGATGATGCCGTGACGGAGGGCCGCCGGCACCGTCTTGCCGGGATGATCTTCCGTCATTCCCGGGCGACCCAACTGCGGATGCTCGCCTTTAAAAGAAACACGGCACAGGAATACCGCCGGGACCGCAAGGGCAATCCCGTGCGGACGGATCGAAAACTGGATTCCATATCGGAGCGGCTCAAATCTCTGCCGCCGGTTCTGGACGAGTTAAACCAGCAGTCGATGGGCGCGCGAAGTGTTCAAAAACGTTTTCGGGGTGTTAACGGTTCCGAAGAGTTTGCCCTTTCTCCGGAAGAAGACCTGGTTCTTCCGGCTTATGGCAACGTGGATGGTTTGCGCATGGGAATCCGGAGAACTGCTGACGATGAACTGATTTTCTATGTCGACGATAAGAAGACGCTGGTCTATACCGAAGAACTCTGGAATCGGAGGACGGATCTTCCAACAGACGGGCTGCTACCCATGCAGACCTTGAAAATGGATGAACGGCATCAGGCGGAAGAAAAGACGATGAATCTTCTGGTCCGGCCGCTTGCGGTGGGGCAATCGATTTATCTTTTTCGTCGCGGTCAAAAAATCGGTGCGGCAATTCGAATTGAGCGTGTTGACAGTCCGGAAGCGGGTGACGGGATGGTGCTGCGGATCCATGGACCCAAAACGTTTTTGAGGCATTTGAAAACGGAACCCGCCGTGATCTTCCGCTTTGACCGGCCCGAAGCGCGGCAAGAGGACCAGGAAGCGGGAAAGAGTCCTGACCAATGGGTTGAATATTTTGAATCGACGGGCCGCCGTTTATCCGATTTGCTCGAAAGTGCCAGCGGGTATTCACCGGTGCTGCGCAAGCGTCCGGAATTTATATCGGGCTTACGCAATCTGACGGAAGAAATGTATATCCGGTTTCGTCTGATGCTGAATCAGATCTCGGATCCGGAAATCCAGCGCGGCATTGTGAACCGTGTTCAGACGTCGTGGAAAGAGAATGGCTGGCAGGTCCGGGCCGGCAGTTTTTTGGGATACGCCATTATGGCAGCAAAGCAATACATGCCGCCCTTGCCCTACGTAAATGAACAAAAGAAAATTTTTGATCTGATTGCTTCCGCCGAAGATCCCGAAGCGCGTCTTGACGCCTTCGAACTGTATCTTGCGGCAAGTGTTTACCACCTCCGTCATTTTGGTGTTCATTTTGAAGAATTGAGCGATGATCGGGTGGAGGCCGTGGATAATGAAATCTTAATCCAGGTGACCCGCGATTATCTGCTGCCGGAGTTCCGGGCGTGGCGCGAGGCGCACCGGGAAGAACTGGCCGCCGGAA
This sequence comes from uncultured bacterium, assembly GCA_964526065.1. Classification (GTDB taxonomy): domain Bacteria; phylum Omnitrophota; class Omnitrophia; order Omnitrophales; family Aquincolibacteriaceae; genus CAZGID01. Next base: position 6,003 of record CAZGID010000011.1, read on the forward strand.
ATGCCGAGGCGGTTGAACGGGAGCAGCGGCTGTTGTGGGCGTTGGCCTTGCCGCTGGATATTCGCATTCATGATGCGCGCACCCTTGTTTACAATTACGCTGAAGACCAGGCGCTCGTGGCGCCACCGGCCGGATATGAATCCGGCCAGGAATCGATTCCTTTGTTTCTGGGGCCGCTGCTGCAATCTTATGGCGATGAGCTGGTCCGCGAAATTCTGGAATTCCAAAAAAGCAAACCGGAATGGGAATGGCATGGAGCGCTGGGACGGCTTCGGCCGGTGATACCGGACCTGCTGGCCGCCGGCCACGCCCCGCGACAGCTGCCGCAAATATTTCAGCTGGAGCTGGAGGAAGCATTCCGCGCTTATTCGCGCGGCCGGGTCTCTTTGCCTGATACCATCGATCAATTTCTCAGCGATCCCTATGAAACGCTGCGCGAAGCTTATCAACGCTTCACCAATTTTGACGAAAGACTGGCCTGGCTGGCGGGCCTGACGGGACCGGAACATCGGCTTTCGGTGGAGGATATCTATCAAACCCTGGAAACCCGGCGGACCGATGCGGGCGCCAGCATTGAGAACCTGCCTGCGGTTCAGGCGGCCATGGTACGCCTGCTCAAATTGATTCAGGAGGCGATGGTTCGCGATCGCGAAACGGTTTTGACCGGCCCGGAGGGCTCCTGGGAAGATTATGAACCGGGGACCCTTTTCCGGGTCCGGCTTGATGATTTAAGTATTGAGGCACTTTTCGTTCTATCCCGTTCCGCGGATGGAAGCTTCCGGGCCCTGAGCAGTAAAGGCAACATTCTGGATTTTGTGAGCCCGTGGATTGAGCGGCTGGATACCGACATTGTCCGCAAAGCGGGAGAGTCTGCCGAACGCCCCGAGGCCCGGGATTGGGAAAGAGGTCCGTATCTGCATTCTCTTTGGCAGGAGTATGGAAAACAAAGGTCAGCATTGGAGACCGTTTACCGGCAATTGGCGGAGGGGGCGCTGTCCGCAGGATTTCGTCGCGAATTCATTGTGAAATTTTATCGCGCGCATCAAGAACGCATTGTAACAATCCAGACGGAAATGCATCGTTTAAGCCGGCTTATTGCACTTTTTGAAGATGTAGAAATCGGCCTGCCGATGTACCTCAAGCTTGCGGCAGTAGAATCCCCGGATTGCGGTTTGTGCCGGGAGTTCAGCAAGATTGCGGTTGAAACGCTCCGCCAGAATGGTGTCGATGAAGAAACGGCGGCTTTGCACGATATCCAGCGGGATGGATATCTGATGCACAGTTTTGTAAAGCTGCAAACGGTCGAGGAACTATTGGCGGTCGACACGGCCGCCGCGCAACTTGCCTTTCGGGCTCAGGGAAAAATACAGATTTCAAACTTTGAGGAATATGAAGATCAAGTAAGTCGCCGAATCGACGGTGAAGGGCTCACGGAAACGCAAAAACGGAACCTTCGAAAGCGTCTGGATGCGCTTCATCAGGAATACTTTCGGTTGCGGCTTTTTACCTTTAACGCGCAAGCTGCGGCGGCGCTAAGGGCTCAACTTTGGCAAACCGGTGATCGCCCCGAGTCCCGGGAGAATGCCGAGACTGATTTTAAAACCGCCGCTGAAATTTTTTCTGAATTTTGGGATTCCATCATTGAAGCAGAAGACGCGGATCTGCCGGAACAGATGGCGGACCTCCGGGCGCGTCTGGAAGCGGCCGGGTATCAGTCGGTCGTGACATCTTTAACGGGAAAAGACTGGGAAGAACATGTTACGCACCGTGAAGATCCGTTACGTGTACCCGACCGGATCATTCGCCAAATGGCCGTTCAGCTCGGATTTCGCCGGCAGAACAACCGGATGCTTGAATTTGATAACCCGCTGCACCACGCCATTGATAATGCCCTGATCCATGGAAGCATTGGACGTGAAGGCGTCCATGGGATTGCGGCTATTTTGCGAAAGGATAACTCCATTTATGGAATTGTTCTGGATACAGGGGATGGCATGAATCTTTCCGACGCATTGGCGGGCCAGGTTGGTACCGGATCCCGAAAAGGTATGGGGCTTCGCTTATCTTTGGAAACCGGTGAAGCGGAGGACCGCATTTTGCTGGCTTCATCCGGACAGGTTTATTCGCGTAATGCGGCCGGAATGGATTCGATGAAAATTCCGGAGCGCGGTGTTTTGTGGATGCGCCAGCTTCAAGAAAGGGAAGCCCGGCCCGAAGCTCGCGATGCTGCGGACGAACCGGAATTTTTTGAAATGCCTTCCGTTGAGCGCCCCGTCGCCAAATCGCAGCGCATAGGTCAAACGGAATATCGGAGCCTTCCGTGGATTTTGCGTTTCTGGGCGTTCTTGTTCCGCTTGACTGCAGGCCATTTCGTGAAAATGGAGGGAGAGAAAAATGTTCCGGCATCAGGCCCGGCAATTTTGGCCGGCAACCATTTCAGCGCGTTTGATGCTCTGTTTATCGTGACAAAGCTTGCGATCCGGCGGCGGCGAATGGCTATTTTTCTGGCACAGAAAGACCGCCTGGGGTGGTTGACCCAGCGGCTCATTGACTGGAATGTGGTGATTCCGCTTGAGCGGCGCGGGAACAAGGAGGAGGTCAAGGCTCAGATTGCGGCCGAGTTGCGAAAAGGCCGGGTGGTGGCCATTTTCCCCGGCGGTTCAAAAGAGCCGGACGCGCAGAATGCATTGCGCAGCTGGCGTCCCACGGTGGCCGAGCTTGCGCTCGAAGAAAAAGTTCCATTAATTCCGTTTGCGGCTTCCGGCCATTTGCCTTACAGCTTTCGTTGGCCCGGTTGGGTGAATTTTGTGACCGGTTTGATTCTGACACTCGTGAATCGGACTCCGGCGCTTCATGTTACGTTTGGAACACCGGTTGTAATGGAAGCTTCGGAAGCCGGGGTGGTGATGCAGTCACTTGAAAACCGTGTGGCTTCCATGTTGAACGGCCGCGAAATCAACGGACGGCCGTTTATTCGGGAAGAAGCGCCGCGTATTTTGAAACCGCGTGTCCGTCTGCGTTATGGGTTTCACGAGGTGGCTAATGATCTTCAGGTGCGCCAGTCCCGGCATGCGAGCGGTGTGGCAACATCGGCGGAGGCCATTGTGCATTATGGAACCCGTCCCGGAATGTCGACCGCTCCCTGGAGATCGCAGCAGCACAGTTGGGCGCGGGAGGCACTTCTCAATGAACAGGCGCAGTACTATGTTTATTTGACTCCGGATCAGCCGGCCGAGCAGTTGCCGCGCGTCTGGCAGAACAGAAACGGAAATATTCAAGAGCTCGAAATTCAGGAGATCCGTCAGATATTGCCCGCGCTGGAAAGAGCCCGCAGCATGATGGTGGTTGATGAAGCTGTGTATCGTGAGACTCAGGAAACGCGCCGTCTGGGCTTTCTGCGTTTGCGGCAGAAGACGCGGGCCGGTGAGGAAGCCATGTCCCGGCTCAGCCAGCCTCTGGCGCATTATGTCAGCCAGCAGGTGCCGGTGCTGCTGGATTCCTCCCTCTATCTGGTTTATGACGAAAACGAAGATCCCGAATTTCAGAACGGTAAAAAGCAATTTTCGTATCTGCTTCGGCTTTCCCATAAATTGCAGGATTCCTTACAGCAGGCTTCGATGCTCAGTCCGGAAGAAGAGGTGCTCGAAGACCGTCCTGAGGCGCGGGACGGCTCTGAAAAAGTGGAATTATTTTTTGATGAAGCCGCTTTCGGCGCTCTTCCGGAATCGATCCTTGCGCAGATCAAAAAGGCCGTCACATGGCAAGACATGCGGTACGACCAGTTGTCAGGCCGCCGCTCGATTTTGATCAAACTTCCGGAACCGGTCGTCCTCGAAGGCAGAACCATACGCGCAATCAAGATCAAAGGGGTGATCTATAAGGACCGCGGTTCCGACCGGATATCCCGGCCGATCATGGAAGATTTCGGCATCGGCTTCGGCCGCCCGCCCATCCGCATTGACTTTACCCCGGAAGGTCTGCCCATCACGCGGACAACGGAAAACCGTCCGTCCGGCACAATGCTTTTTGAGCGTGCAAAGCAGGAATTCAAAGTCACGCGCGCGCTTTTCAATGAAGGTTTTAATGCCGATTTTCCATTCGGTTACGGCCGATGGGAAGATATGGAGTTCGAGGGAAAGGAAACCGGATTTGTAATTCTGGGTATCGAAGACGCCGATGACATCCGGACGGTCGATCAGCCGGTTGAGGCGGCGCTGCAGATGTTTTATGCCGTTGGAAAAACCGTCCGTCAACTTCAGCAAAAAGGATTGATTCACACCTACTCGCATGTCGAAAATTTTCGCTATGTGGGAGGCGATGAGGTCAATATTCATGATCTCGATCAGATGTTTCCCGTGCCTGGCGATATGTCTGTCTCCATGGAAACGCTTTACCGTATTCGGGAATTTTTAAATCTGCCTTACTCAATGGCCCATTTCTTTCCGCCCGACCGGTTTACAGATGAGATGCGCGCCGAATTGGTTCACCGCTATTTCCAGGGCTATTTTTATGATCAGGAAATCTCTCGGGAGATGAGCCGGCTTCTCTATGACGGTGTTGCGCAGTTTCGCCGCAAGATTGTCCGGCATTACCGGGGATTAGACACGATCGAAGATCCGAATTGGGTGGAAGACAACCTTCGCACCCTTATGTCACATGCGACCGAGAGAGACCGCCAGGGGCGGGTTATTCCTGAAATGCCGGAACCTGAATTAGCACGAATCCGGCTTCCGGAGGAGGTGACGCGTTCTGAAGCACGCGATTTGACGGAAGAAAACCATGCGGCGGCCTGGATGGCGGAAGCCTGGCGGGAAATCAGTCTGTTCTCGCAGGCGGGCGACCGGGAGCAGCGCGTCGAGGCGTTGCGCGAGAAAATCGCAGCGCTGGAACGTGACGAGGTCAAAGATCCGGATCTGCACATTTTCCGGGAATGGTATCAGTTTCGTCTTCAAAACTTTTTCTTGCCGGCGCTTGCCGGAGAAATGCGGCCGGCTTCATTTATACCGCTGCTCATGCGGACGGCAACGCTGGCACGCCGGGTTCGTCAGGCATTAGATCTGCGAGCGGTCGAACGGCCGCAGGAACCCTTCGCTTCTCTGGACCGCGAAGCTCTGGCCAATGAATTCGCGATACGGGATGTGCTGCAATGGGGAGCCGACTTTACGCTGCTCGCCGCTTCCGGCCAGGAGACGTTTGACTGGAGTGCGTGGGCCGATCTTCCCGAAACGATCGCGCTGAATGCGGAGGCTGAAGATGAATTCCGGAAGCTGCTTTCACGTTTCATTTCTGCCTATGAAGCAGTGCCTCGGGTCGCCTCCGAACTTCGTCCCGGCATGCCGGCGGAAACCGGCACGGTGGAAACGGTTGAATTTGAAATCCGGACACAGCGCGGCCGGGAAGTTTTCCGGGCGGTGCGCGGCAAGAAGCTGCAGGATTCCGCCGCGCAGCAAACCCTTGAAACCATTTTGGGAGAGCAACTCGCCGGGCATTTATGGACGCCGGCGGAGCTGGCTTTGCTCAGTTCGATCGAAGTGCGGGCCGGCACTGAAGCCGCGGTTCTTTATCAGGCACCGGGTTCAAAAGCGGCACGTGAAGAGCCCGGATGGCCTTCAGAGGCCGGCCGGGGCAAATTGATTCTGAATTCAGAGTTTCTGCAGGCTTCTGCGGAAGATCCCCTTTTACGCCGCGTGCTGGCGCATGAAATTGAAACCTTGTTGTATCAGCTGACGGCGCGGCCCGTATTGGCGGCATCCGGCATTGGGCTGCCCGTGCTTTTCACGGATACAGGCAATCCGTATCAAGCCCAGGCGGTGTGGCTGCTGAAACTTTCAGCCCTTCGCAGCCGGATGCGGCTTTTTCTTCAGGATTCTGAATCGACCGCAATTGTGGAAACGCTTCAAAATTTACCGGGAGCTTTGACCCCTGGCTGGCAGAATCTTCTTGCGGAAGCAGAGAAACGTAAGCAGGCGGGTGTTGAAGTTGAACTTATTCTGGATCAACTGATATTGGAAGGATGGATCCCCGATTATCTGGCGGCCGTTTATGGGGAAGAGGCGGCGCAAAGCGTGGCCGCATTGGGAACCCCCGAGAGCCTTTTGTCCCGGCTGCATCAGCTGGAAGATCAGGCGCAGCAGCGTCGCGTGCGGCGTCAGGCTGATTACTTTCGCCGCTTCGGATATTTCGGCGGCAGCCGTGATCAGTTCTGGCAGCAGATTTCCCCCGCATTTCAGAGACAATTGATCCGCGATCTGGCGGAGCATGAGACCGCCCGGCAGAAGCGCAAAGTCCGCCGCGATTTGATTGAAAGAGAACGCCGGCTGCAGGAAGGCATTCAACCCCAGGAAGCCGTCGCGGAGACTGAAGAAGCGGAAGAGGCCGAGGAAACCGATGAGGCCGCTCCGGCCGCCGTTGAAGTATTCACACCGGAAGAAGCGGGCCGCCATCTGGAATTCACCGTCGAGCCGCACCAGCTTTTCCTTTATCAGCTTCAGCGGAATCCGGTTTATCCGGATGCTCCCCATACTTTAAGCGGATTGGTGCAGCGGCATTCAAGAGAGATGGAGGAGGAGAGCGGGGACGGCGCACGCGGACCAGATCAAAGAATTCTTCATATTCTGAATACGCTTTCGCTGGATCAGCGCGACAGTATTCCTCCTTTCTTAAGGCAGGTCGGCATGCGTGAAGTGGAGCGGCTCTTTGCGTGGCGCCGCGATATTCCAGAAAACAAGCGGGTCGAGAAGCTCGTTTTTCTGCTGAAGTTTTTGCAGCATTATGAATGGGACGAGTCCGCGATGGTTTTTCGCCGGCTTGAGGATCCGCGGACGATTCTCCAGATTCTCGGCGATCCGGCAGGCTACTTCCGGAGTCGCTGGATTCAGGCCAATTTTTCCAGCCAGTTTTTCAGCCGGCGCGGTGTTTACCGCGATCTCGGTTTTACGACCAATATTTTCGCCAAAGGGCGCCGCGAACGCAGTCTCTATCAGTATCTGGAAAAAGCCAGTGTGATTCTCGCCATGATTGAAAGTACGGAATTTCGCGAGCGGGTGGGAGCCGTTTCGTTCGCGCCGAATGCCTGGAATGAATCTTCCGAAGCGCTGGAAACGGCGGTCGAGCAGGCGGGTGAAGTTTTGCGGCATCCGCTGATTCAGACCATCGATCAGGAAGGAGAAATTGCAGCGGATACGGAGGCGCAGCGCGAATTTCGCGATCGTTACGGCATTATTCTTGGAATGGATTTGACGCACCGCGTTTATTCCAATCTGTTCCGGCGTCATCTGGAATTGATCCGCTATTTCGAACATGTGATCCGCCGGGGTTTGCGGAGGATGGAGGCCATAGAAATCGAATCCGCGCTGGAAACCGATGCCGGACGCATCCAGGCATCGCGGCACCGGATTCTGGAACAAGATCTCCCGGCATTTGAGGTGACGACGAATGAGGCGGGTGAAATCACAGGCGTTCAGATTTTCTTTGTCGAAAACGGACAGCTCCAAATGACCGAAACCCGCGAAATTCTGATGCCGGGAGAAACCCTGGACGTCAATTGGTCAGCCGGGGAACTGCGCGGCCTGGAAGGCGTTTTATACGGCGAACGCCCTTTGAGCCGTACCTATTATGCGGACAGCAAGCCTTCCGTTACCGTGACGGTGGATGCCGCCGGCGGCACCTTGCCGATTGAAACGATGACGCAGGAGCATTATGAGCAAGGGCAATGGCGGCGTCAGACGCGGCATGCGGTTGTGCAGGAGGCGCATCTCAATGCGGACTGGAAACGGGAAGATCTCGAAATGCGGACGCTTAATCCGGTGGATGGTGACGTTTATGAAAATCCGCTTCCTGAAAATGAAATCGACGAAATGATTGAGGAGTCCGGGGACAATATCTGGACGTTTGCGTTGTTTGGTGTGGCAGAAACCGAGCAGCGCGGCGAGGAACCGGTTGTACTGGAAGGGATTGTGACCGGGGTCAGCCGCTATCAGTTTCTGCCGGATGCCCGCGCCATCCGCGATGATCTGGAGATGCTGGAAGAAGAAATGATTTTCGACCGCAGTGAATTTGCCGACGACGCTGCGGTCGAGCGCTTCTGGCGGGATCAGGCCTCTACGCTCTATTCTGAAACAATACGCCGGAGGACATTCCTCCGTTACATCGACCGCAAGGACAAACGGGGCCGGGTGCTGGAGCGGGATGAACGCGGCGTTCCGGAGCTCATCTTGCATCTGGACAGCGAAGGGCGCGTGATCCGTATCGAGAATTTTGTTTATGCAAATGAAAATGAAAAAATACCGGAGCGGCGGGAGTCGTGGACGCCGGCCGAGCCGCTCCATTTTAATTCTGAAACAGAAATGCAAAGCTGGCGGGATCAAATGGCCTCCATGCAGCTGGCGGAACGGACTTTCTATGAGCAGGGGAATGCGGTGCTGCATCTGGAAGCCGGAGAAACAGGAGTCGTGACGCGGGTCCGCGGCCGGGTGCCGGGAATGGAGGAGGAGATTTTTCATGAGTTTCCGGAACCGGCAGCACTTTTGCTGGGACCGCTGGATGCGTCGCGGAGTCTTGAAGACTGGCTGTCGTTACTCCGGCCGGTTTTTCCCGTCTGGCAGGGGGAAGGAACTGAAACGGAATTGGCGGCGCAGGCGGCCGAACTACGAGAGCAGCTGCAAGTTTCGCGCTACCCGGCTGTGGCGGCGCGTTTTCGGGAACATGCGGATCTCTATCGTTCTTCTGAGACGGTTCTTCCTTTGCGCGCGGAGCTTCAAGGGATTCGCGAACGGAATGCGGAACTGAGTGCTATGCTCGAACGCGCGCTGGAGCATGCGAATCATTTAAGACAGTTCCATCGAACCGCAGGGATGGAGGATGCGCCCAGGATTCGGGAATTTGTTGAAGGGATCGTGCAGCCCGGGCTCAGCGGATTGCTCGGCGAATGGGACAGCAATGTGGACCCGGATGTGGCGCTCGCAGGTGTATTTGGATTCGGGCGTCAGGCTGAGCCGCGGGAAATTCTCGGATTGAGTGATGAAGAAAACCGGTTTCTTGACCGCGAAACCGCAACATTTTTACAGCAGATTCCGGCATCCGAAGTGACGCCCGAAGATGCCGATGATGTGGCGCGCGCGATTTTGAATGCTTCAAGACCCGAAGCCCGGGAAGAGGAAGCGGCACCGCAGCCGGCACCCGAGCCGGCCCGGCCGCGGCTTAAAACAAAAATGCAGGAAGCGATGCGCCTCCGTGGCCGGATGGAACCGCTTCTGCGTTCGATCTTGTCACTTTTACGCCGGATTGATGCGCGTTACCGGGCCTATGCCCGGGTACCGGCAGGCATCACCGCGCCGGAACTTGAAAACCGTTTTCGGGACAGCGTTTTTTCCAATACCACCTCCGCCTGGCATGCCGCGCTCTGGTTGACCGATCATTTTTCTGAACAGAATTTTCGGCCGGAGAGAGTGCTTGAAGATCATCCGCTGGGATTGTTTTACCGGGCTCAAACGGAAAAGCAGAATCCGCTGGGCGAGATTCCGGATATTCGCAGTCTGCCGCAGGATGAAGAAGACGGCGTGCTGGCGGCCATGATCCGCCGTGGATCCCGTGATTTCTGGAATCAGGTTGAAACCAATTCCCTCGGCGAAATGGCGCGCGAAACCGAAAATCACGGCCAGTTTGATCTTGTTACCTCGCTTTTTACTTTAAATGATCAGGAAGGGGATGAAAGCGCCGCTTCCGTCCGTCAAAAATTAGTCGACGGGGCCCGGCTGCTGCGTCCGGGCGGAAAACTGGTGATGGCATTCTCCGACCGGTTTGGATTTTCGGATGATGCCGTGGAACAAATGAGGGCCTTTGGATTCCGGATTGAAGAAGGAATCGGCTTCAATCAATTGAGCGATATGCAGCGGGATGAACTGTTCGGTTCCGAATCGGCCGGCCGGGACCGGGATGCCGTTTACGTGGAGGATCAGATCCGCCGCCGGCGGTTTTACATCGCCGTTCTGACGAAAGATGCCGAACGGTCCGGCGAAGAGCTGGCGGCGCTGCCACACGACCGGATCCGGATCTCCCGAATTCTTTATCCTGAAGGCGGTGATGTGGAAGGAACGCTGCCCGGGACGCTGGAGGTCCAATCCGATCCCGATCGCGAACGCAAACTGGCCCGCGTCCGTGGACGCGATCTGGAAGGCGCCGAGTTGATTCCGAAATCCCGGTTTTTCCGGCACACCGAGTTCAGCCGGCGGGAGGCGGACAAGGCGCGTTTTCGTTATCACCGCAAAAAACTGGAACTGATTCACAAATACCGCGCCATTCTGCTGGGAAAAGATTCCGCCATGACCGAAGTGGATCGGCGGACCAATACGACCCGGCTTCTGAATCTTACCTACGGGCAAAATCCGGACAAGCGGATCGATTTTCGCTCGGTGAACCGCAAGCGGGATCCGGCAACGCCTCTGGATTACTGGAGCCCCGGCACGGTTCGGGATGTCTGGCTGGTGAGTGAAGAAGAAAAAGCGCTGACCCTGCGAGGGGAAAGCGGGCGGCCGCAGCTCACGGTGATTTACCGTCCGGTTGAGAACGGTACGGCCGAAATTACCGGGATTGCCCGGCATGAAACGGATGCCGAGGGCCGCATCGAGTATACGGAATACCGGAAGCTTTTGCAGAACGGCGTTCGATTCCCCGTGGCGGAGCTTGAAAAGGGTCTTGCGGATGAAGCCGTGCTTCAACAATGGCAGGTGCGTGAAGGCGAACTTTTCAGCAGTGAAGCGGATTATGAACGCAGCCGGCGTTTTTATCAGCGAATCGGCCAGGTTTATGATTATCTCACGGGGCGAATCCGCTATTCGGATCCGGAGGACGTTCGCGAGCGGGAAAGAGCCAAGGCCCTTTATCCCGCTTTTTCAAGTTTTCCCGTGGAATGGCGCGACCGCCGGCCGGGGTTTTCTTTTGAACGCTTATTTACCGACCGGACGGCCCAGGCCATGCAGGATTTGCGCGAAGAGAAAATCCCGGGCGAGGATGAATACATTTTCTTTCATCAGGAAGAGCGCGATTTTATCCGCGATATTTTCCCGAAATGGGAAGCGGGAGCGGAAGCCATCACCATGGAAGAGATGGAAAAATTCATGGCTCTGCGCGGCCAGATGGAAGACATTCTCAATCTTTTCAGCAATCTGGGTTTCCGGTCCTACGATTATTACCGGCGCGGCACCGGCGAAGCGCCGTCGGAGAGAGAAGGTCAGCGCCAGGCGCGGCTGTATGCCCGTTCGATGAGCGGTAATAATGCCTTTATGTCGGCGCAGCCGGTTGCTGAAATGGCGGCTGCCTGGCTGGAAGCGCATGACGGCCGCGGCCGCTTTGCGGATCTTTTCTCCGGCACGGGTGCTTTCCTGCATGCCATGCACCGGCGGGGAACGCCGGCGCCTGACGGCGAACGCTATCAGCAGTTTGAAACGGATCATAAGGCGGATCTGTTGGCGATTGAGCGCCCGGCGGGCTGGACGCCGGACGATCACGTGGTTCAGGCATTAGGGGATAGCACGCGGCCGATGGAAGTTTTTGAAGCGCATCAGCCGGAAAATTCATTTGATTTGGTAACGGCGCTCTTCGGCGTGCATCACGTGGAACCGGAACAGGCCCGCCGCATGTTCATCCAGTTGAACCAGATGCTGAAAATCGACGGCGATTTTGTCATGACGCTGCCGGCTTCTTATGAAGTGCCGCCGTCGATGAGTGAAGCGTTGACCCGGCTTGGTTTTGATGTTTCCATGCCGATGCAGGGGCGCAACCGGGTGCGGCAGGAATTTCTCGACCGCTTGCTGGAAGAAGTGCGGCGGGAAGAGGGAGATGAATTTGCACAGCGTGTCGCGGCCAAGGTTACCGAACGACTGGAAAAGCCGTTTTATATTTTTCGTATTACCAAGCGCGAGAACATCGATCCGGAATCCGAAACTGTTCGTAATCTTGCGCCCGGACTTTTTGAGCTGGGAAAAAAGGAAAAACTGCGTCCCGGGCGCGGTGAAGGCGGTGAGCCTTTTTCCAATGATCCTGATTTTGCGCGCCGGTGGCTCGAAATTCTGCGCTGGTTGCTGGTGGAATGGCGGCCTGAAGATATCGAAACGGCGAATGATGACCAGGCGGGTTTTATTAATCGCGCAGAATTAACAGCGGCCAACGGGCTGTTTCCCGAACTGGTTACAGAAAATGCACTGGAGCATCTCTATCGTTACCGAAACCTGTTTGAAGAATCAGCCCGCCTCGAAATCGAAAAAATGTATCGTTACTGGAAATGGGGATCACGGGTTTTTCCGCGTGCCGCCATGCAGCGTCTTCGTCAGCTTTATTTCCGAGGTCCGCCCGCGGAGGAACCCGAATATTTCAGCCGCAACAACGCTCTGGAGTTGTTACAGGCAAGGGAAAATCAGTTGACGGCGGCGGCTGAAAGGCGCCCCGAGCTTTTGGAAGAAAAGGAAGAAGTCGCCGAGCAAATCCGGAATTTCAACCGGAACTTCAGCCGCTTGCAATCCATTTCGCCGCTGGGTCACCTGGCAGTACCCGCATCCCATTATGAAGGGCGGGCCTTGCCCTTGCGAACGGAAGAAATGGAAACATTGCGCCAGGCGGCCGCTCAAGAAGCCGTTCCCGTTTTAAGCATTCGCCTGCTCGGGAGTTTGGAGCATTTTCTCAAGCAGTACCGGCCGGAAAACGAGGCGGCTGCGGCGGTGATTACCGATCCCGACGCGTTTGAATTGCCGCCGGTGGGAACGGAGGAACCGGTCGTTCGGAAGCCGGTTAAAGAAATCAATATTGAACCCGTGCCCTTGCCCGAAATCACGGAAGCGCAGCTGCAAACGCCGGAAATCCAGCAGGAATTGCTCGCTTTTCTGGAGATGGAAGTTGAGACACTGAGGCCTACCGAGGCGGGAATCGTGGACGCGGTCCGGAATATGGAAGCCTTCCGGCAGCATCCTCTGTTTTCCGGAAAACGCATGCGGGCAGGCGACCCGGTTCATACCCAGCTGAGACGGCTGCTTTCCTATCTCAGATTTGAAGGCAAAGTGACGATGGCGGTGTCGGCGACGACGCAATTGCTGCTCCGGCTTCATCGCCCCCAAGCTGATCTGCGATTCAATTACCGCATTCCCGTGCGTATGCCGGATGGAAACATGTTCCGTATCAAACTGGATGCGGTGGTGCTCAAGGACGGAAAGATTCAGGAAGTCTTCATGGTGGATCCGGGAAATTTTCCGGTCCAACCGTATGAAGTTGAAGGAGAAGAAGGACGAATCAACCGGGCCCTGGCGCTTGAGTTTTTTAGCAGCCAGCTTCGGAAGCGGCCGGAAATGCTGCCGGCCGGCCTGCTGGCGCCGGATGCACCTTTTCACCAGGTGTCCCTCTTTCCTTTTCCTGAAAACGCCGGCATTTCGACGCTCTTGGTGGAAGATTTTCTGAATGATTTACCAGAATCGGCTGTGCCATTTGCGCCCCGCATGAAGGCGATTCTGGGTCGCCAGCTTGATTATCTTAAAGAGACGCTGGGGGCATACGCGGAAGAAACACGGCTTCATAAACTGGACTCCCGGATGAATAATTTGACCGCGGTCTGGAGCGAGCTCTGGATGTTTCTTGCCTCGATTGAAAATGTCATGCAGGGATCCCGATGGACAGCAGAAGAAGATCAGGATCTGCGCGAAGCCTACATGACGAAGATGCTGAATATTCTGGAAGAGCGTCTTGAAACATTAAAGCGCGACGATAAAGAGCCGTCGGCCATGGATGCCGCTTCCGCCTATGTCACATTGCCGGAGTTCCATCAGTTGAAAAGCGGCCCAATTCCGGATGAACGTCAAATCTACATCCGGGACTCTGAAAATCAATTTGAGGATTTTCCGCTTGAAGCAGAAGAGCCGGGCGTTGAAATTTATTTCATGAGAATTTTTAAAAAACTATGGGAGGAGATTGAGCGCAAACATTCGCAAGGTGAAGACCTTTCGCCGATCGAGGAAGAACTCGAAGGCATGGAGTTCACAGTTCGAATGGCAAATGCCTATGAAGAAATTGAGTTCTGGCAGGAAAGTAAATTTGAGCGGCAGACCCTTGAGCATTTAATGCAGCGCGTACTGAATGCGGCGCAGAAAAGCCTGGTGCAGCCGGAAGCCGCGAACGATCTTGATGAAAGTATTCGGAGACTTCGAGCCTTTGTCTCAACGCGGAACACAATCAACCGGCAATACCAGACAGCACAGGCCTACCGCCGGCTGATGCCCCGCGCCGATTACGATCACGCCGCCCTTGAGAAAATCGATCAGCAATTGCAGGCAGCTATTTCGGCTTTGCCACGGTCCAGCCGCAATACGCTGAAACGCATGCAGTCACTCTCCGAAGCGGTTCATTCGCCGGGAACGGAAGAGCAGGACCGCGTTTTTTATCGTTCCAATGTGTTGAGTCTGCAGGATGAACTCAAGGAATCCCATGAGGATGTGTTGCAGGCTTTGGAAGATGGAAGTATTCAAAACCCAAAACTTCTGTCTTACCGGACGCAGCGTCTTTCCGGTTACCGGGTCCTCGAGGAAGCACGGCCGGACATTGATGCTTTTGTCTCGAAAATTCTTGAGCGTCCCGAAGCGAGGGATGAATGGGACCGGGAAGCAGAGATATTGGAAGATGTTTACGGAAAATCAGGAGTGCGCTTTGCGCTGATTGCGGCTCTGAACCGTGAAGCCGGCAAAGAGAATACGGATGCGGCCAAAGCAGAAAAGGCTCTGGCCTATCTGGTTTCGCGGCTTGAAACGGTGGAAGAAATTATGGAAGTGCATGCGCTGGTCACCGAGTCGCGCGGCGATGATTTTCTCGTCCGCCACCAGCCGTTTCTGCTGGAGCGGCTCAATGAATTGCTCGGGACAGAAGACGGGCGGCGTAACTTCCGCGACTACCTCGTGAAGTACGCCATGGCACCCTCGGCAGTGGGACATCTGCTTTTGGCCGGAATGAAAGAATACTTTCTTAAAGAATCCACAGCAAAATACCGACCGTTCCGCGAAGCATTGGAAGCGATGTTCCGGTCGCGTGATCCGCTCGCCGTTTATGCTGCAGGGCAAGTGCTTATGATTGCTCATGCCCGCATTCAGTCACTTCTGGATATGCCTCTGGCGCCCAATCAAAAAATCAAACCGGAGGTACGGCCGAATCTGGAGGATATTCGGAAGTTTCAAATCAAAATGCTGGAATCTTTTTTTGAAGAATGGGGATTCGATCTGGCGCGTTATAACGGCCTTCTTTTAACTTTGGGCCAACTGGCGCTGGAGCCGGAAGTCATGGCCCAGGCGGCAGAAAAAGTTTTTCGCCGGAGGCTGCGTGAAGGTGCGCTCGAATATGAGGATTTGGAAAATGCGAACCGCTTGCTTTCGAATGCCGCCTTTTTTATGGGGACCCATACGGCCGAGCGTGAAGGCATCATGTTCCGTAAGGCGGGCAGCAAAAAAAAGGAAATGGATCCCAAGCGGCGGATGCGTTTCACCCAGATTGTGGAAGATGATCCGGAAATGAGGGAGCGCTTCGATGCCCTGAAGGCATCCCGCCGGCAGATGCAAACAGAAGCCGAAAAAGATGCCTACGGGATTATTCGTCAGATTATCGAGAATTATGAAGATGATGAAAACCGGTTCCCGGCATTTTCGGAAGTGATTGAAAAAGTGCAGGAGCGTCCGGAATGGCTTGATTTTCCGGCCGATTGGACTGCTGCCGAGGAACTGGAACGCGACCGGCTTTACCGGGCGTGGCTTCAGGCCCGCGCGCTGGATGAGATGGAAAAGAGCCACAGCAGTCTGGGCCAGATGCTGCTGCGGATGAGCGAACCGGATACGGAATTCCGGTTTGATTATCTTTTTGAATTACCGACGGTTCCAGGAGAGGAAGCGTTGAAAGTGAGGGCCGATGTTGTTGCTGTGGACCGGAACGGCAAACCCCGGCGCGTTTACTTTTTTGACCGGGGTCCGGTTGAAAATGGATTTGAAGATGACTGGGAAGGCGAACATCTGGAGTGGGTGGCAGGACGTTTTTATGCCATGTCATTGATTGGCGAGCAATACCCCGGCATTTCCTTTGATGTATTCTCCGCCCGCCGGGATGGACATGATTATGCGGTCCGGCACTATCCCGGTCTGGCCGAACGGGTTCGAAAGAGGCATTTTACGGATTTGCTGCCTGCTTTAAGGAAATCGGACGCCTTAATGCCGGAAGTATTCGAAACGCTGGAGGCATTAACCGCCGAATATGACCGTTTGGTGAAAGTGGATATGAATCGCAGCGATACCGCTTTTTTGGAGGCGCATGTTCAGGATCTGGAATTAACCGATTCAATGGCGCGGCTGCAGCGTTTTGGGACAGATAAATTACTTTGGGATACCCATGAAAAAATATCGGCATTTCCTGTTCAGGGAGCACAACAGAAAAAAGCCAAAGAAGACGCCGTCCGGATGGGGAGGGAAACACTGCGTCAGACGCTTGCCATCACCGTGAATGGAGCGTCCGAAGATCCCCGCTTGCGGAATAAAGGCGGTATCCAGCGGCTGCTGCGCCATTTGCGCCGGCAGCGGGATGAAGCTACGGTCATTCGCGAGGAGATGAAAACAGGTTTTCGGGAAGGCAGCTTTGCCGGAAATACGCCGCACACGGTTTATGATCCGGCTGCCGGAACTTATCGAGACTGGAAAAAAGAGAATATCCCGATCCTGGGCGTCCGTGATCTTTACCGCGGTACTTTCCGGGACGGAGAACTTAACCGGCCGGAAGCGCGGCAAGAAGAAAAACCTGAAGAATTAGCCGGAGTTGCGCCGCAATATCGCGAAGCGGCCGCGCGCGGCCTTTGGCAGGCGAGGCAAAATGCACGCGTGGCTCTCTGGAAACTGTCGCCGGTGGAAATCACCCGTCTGGAGCGTGAAGTCCAGGCCTTGCTTTCGTCTTCTGAAGAAAGTTTTGCGGGGCAGCAGGAACGATTGTCGCAGGAAATTTTTTCACGGGCTAATCCCAATAAATCTTTTGCCCGGATGTTTATGGCGCATGCAATTTTCCGGGAAAGCGTTTTGCGCGCGGATTATAAGGCGGAAGTAATCGGGCGAGCCGGTTCGTATTTTGATCAAGCGATAAACCGGGTTCGTTTGAACCTTCCTTCTCTTTTAACTCAGGTTCAAATTCTTGAGGAAGGAGCCCTTAGCCTGGAAAAAGAATCCCCGTCTCGAGCCCAGTTGCTTTTAAACTTCGCGACGGATCGATTGCTATCATTTGACAATGCCATGGTGCGGCAAGATCCGGCCAACGCCGTCCAGATCAGCAAGCTTCTGGAAGCTTCCGACCCACATAATCCCTGGTTAGTGCCGTATGCCCCGGCCTCCTATGAGAATTTTCGCCGGCGGGTCATGCCGGCCGGGGCCAGCGAAACCGCACCGTTATGGCAGCAGCATCAGGACACCGGTGTTTTGCCGCGCGAGGGGCTGCTGGAAATGGCCGCAGGAAGCGTACGGGCTCGCGGAGAAATCTGGAAAAGAATTGTGACCGTCGAAGGAGAAGAGCCGCAAAAGGCTGCGCCGCTGGCTTCGGAGCTGGCAATTCCTACGATTGACCGCATGGAAACGCCGGAAGAAGTTTTTTATTTTATTGCCTTTTCACAGGCCCAGAAATCCCCGCTGCTTCTCTCGTATGCTCCCGCAATCTTCCGCCGTTTAAGTGAAATGATGAGAACACCGGAGCATCGGCAATGGTTCTTGCAGCGGATGCGGGATGACACGGCCCGCTTATCCAGCTGGGCTGAATATACCGCCAAAAGCGGCGTGGATTTAACGGACGATCCATTTCAGGATTTACGTGCGGCCCTGTTAGAAGGGTTAGGGGCAGAAGACGTTCGTATGCGCCGGGGATTTTTTATTTTGATCAGCGAATATGTCTACCGCATTCAAGAGCCTTCAATAAGAAGCCGTTTTTTCCGGGTTTTTTCGGAAGACGCTTTTCGCAAGCAGGGGCTGGAGCTGGGGACTCTTTTTATGCCGTTGGCGGCATTGATCATCAAAACGCCGGAGAATCTCCTGCCCGTCGTCTCGGATGCGGCGGAGGCAGCTTTTCGGCGTATGGCGGCGCAGGAAAGTGATGAGGCAGTAAAGTCGATTCAGACGTTGCTGGAACGGTGGCTGCGGGGTATCGCCGCCCTGCGGGTGCAGACTCAACGCGGTGAAGATGTCCAGACGCTGACGGCCGAGGCATTGGGAATCCGGGTGCAGGGTAACATTCCCGTCGATCTCGGTTCCGGTATTCACATGGCCACGCGCTTTGACCGGGTTCTTCGAGAACGGGAACAAGCTGAGGCGCACAATAAAATCAAGAGGGCCCGGTTTCGTGAGGTGAGTGAAGTTATCTCGAAAATTCAAAGCGGTCGGGCCACTCCTTCTTTTGACAAAGTTATGGCCCGGTTTCGTGAAGGCGGCATTATCATTGAAACAACAACTGGCGTGAAAGGCGATGCGTCGCGTTTTGATCTTTCTGAAGGCAGCGGACTTTATGAGCAGTATCGAGTTCAGTATCTCCATTATCAATATTTGGAAAAACTTCGTGCAGCTTACGGGGCGCTCTCACAATTGCTTCTTCAGATGGAAAGTGATCAAAATGATTATCGTGTTTTTAATGCGCGGCTTCCGGATGCGCAGAGCCCGATGATCAACGCAATTTTTTTCCGGGAGCGGCGTATAGAACGAATGTTGTTTCAAGGGTTGGGGCCACTTCCGTTGGATTATATTGAGAACCCTCTGTCAGAACATCGCAAAGAAATCGACCGATTGATGAGCCAATATGAAGAAGTCAAAGGCTCCTCCGATCTTGCAGTTCCGGTTGATCCACGAGTTACGTTGCAGCTGGATTTCCTTAACGTGGCAGGAGATGATTTTTACGAAC
>CAZGID010000012.1:0-24296 GCA_964526065.1 uncultured bacterium
GCGGACCGGATGGGAACACATGATTTTCCCTTTCAACACATAGGCTCCGCCAATCGTTCCGGCCTTTCAAGATTTAAAGACGCGCCGGACTTCCACCCGGCCGTCCAGGACTTCTTTCAAGGTCGGCTCAAGAAGACCTTCCATGGCCTTGCGCACGTCATCCACCGCTTCATAAATAATACTGTAGTAGCGCACATCCACATGTTCCTTTTCAGCCAGCGCCTCGGCCTTGGAATCTGATTTCACATGAAACCCAATGACGATGGCCTGGGAAGCAAGCGCCAGCACAATATCCGATTCATTGATCGCACCAATACCGCCGTGAACCACCCGCACGCCGCAATTATCATTGGAAAGACCTTCCAGAGATTGTGTCAGCGCCTCAATGGAACCCTGCACGTCCGCTTTCAAAATCAGCTTAACCTCTTTAAACGTCCCCTCCGAAATGCGTTCGTACAAATTTTCCAAGGCCAGATGCTTGTCGGCCCGCCGCATTTCGCGTTCCCGGCGCTCCAGCGCTTTCTTTTCCGCAAGCTGGCGCGCCTTCTTTTCATCTTCCACCACAATAAATTGTTCGCCCGCTTCAGGAACCCCGTTCAGTCCGCTGACCAGCACCGCATAAGACGGCCCGGCATCTTTTACGTTTTTTCCCAAATCATTGCGAAGCGATTTCACCCGGCCCAAAAACTGCCCGCAAAGCACAACGTCCCCGACGCGCAAGGTCCCTTTCTGAACCAGCACCGTGGCCACCGGGCCCTGCCCTTTTGACAAGTGTCCTTCGATCACGGTTCCGGCCGCTTCCCGGTCGGGATTCGCTTTCAGTTCCAGAATTTCCGACTCCAGCAGCAACAATTCCAGAAGATCCTCAATGCCTTTGCCGGTCTTGGCGGAAACCTTGACGCAAACGGTTTTACCACCCCATTCTTCCGGCATCAAACCAATCTTCTGAAGACCAGTCATCACTTGCTGGGGATTCGCCCCCGGCAGATCGCATTTATTAATGGCCACAACAATCGGACATCCGGCTTCACGCGCATGATCCGCCGCCTCAATCGTCTGCGGCATGACGCCGTCATCCGCCGCCACCACCAGCACCACGACGTCGGTCACATTGGCGCCACGAGCACGCATCGCCGTGAAAGCCTCATGGCCCGGAGTATCCATAAAGGTCACATGCCCTTTGCCGGGGATATCAACGCCATAAGCGCCGATATGCTGGGTAATCAATCCCTTTTCACGAGACGCCACATTGGTTTTGCGAATCGCGTCCAGCAATGAAGTTTTACCATGGTCCACGTGGCCCATCATGGTCACAACCGGCGGACGGAACTTTAATTTCGCTCCATCTTCTTCCGCGTTGCCGCGCTTGAAAATCTGCTCTTCTTCGCTTTCCTGTTTCCGAATGGCGATTTGTAATTTCTCAGCGACTTTGAAAACAATCTCATCATTGAGCAGCTGGTTCACATTGGCAAAAATACCGATCCCCATTAATGCCTTGATCATTTCGGGAATGGGAAGATTCAATTC
This sequence comes from uncultured bacterium, assembly GCA_964526065.1. Classification (GTDB taxonomy): domain Bacteria; phylum Omnitrophota; class Omnitrophia; order Omnitrophales; family Aquincolibacteriaceae; genus CAZGID01. Next base: position 1,528 of record CAZGID010000012.1, read on the forward strand.
GCGGGCCAAATCTCCGACCGTGATGGGGAAATTGAGCGGGATCCCCTCTTCACTGTCTTTTACCGCCTCTTCACCGGTGACTTCGATATCGGCTTTTTTCTCAGCCGCAGGCTTTTTGAGGCGATCGTCACCGCTCTCTTCCGCAGCTTCCAGATCATCTTCGTGCTCTTCTAATTCAGCTTCCTCCACCGAGACCGACTCAACATCGCTGTTTTTCTCTTTTTTCCGCCGGCTCGCAGAAGGCTTGTCTTTATTGACACCCGCTACTTTACGCAGCAACTGGGCGATTTCATCATCCACGAAAGACATATGGTTCTTGGCATCAAATCCCAGCTTGCGAATCTGGGGAACCAGATCCTTGCTGTTGACGCCAAGCTCTTTTGCCAGTTCATGGACGCGCATCATATCGATAATCCCCTGACTTAATCTTCTTTCTCAAACAACGCCCGGTGAGCGGACGCAATAATTTTTTCGGCCAGCTTCGGCCCAATGCCCGGAATTTTTTCAAGGTCTTCTGCCGTGCTTTTCAGAATATCCTTGAGCGAGTTGATACCGGCTTCCTTCAGAATCTGTTCCGTTTTCTCGCCAATGCCTTCCAGACTGGCGAGCGGCACCTTCTGGCTCAAACTGCGCACGTCGAGTTTCCAGCCGATCAGCTTTGAGGCCAACCGGATGTTCTGTCCTTTTTTGCCGATGGCCAGCGACAACTGGTCATCCTGAACGAGGATTTCCACCGATCTTTCTTTTTCGTGAATTTTAATTTCGGAAATCTCGGCAGGGGCCATGGCATTACGCAGGTAGGTTTCAAAATCGTCGCTGTGGCGCACGATATCGATTTTCTCACCGCCCAGTTCGCGCACAATGTTTTTTACGCGCTGCCCGCGAACGCCGACGCAGGATCCGACACAGTCGATCTTGTCATCCCGGGAGGTCACAGCAATTTTGGTCCGGGCTCCGGCTTCACGCGCGGCGCCTTTAATCTGAACAATTCCTTCATGAATTTCAGGCACTTCCAGCTCAAACAGACGGCGCACCAGGCCTTCATGCGCCCGCGACAGAATGAGTTCCGGGCCGCGCGGTGTTTTTTTGATTTCAACCAAATAAGCGCGTATCAAATTTCCCTGGCGGTAATCATCCATGGGCGACTGTTCTCGGGCCGGAAGAATGCCTTCGGTTTTTCCGAGATCAACAATCAATGCCTTGCGGTCGACACGATGCACGGTGCCGGCGATGATGTCCCCGATGCGTTTGCTATAATCATTGAAGATCGCATCCCGTTCGGCCTCACGGATCTTTTGAATGATAACCTGTTTCGCGGTCTGGGCGGCAATGCGGCCGAATTCGGCATCATGGACCCGCTTTCCTTCGTGCAAAAGGCCGATGCGGCATGTCACCGGATCAATTTCGATTTCGACTTCTTTCCAGTCGGGATAAGATTTGCGGCAAGCCGAAAGAAGGGCCTGGCGCAGGGCTTCAATGAGCACCCCTTTTTCAATCCCTTTTTCTTTTTCGATGGATTCGAGAGAAGACAGTAATTCCTGACTCACAAAATCGACCTCGCTTTTCTGGAGTCTTTTTCCGGAATTTTGCCCTTCATATGAACCGGATTTGAGGACAAAAAAAGAAGTGGGCACATCTGCGCCCACTTCTTGCGCTTTTCACCGGAAATGCGAAAGTCATTATATGCATTATGGGACCTTATGTCAATGTAACCACTATGCGAATTCCACATATAAAATTTTTGATTATTGGATATTTTAATTGGGACATTATTTCGTCCTTTTCCCGCTCTCACGACCTTTTATAATAGAGAAAATTGCCTTTGGAGGTCCTACGATGGGAAGCATTGAATTCAGGATAAGCCATCTTCTCTTTGCCGCCATTTTGACCACCGGGGTATTACCCGTTCCTCTCTTGGCCCAATCCTCTTCCGGTGCAGATTCCGAAGACATCCACCAGGTTCAGCCGGCCTTTCCAGGACCGGCCATGCAGGTGGATCAGCCGCCCTTTGGAAGTCCCGCGTTTGAGGCCATTGATCCCATCAAGGAACTTGAGCGGTGGCATCACCAGCTTGCCCAGTATTTTTCCCGGGGCTTTTCTCTGCATCCGACGGCATTCCGGCCTCAAGTCGATATTTTGGAAAAGGAAAACGACTATGTCGTCCACGCCGATCTTCCCGGCATGAAAAAAGAAGAAATCCAGATCGAAATCGCGGGGGATCAATTGATCCTGTCGGGGAATCGCCAAGCGGCAGAAGCCGTGACGGAAGAAAATTATTACCGGATGGAAAGAAGCTTTGGGGAATTCAAGCGGGTTCTGACGCTGCCGGAAAATGCCCGAACAGACGAAATTGAGGCAAGCTATGATAACGGCGTCCTGAAGATACGGATCCCGAAAAAAGCGCAGGCCGCAATGCAGGCACGCGTCGTCCCGGTTCAGTAAACATTACGTGGACGCCTTTTCCGCCTTCTTTTCTTTTTCGGGTTGATAAGGCTGGGAATACAGGTCTTTAATTTCCTGCAATTTTTCCGAGACGGTTTCGGTCACGCGGCCTTTCATCATGTCCTCGAGCTTTTCCACCACTTTGTCGTGCTTTTCTTTTTCAAATTCCAGCCGCTTCAGCACGCGATTGATTTCCGCCGCGGTTTCCCCGAAGAAATCGCCTTCGCGCAATTTGATAACCCGCGGCATTTCACCGCGGTTAAGCGCCTGAAATGTGAGGCGAAAGCGGTACACGGGTCCGGCGACCCGGTGCAGGAAAAGCATACCGAACATGGCAATGACAATCAGCGTCACGAAAAGCACGCACGAGACGCGGATAATCAGTTGATAGCGGACATCCGAAAGAATTTCGTAGGGACTGACTTTGCCGAAGCGGTAGCCCCCGCCGAACACCGCCGAATTAATCGTGTTGTGAATGATGAAGCCGATCGCCAGCGTCGAGATCATCAACAAAGCGATTAATACCAGCGAAAATTCCCGCTGCATCGGCTTGTGAATAACAATATTACGGACACTTCGTTTGTAGGCCCGTCCCGGAACGGCTTTACTGGGCGCCTGAATTTTGGTTTTTTCCGCCATGGCACTCCTCCTCTTGTAATCGTTTATCTACCGGCTTATCAGGAGGAAACGTCCTGAATTTCCTGACCCGCCGATACTTTTTTCAAATTGCCCAGAAGGCTGGCCAAGGCCTTACGGCCGCTCTTTGCTTTTTCGGCCAGTTCTTCCGAGATATAAATGAAGTTGGGTAAAATAAATAAAGTCAAAAATGTGGAACTAAGCAGTCCCCCGATGACGGTGACCGCCAGCGGCGCCCACAAATCACTCGACTGCCCAACGCTCAAGGCCATCGGCATAAAACCGAATGTGGTCGACAGCGTCGTCATGAGAATAGGCCGAAACCGGTCAAAACCCGAACGGATCAAAACATCTTCACGCGAAATATCCGGATGTTCCTTTCTCAGCACGTTCATGTGATCAATCATGATAATGGCGCCATTGACGACATAGCCGGCCAGCAGAATCATTCCGATAAACACCTGATTGCTCAATGGGTGCCCGCCCGCCTTCAATCCCAGCCAGATACCGATTGAAGACATTGGCACGGAAACCATGATCAGCAGCGGCTGAACATAGCTCTGAAACATGCAGGCCATCACCATGTAAACCAGAAAGACGGTCAGCAATAAGGCATAAGAAAGTTCCGACTTGCCCTGCAGAAGCTCCTCATAGGAACCGCCGAAACGCCAGTAGTAATCATCCGGCAGCGGAATCTTGTTAAGCACTTCCCGCACCTCTTCGCCCAGGGTTTCCAGAGGCTTTTTCGCATCCCCCTTCACAAAGACATAACGGTATTTGTCTTTTCGGTCGATCGTCTGAGGTCCCGTTGTCGGATAAAAATTAGCAAATTCTCCAATCGGCACCATGATGCCATCCTTGGTCTGAACATATATGTATTTCAAATCTTCAACCTTCTGGCGGTAAATTGCCTGCAGGCGTGTGATTACTTCGATTTCTTCGCCCTTTGAAATTTCGCGGTACTTTGTCGGCCGCATGCCCCGCACCTGCGCGTGAATTGAATCCGCAATCTTTTTAACGCTGAGTCCGTAATAAGCGGCACGACCTTTATCCACCACCAGCGCATATTCCGGCCGCTTTCTCAAATCGGTCATGACGATGTTCTGCAATCCATCCACTTTGGAGAGCGTGTTGGAATACTCCTGGGCAATCTTCTGCAGCTCGTCATTCTCATGCCCGAATATATTCACCACCAGCTTTTTACCTTCCGAGGAAGACGAACCTTCATCCACGATCAGACTGTAATCATCATGGACCTCCTTGATCATCTCATTTCCCTTCTCATCCAGCAGCTGCATGATTTCATCTTTGGAATACTGGCGCTTTTTCTTGTCTTTCAGTCGCACAAAAATTTTCACGTCTTCCTTGCGGACCGTGGACGAAAACATTTCAATGTCCGGGATCTTATTCAGTAATTCCTCGATTTTAAGCACGCCCTCATCATTCGCATCCAACCGCGCGCCTGCGAGGGGAAAGATGACGAGCGCAAATTCATTTTCTTCAAACGTAGACGGCGTATCGATATCCATATCGGCCAGTTTGCCGCCGGCGAAAAGGAATGCCGCCGTGGCCAAAGCCGTCACGAAATAGCGGAATTTCAAATTCTTGACCATAATACGCGCGTAACCGTTTTCCATTCCTTTCAGAATCCGGCCCGTGAAACTGGTTTCCTTCAGTTTGGGGGCCAAACGCCCGCGGCCCCACTGAACCAGCTGCATGGGCACCAGCATTTGCGCCACAAAAAAGGAGGCAATCAGGGAGGCTACAACCGTAAAGGAAAGGCCGGCATAGGTGACCTGAATCTTTTTATCGATGAAAAGGATCGGAACGAATACCACAATCGTCGTAATCAACGAGGCAAGAAGCGGCGCCCACATTTCTTCCGATCCCTCCCGAATAGCCCGCATGTCGGAAAGCCCTTGCTGTTTTTTAACACAGACGTTTTCCAGAATAACAACCGAGCTGTCCACGAGAATTCCGATGGAAAGCGCCAAACCGCTCAAGGTCATGACGTTGATACTGATGCCGAACGATGACATAAAAATAAAAGTCACGATAACCGATGCCGGAATCGAAATCAGAACAATGGCCGCCAGAACAAGGTTTCGAAGAAAGACATAAATTAGAAGAACCGCAAGCGCCATCCCAACCCAAAGAGACCCCACTACATCATTAATCGCCTTTTGAATGGTTTCAGCCTTGTCGGAAATAATGATGATATCAAGCACGCCTTCCGTACTTTCCTCGTACTGTTCCACCACTTTAATCGCATTTTTAACTACCGGAATGGTATTCGAAAGACTGGTCTTTTTAACGTACACTGTCACATTTTGTTCAAGATTAAGGCGGGCGTGGTCATTGGGCTCCATATAGGAGTCCTTAATCGTAGCGATTTCACTCAACGGAATAATCGTTCCATGCCGCGTGGCATGCACGCCGAGGTTGCCGATTTCCTCGACATCCATAAAGGCACCCATGGTGCGGATGGCAAATTCCAGGGTTCCGCGGTCCACATTCCCGGCCAGCAAGTTCACGTTCGCCTGACCCAGCACGTCCATAATTTTTTCCGTGGAAATGTTGTACGCCACCATCTTGTCACGGTCGAGCTCGACAAGGATTTTGCGTTCCCGGCCGCCATAAACTTCCACACTGGCCACACCGCTGACGCGCGAAAGAATCGGCTTGAGTTCACTGTCCACGGTTTCCCGGATGTCTTCGGGAGTCATCGATTGGGAGGTGAGCGCAAAAATCAGAACGGCAGAATCATTGTCATTATAGTTGGCAATGACCGGCTTCTCGATTTCCTTGGGCAATAAAGGGCGCACTTTTGAGAATTTTTCACGCACTTCAAGCGCAGCGAAGTCCATATCCGTTCCAGTTTCAAATTCAAGCGTCACACGCGATTCGGCTTCGCGTGAATGCGAAAAGAGATTCTTCAGATTGGAAACCGTCGCAACGGATTCTTCCACCGGTTTGGTGATCAATTTCTCGACTTCTTCCGGCGGCAGGCCGCCGCGCGCCCTCACGATAATGCTGACAATGCCGGAGCTCTGTCCTTGATAAAGCTCCACCGGAAGCCTGCCCAAAGCAATCAGACCGAGCACCAGCAGCCCGATGAAAAGCATCGCGATGAGAACCGGCCGTTTTATTGCAAACGTTGGTAATCCCATAAACCCGCTTTAAATTTCTTCCTCCACGGTAACACCAAAAAAGTGTTCCAACAGTCGTGTTACAAGCACATACAGGGCGGGAATAACAAATAGAGTCAACACGGTCGACGTAATTAATCCACCCATAACACTGACTGCCATGGGCGCGCGAAGTTCCGCGCCTTCCCCCAAACCGAGTGCCAGCGGCAAGAGACCGACAATGGTCGTACTGGCGCTCATCAGAATCGGCCGCGTACGCACCTTGGCGGCTTCGACCGCGGCTTTCACCAGATCCACGCCATTTTTTCGCTCCTGGTTGATGTATTCAATCAAGACGATACCGTTGTTGACAACGATACCGGCCAAAAGCACCACACCAAGAAGTGAAATCACATTCAGCGAAGTTCCGGAGATAAACAGCGCTGAAACGACACCGATAAAGGCCAAAGGCACCGTGAACATGATGATAAAGGGCTGTACAAACGATTCAAATTGAGAGGCCATGATCATGTAAACCAGGAGAATTGACAAAATAAAAGCAAAAATCATCTGGGCAAAATTCTCTTTTACTTCACGCACCTTACCGGAAATCACCACCTGAAAGTCTTCAGGCACTTCCATTCCCGTCAGCAGTTGCTGAATCTGAGCAAATACTAACTTTGTGTCGGCTTCCTTCGCGATGTCGGCCGTAACAATCGTGGTTCGCTCCTGATTGAGACGCCGGATTTCACTGGGGCCGTATCCGCGTTCAATCTCCGCCACTTCTTTCAGCGGAATCAAGGCGTCCAGCACCTGGGAATAAATCAAAAGATTACGAAGATTGCTAATGTCATCGCGGTCGCGCTCGGCCAACTGGACGCGAACGTCGATTTCGCGTCCCTTTTCCCGGTACTGGGTCGCAACCACGCCTTCAATTGCTGCTTTAGCCGTTAATGAAATGTCGAGCGCTGAAATACCATAAAGTGCAGCCCGGCGCTTTTCGATGTTCAGCTTGGTTTCCGGGCTCGGCTCCCCCATATCGTCCTGCACTGTATGAACCCCCGGAATGTCCCGCAGTCCCTGTTTGATTTTTTTGACCAGCTCCTCCATTATGACAAAGTCATAACCGCGCACTTCAAGAATGATGGGTTTGCCCCCGCTGTCGGCGAAAGCAAACTGGCTGCCATGCTGGATGAAATCAATTTTGGCATCCACCAGCTGTAACTTTTCAACACCTTCCTGCAACTGTTGAATCACGTCCGCTGACGAACGCTTTCGTTCTTTGCTTAACGTCAAAAGAATAATTGCCTGCGATGGCCGCAGGGTTTCCAGCTGAACTTCGCCGGACTTTGTTTTTTCCGAACCGATTGTCACGGCCACGCTGTCGGTCTCCGGAACCGTATCGATCACGCCTTCAATTAATTTAGTCACCCGGTCGGTTTCTTCCAGGCGTGTCCCCAACGGCATATCGAGATTAATCAGGATCTGGCCTTGATCCACTTTGGGCAGCACTTCGCTCTCCAGCATAGGCATGGCCACGATTGCAGCAACAAAAAGCGCCGCCACGATGGCAACAATTTTGCCCAAAAACCAGTTCTGGGATTTTTCGTTGGGCTTTGCCAGAACACGCTCCTCCATGGGACGGGTCCATGGAATATACTTCACTTCTTCCTGTTTAACTTTCAGATAGATCGAGAGCATGGTGACAACCGTCATCGGGACAATCGTCGAAAGGATTTGAGAATAAATGACAGTCCATGAAAGATCCTTGAACAACTGGCCTGGAATTCCAGGAACAAAAACAATAAGAGGAAAAAACACGGCAATCGTCGTGAGGTTAGAGGCCACAACAGGCCAAATTACCTCGGACGTTCCCTGAATCGCGCCCTCTTCCGCGCCATCCCCTAATTGCCGCCTCCGGAAAATATTTTCCAGTACAACGATACTGGTATCCACGATCATACCGACACCGAGCGCAATACCGCCGAGCGACATGATGTTGATCGTGATTCCCGAAACCGCCATTAAAAAGAATACGCCAACCACGGTGACAGGAATGGAAAGGGTCACGAGAAACGATGGCCCGGGCGCCCGCAAGAAAAGAAAGAGCACGATAAAAGCCAGCACGCCGCCGGAAATTGCCTCGCTTAACAGATTCTCAAGGGACTGGCGGATAAAGATGGAGTGGTCATAAATAATTTCATACTGAATGCCGCGAATCCGCAGGTCTTCATCCAGCGTCGTCAGCGTCTCACGGATTTTATCGACCAGCTTGATGGTATTGGCATTCGCCTGCTTCTTGATGGAGATCGCGATATTCTCTTTATTGTTGTAACGTGAAATACTGGTTTTTTCGGCAAAGCCGTCTACCACATTGGAAATATCACGCACCAGTACCAGCCGTTTCTCCAGCAGGCCTTTTTCGACTTCCTTACGCAGTGAATCCAGTGTATCGCGCGGGCCCTGATCACCGCGCTCAAGAAATCCGGTATCTTCCTTTTTGTATTCTTTTACGGTATCCACTCCGGCAACGGCATATTCAATTTCCTTGACGCTGCCGAACTCACCTTTGGTGCGGATCAAATATTCATAGAGTCCTTTTTTGATACTGCCTGCCGGGTAAGAAACGTTGGCTTCTTCAATCGATTCAATCACCTGAAGCAGCGAAAGATGATTTGCCTGCAGACGCGCCTGATCGATTTCAACCAGGATTTCACGGTTCACGCCGCCCGAAATCGCAGCCGAGGCGACGCCATCAATTTTTTCCAGGTTGTCCTTGAGCATTTTCTCGGTCAACAGCTTGAGACGGACGGGGTCCAGATCTTTACCGGTCACCGAAAGAATCATGACCGGTTTGCTCAGCGGATCGAATTTCAAAACAACGGGATCTTCCGATTCTTTGGGCAGACGTTCTTTGACCAGGTCGATTTTTTCACGCACAGCCAAAGCGGCAAAATCAATATCCTGGCCCCAATCAAAGGAGATAATGACAGTACTGCGGCCTTCACGTGACACCGATTCCAGCCGCTTCAATCCCGCGACAGAACTGAGCGCTTCTTCGATCGGCTTGGTAATCAGGGTTTCGATTTCTTCCGGCGCGGCATTGGTGTATTCGGTCACCACCGTAATCTGAGGGAAATTCAAAGGCGGGAAAAGTTCCTGCGGCAGCCGCTTGAAGGAAAGGATTCCCAGAAGCAGCAAACCGATGGTGGCCATAACAATGGTCACCCGTTTCTGAACTGAAAATTCAGCGAGATTCATTGCGATTAAACTTCGGCTTCTTGAGTTTCGAGCAGGCGGACTTTCTTTCCGTCTTCCAGCCGCTCGAGACCCGATATCGCCACAACCTCTCCTTCCGTGAGTCCCGCGTCAATCTGGGAATAATCGGGACGCGTATAACCGACCGTCAGCGGACGCTTTTCCGCAACTCCCTTTTCCTGATTGACGATAAAGACCCATTGATCGCCTTCACTCCCCTGGACGGAATCAGTGGGAACAACAAGCGTGTTCTTCTTGCTGTACAGAAGCACGCGAATGCGCGCAAACATACCCGGCAGAAGCAGCCGCTCGGGATTTTCCAATCGCACCCGGGCCGTTGCTGTCCGGCTGGTTCCGGCCACAACCGGCGCAATATTTTCGATCACGCCTTCAAAGGTTTTGTCCGGATAAGCATCTACAAACACGCGCGCCTTCTGTCCCAATGCGATCTTCTTCACGTCCCGCTCCACGACACCGAATTCCGCATAGACATGCTCGACCATGACATGGGTTCCCAGCATCGTATTGGGAGTAATGGTCTCGCCTTCTTCAATGTTCAGTTCGCCAATCATGCCGGCAGAAGGCGCGTAAAGATTCGACTTTTCCAACATCGATTCGTGAGCTTTCATTTCAAGCCGGGCCGCTTCGTATTCATATTCCATACCTTCCATCTCTTTCTTCACTTTATCCAAAGTATTCTTTGGAATGGCCCCGATCTTGAAAAGTGTTTCGTGTTCATCTACTTTTTCTTTCGCAATATCCACATCGGTCTGCGACTTGCGCGCAGCCGCCTGCGCCCGTTTCAACCGCAGCAAAATATCGTCCTGCCGGAGCGACATCAGCAAGGCGCCTTCTTCATAGCGCTCTCCTTCGCGGTAGTTAATCGAACTGATTACTCCCGGCACTTCAAAACTGAGCTTGAATTCGATCGCGCCTTTAATCGTTCCCAGCACATTTAGTGAGTCTTCAAAATTAAATCGAGCCACTTTGAATCCTTTGACCGCAATCGCCACTTCCTCGGCATCCGGCTGCTGGGCCACCATTTGCTCGAGCGAAACTTTTCCTCCCTCTCCACCTCCGAAGAACAGATTCTTGGCAATGGAAAAAACGATGATCAAAACAAGACCGACAAGGATCTTCTTCTTGTGACGGGCAAACAGATTCCGCACGGGCTCCGGAATCAAACCTGACAGTTTTGCGGTCTGCGCTTTTAAATTTTCCGGAACCGCCACTTTAAAAGGAAGGCGAAAAGTCAGCTTCGGCTTCGACGGCGCTTGGGACGCCGCATTCGAAACGGATTCGGCTTCCGGTTTGGCCGTTTTAGCCGTACGCCGCCGGCCCCGCTGCGGCTTCTTGACCTGCACCTTGGCCGGTTTGCGGGGCTTCAGTTTTTCGAATAGCCCGATGGGAATGGCGGCCAGCTTGGCAAAAATATTTTTGCCCGAACGCTGGGGCGGCGCAAAGCCGCCGTCCATTAAACCGCCCTCGAGTTCATCCGGCTCCGGTTCGCGGCTTTCAAATTCGTCTTTTTCTTTATCTTCTTTCATCCCTTATCCTTGAAATTCCTCGTCCATCGGCAGAAAGTCGCGGATACCAACGCCGCGGTTCAATTCCGCCCGGGCCGTAAAATACGCTTCGAGTGCTTCATGCATGCTGGAGCGCTCACGCAGATAATCGATTTCTGCCTGAAGATATTCCGAGACTTGAATTTCATTGTTATCCAGGCGGTGCTTGGACAAAACCACAAGCCGCTCCCGGTAAACCGCGCGCTTGAGTGTCGAGCGAAGCTGGATCAGTGCACGCTGATAATTAAAGTAAGCGGTTTTAACATCGCGGATCATTTCTTTTTCCGCATTCTCCAATTCTTCAATCTGGTCCAGTTTTTCCACCTCGGCTTCTTTGGCTTCTACCAAAGCGTCCAACCCATCCAGCACACCCAATGTCACCGTATTCCGCGAGGTTTGTGTTCCGGTGCCACCACCCTGGAACTGTGTGACGGTCGGTGCCCGCTCATCGTTTTCAAATTCATAACGCACCTGATTTCCCATCGCATTCCAGCTGGCTTCCAGTAGCAGCCGGAACTCTTTACGCAGCTTGGGATCAAGACTTTGGTCATTAAAGGCTTCTCCCAGTTTCCCGAATTCAAGCACGACGTCTATACGCGGCAGCAATTCGCCCCACTTGATTTTTTCTTCCAGCCGTGCAGCCAGCAGCTTTGAAGATTCCACCTGCAGCTCCGGCCGGTGCTGATAACCCAGATCAATCAATACTTCAAGATTCGGCACTTCACCGCTTTCCGCGCTGGCGGTCGTCGGAGCCGCCGGCGCCCGCATCGGAGATGCTTCTTCCAGACTTTCGTCCCGGGCCGGCGCGCGGTTATTTTCAATCATCTGGTCGAGACTGTAGGCCTCTTGCACCACCAGGGTGTCGTTCACGCCCAGACCCAGGAAGCTTTGCAATTCGAGTCTTGCCAGTTCCATTTCCTGCCGGGCACTCTCATAATCAAACTGCATCTGGCTGGACAACGACTGCACATTCAGATGCTCAATTTCCGAAATAATCTGTTCTTCCCATTTCTGATCCGATATCTCGACAAAACGCCGGACCTTTTCCAGGCCCCGCTGATGATCCAGAACCGTTTCAAAATGGCGGTTATATTTAAAGTACGCCGTGGCGACTTCACGGATCAGATCGGAAATCACCACATCATATTGCTTTTCTGCTCCGATCATTTCTGCCCGTTCCTGAATCAGGGTATTCCATAATATGCCGCCTCGAAAAATCGGCTGACGAAACGTCCAGCGCCAGTCCTGGGAATTAAAAGGACCGCCCGACCCCAGCGAGCCGTCACGGTGCTGAAACCGCCAGGACATTTCCGGAAACAATTCGCGCAGCGCGGCAAATACGCGCCGGCGGGCCAGCGCAATGCGTTCCCGCGCTGCAATCGCCGGCGTGTGAATATCAATAGAACGCTCAAGCACGTCCAGAAGGGATTTTTTCCCAAGCTCAATAAATTCATTGCGCTCGCGAATTCCTTCCTTTGTGATCGTGTTCCGGATAAATCCTTGATCAAGATAAGGCATTTTTTCTATCCGTTCCTCCCGTAACAATCTCACCTGTTCTTCGATCGCCTGCTGACGCAAATCTGCTGGCGGTGGCGACGGCACAGCCGGTTTCATCGCCATTTCTTCGGCGGCGTTTAGCGGTAATGAAAAAAGAGAGACTCCGGCAATAAAGACAATAAGGGCGTTTTTCCGCATCATAGGCCTCTAATGATAATTTTTGTTATAAAAAGAGTCTATTTGATATATGCACAGTCCTACTGCCTTAAATATCGTCGTCCTCCATAGCCAACTTGACGCCCGATCCATTCAATCGCTCGAAGCCTCCCGAACCCTTGAACACCGACGGCGCCGTCACCAGAAGCAGCACCGCATCACGATGCAGCGGATTATAAAACCGGTACCGGAATCCGCCGTTGAAAAACAGATTCTCGCCTTCTGTCAGTTTGACTTTTCTTCCTTCCACATCCACTTCAAACTTTCCGATCAGCGGAGAAACAAAAATTGGAACCGGATGACTCAAGAGCGATTCATCGAAACCGGCCTGAGGCGAAAGAATTAATTTTCCGCAAAAGAAGTCCGGAATCAACGGGGTGAATGAAATAACCTTCACGCCTTGCCGTGAAAATTCCAGCTGAAAAGACCCCTTTTGATTTCCATGATAAAGATGCTGTTCCTGTCCAAGCTCGGCTTCACGAAACAGGTCGGCAATCGTAACTCCCAAGCCGCGAGAAATCGACTGCAGCGTTTGAATGGAAGGATTCCGAATTCTTCCTTTTTCAACAGCGGTTAACGTTTTGGGATCCAGGTCTCCGGCTTTCCGGCAGAGCTCAGCCCCGCTGAGTGAACGCCGCATCCGCAGATTGCGGATGGAAACCGCCAGACTGATCTCTGATAAGCGATGAACCGTTGAAGCGGCTTTGCCTGAACGGCGTCCGGAGCGCCCGTTTTTTTTCTCTTTGGCGTTTTTCAATGAAAAGCCCTTATCCGGCTGCAGGGTTGATCTATTCCAATAATAGAAAAGTATAGCATATTAAAAGATTATTCCGCGGCCCCTAAAATGAGCTGGCCGAGGGAAAAACGTTTCCATTCTCCTTCATTGCGAAAATGCCATTGCAGCTTGGCCTCGCTTCGGTCCCGGTCGATATCATGCACGGCCGTCGACAAATGAATAGCATCTCCTGCCGAGGGCTGCAGCCCGAGATATTCCCAGCGAATGGCGCCTTCCAGAATATATCCGTCCCCGTCAACAAAACTGCGTACAGCCGCCATTCCCTCTTCAATCGGATTGTGTTCGCGCCCGAACCAGGACCAGGCCAGACTACCGCCTGTTCCTTCTTCGGCCCGGAAACCGATTTGAAAATCCTGTTCATCATCCCAATAGAGACCATCGCCGTCCGGATCGATAAAAAATTCGAGCGCATCATCCTTCCAGATATGTTTGGCCGTTTTTCTCACGATGACATCCGAATCGCGTACTTTGGCAGAAAAATACAGCGCCTCTTCATCCCAGGCAAAGCGGATTTCACCGTTCAGATCCTTCTCATCCTGCACATGCCCGAATTCCCGCATATCCGGTTTCAGCAAGATGGCGTGGGAATGCGCCCAGTCGCGCAGATAGCCGTCAATGCGGAAACCTCCGGCCACATAGGGCACCTGATATACCGGCGGTTCGGGCCACGGCAATTCCTTCGTTCCCGGCTGAAAGTTTGCGAGCTCGAGCCCTTTCTGAATCGCGGCATTCTGCATCATGACATTCCAGATTCGCTCACTGCGAAAATTTTCAATCATGAGCAGCAAGGCCCCTTGGTCGATCGCAATCACCTCTTCATCAAACCAGTCCCGGTCCAGATTGAAGGCATCTGAAAATCCGTACATGCCCCACAGCCGGTCCGACAGATTTTCGCGATAATGTTTCAGGCATGCAATCGACTCAGACGGCGTAAAAGGAATGGACGCGCCGCATCCCGTCGGAGCCAGGGTTCCGTCATGATCCGCCCAGCCCGGAGGAGCCCCGTAAGCGCGGTAGCCAAACGGGCCGTCGGATGCCGTTAAGCCCCAGGCATTGTGACCGTAGGTTTTAAAATTGGAAGCCTGATCAATACAGAAAAGCCGGTTGGCGCGGGCCGCTTCAATGGAATTACGAAAATAATCCGCAAAGCCATCGTGTTTGTTCCGGAAATCCACCCAGATGTGAGAATATTGATGCGTAAAAAGCGGCGGCATGGCAATCAGCCGGTGTTTTCCATAACTGCCGACCGGCCGGCGGATGACTTTCCAGCTTTCAGCCGGAATCGGATGCGTCGGCGATGCCATCGCCAGCAGATACATAATCATGGATTCGTTGTAATCATTCCAGCGATACCGCTCGAAACCCCGTTCCGGCGACCAGGCCATGGCGAAGGTCTCGCCGCCATTGAGCATCCATTTCCAATCCACGCGGTGATAAAGCTGATCCGCCATATCACGAAGCGTCTCATGATTAAAATATTCCGCGGCATAAAGCGCGCCGGCCAGAAAAAGCGCGGTATCAATTGGGGAAAGTTCCGAACGGCGGGCCCGTTCGCCTGTCTGCATGTCGAGAAAGTGATAAAAAAAGCCGCGTTCATGCGGAACCTGATGGAGAAAAAAATCGAGCGTCCGCCGCGTCAATTCAAAGGCGGTTGCATAATCCATCCAGCCCCGTTCCACACCGACGGGATAAGCGGTGAGCGCAAAACCCACTGCCGCAATGCTGGCCGGTGAAGCCGTGGCGCCTTTCCGGAAATTGTGCGCACGGTCCGGAACCAGTCCATTCTTGGGATTCACTTCCTCGCGAAAATAAGCAAAGCTGCGTTCCTGGATTTCGTCCAAAAGCGCTTCATCTCCTGGCAGCAGCTGGACGGTCCTGCCGGGATAAGGCACGGCGACAGGCATGATCGTTTCCGCTTCCGCACGGGCCGGCGCCGGATCCGAGATCGAGATCATAAAAAAAGCTATTAATAGGAAGCGCGCAACCAGCGTTCTGCCTGCCATTGGGTTCCTGATGTAAAGTTAGTTGTGGAAGGCGGTAAGAGCCGCCGTGATTCATTCAGTTGCCGTATTAAAAGGATAGCATATTTTGGGGAAAAAACTAATTTTGTGCAACATTTTATATCACAATGATGCTTTTTCGCCCTCCTTAAGCCCAAACATTTTCGTAACTCTTTAGAAATAAAAGGCTTAGGAAAAGGACATCCCAAACTGGCTGCGAAAGGTCAAAAACGAACTGATCTGCAGCCAGGGCAGGATCAGAATGCCCCCGTAATGACCAAAGGGCAACACCCGCAAAGCTGGACGCCCCATCGCCTTCCACAACTGAAACGATCGGGATGTGCCAACCACCCGGTCAAAAAGTGCGACATACATTTTAATTCTTTCTCGGGGAACATAAGCCGCAAGCTCCAAGGGCTCGGTTTTGATATTCGCCGCCAGCACCGAGCGCACCTGCTCCCGATCCCAGCCATAAAGCGTTTCCAGAGATTCGACCAGCCGGATCATCTGCCGGTCCGGACACGCCACCACCACTTCCGCAAGGCTGCCGGCCGGCATCGCAAGAATGTGATATTGAATGCGCGGTTCCACCGCCGCAAGCAGGGAATGCAGAATGGCACCATAGCTGATTCCAAAAGCCCCCAGCCGTTTGGCATCGACAGCAGGCTGCTGCTCCATCCAATCGACGACCTGCCGCAGCCCGATCACGGCGGTCCGCAAATGCCGTTCAATCTGTTCCGTTCCCTCCCGCTCGTCCCAAATCAGCTTCTTGCGGTGAACAACAACCGCGATATATCCCTGTTGGGCATAAAACTGCGCAAAATATTCGACGATGATCGTTCCGCCTAAAATCGAGGAGATCAAAATAGCCGGCCGCTTTTCGCCGGGCTTCAAATTTTTTGGATAATAAGCATCCATCCGCGCCATCCAGCGCAGGCGGATATCCGCGGATTTTTTGGGATCCGAAACCGCCAGCTCAAGCGCTTCTTTTTTTAAAACCTCTTCATGAGGCGGCTTCAAATCGGCGGGCAACGCCAGCGGAAATTCGATCCGGCGCCGGACATACCCCCAGCCCTCTTTTTCTTCTACGATTTGAGTTTCAATTTTTGACGGCGGATAGTTGTAGCGTTGCGCAATATCCGGAGGCAGTTCCGGCGGCGCCGCATGACGCCAGGGAATCCAGACGGCACAGCCGGAAGAAGAAAACAAGACAAAGGCCAAAAGCAAGGATGCGGCCCGGCGAAACTCAGAATTCCTGAACATAAATCGGATTGGCCAGGATCCACAATTTTCCATCCCGATAAACTTCCACGTGATAGCTTCCCGGCCCTTCTGCTTCATAAGAGAATTTTTTCGCGAGAATTTTGTAACTTTCTTCGCCATTCCGGAAAATCCGGATGAGCCCTTCCTGCGGCAGCCGAATTTCAAAACGTAACCCCGGCTCCCAGGGCACTGAATTGCCGGGATAAAAGACGTCGCGGCCGGTAACCGCCGCAAAGACAAAGCCATGCGCGTTGCCCAGCGCGTCCAGGGCAAAAAAACTTCGCCCGGTACCCAAGGCTTCAATCAACGGACGCTCTTCCCGTGCTTCCGCCCAGACATACATCGTTACCGCTCGCAGGTAGAGCACAAAATTTTCCGGTGTCAGTCCCAGCCATTTAAAATGAAGATGCGCATCGGAAGCCCCAAAAGCAGCAGCCCCGCGAATACTCCATTGTTCCCTCCAGGTCTCGATGGATGCCGTCGGCACTTGCTGCACCGAACGAAGAAAACTGTCCGGCGTCAAAAAAGCCGCCTTAAAAGCAAGCGAGAGTTTATTCTGCCGGTAAATCTGGTGCCCGAAATTATAAACTTCCAGCCCGTCCAGTCCCTGAATATCCCAGTTTTTCCACGGTGTTCTCGGCGAAAAAGGATGCGCGAGCACGGCATAACCGCCGTGGGCATGAGTCCAGTCAATTAAAGCCTGCGTCGTTAAGCCGGCAGGAGGCATGGTCTCGGTTCCAAACGTAATCAAGTGCCCTTCCGTCTGCTTTCCATGACTGCGGGAATGTTCCACACCAAAAATCAGCAGAGGCTCCTGAGCGCCGCCGGGCCGGTAGTGCGGCTTGCCTTTCAGGGTATTGTGATCCGCAATCACGACGTAATCAAGGCGCGCACGCCGCGCCTTTTGAACAAGATAAGGCAAATCCGCTTCCGAATCACCGGAATAAACCGTATGCACATGAAAAACCCCGCGGAATGTTTCCAGAGGCCGCCGGTCGTCGGCCGGCGATTCGGCTCCCCGACGCACCAGCATGGCGCAGCCGCCCTGAAAAAAAATGAAGAATAAGAGAAGTGAAATGCGAGCTGAAGAAGCCATCGATTATAGTATGGCACAGACGGAGAAAGAAAAAGGAGGAATTCCGTAAGACAGCCGCTCGTTTAGGCGGATTTGTAAAAACTGCGGGCAGCCAGGGCGCGTTCAAAAGCCGCTTCGAAAGCCGCCAGGTCGTCGCCGGACAACACATGCCGGGCCGCGGAAAGAATCCGGAAGGCCACTTCCTTGCCCAGTTCCTTGATGGTTTCGGCTTCCAGCAGATCGGCCGTCAACTCTTGAGTGCGCTGCATGCGCAAGGCACCCACGCCGGGACGCGGGGCATGATCGATATGGATCCGGTAACCAACGCGCGTCACCACTTTTTCCAGCAGTCCGAGATCCCGGCTGGACACCGCGACGCGGTTATAAAAATCGGAAACATCCGTCTCCTGAATCCCCCGAATCTGGCGGGCGGCATTAAACGTATCTTCGACGACGCTCTGAACCTTCCGGTGAAGGGACCGCTGAGAAACGGCTTCTATCCGGAACCGGTCGAGATACGGTGCGAAAGCCGGTTCATTTTCAAAAGCCCGGTAAAGCGCATTAACTTCCTCTTCGTCTCCATCCACCACCACGGCGTGGATGAAGTGCTGGGGACTGCGGCGCAAATTGCGAATGATGCCGAAGAAAAAGGCATCGATTTCAGCCGGTGTTTTTGGAATTTCATTCAGCAATTGAAGATCCAGACCGGCTTTCTGCGGTTCCTTCGATGTCATCGCCCCATCGGTTCCCATCTCCGCTGTCTCCAGAACCGGCGGTACAAACGTATTGAAGAGATCGGCATCCAGAAAATCACGCACTTCGGAAAGCACGCGCACGGG
Organism: uncultured bacterium; assembly: GCA_964526065.1. Lineage (GTDB taxonomy): Bacteria > Omnitrophota > Omnitrophia > Omnitrophales > Aquincolibacteriaceae > CAZGID01. The sequence continues at coordinate 20,243 of CAZGID010000012.1, forward strand.
AATGGGCAGAAAGAACCCTTCGCCGATATGAACGGCGACCCAACGGGCGTGCTCATATCGCCGGCCTTCGCCGAGCCGCTGCTGCAAAACATCATGCTGAGCCCGCAAGCGGTCTCCGCTTTCTCCCTGCCAGCGTTCCAGCCCCAGCGAACGAAACTCCGGACGCTCTGCAGCGGTTGTAATTTCCAGCCCCCGCTGAGCCAGATCGATTGTCGTCCGGCCAAATGTGCCTTCCGCCGCTGCGTAAACAGGTATCCGGTTTTCACCGCCGGTAATCACCACCGTCTCTACCCGGCTCACCGGGATATTAAGCGCCGCTAAAATGTCATCAATCCGCACTTCCCGCCGTAACTGAAATTCCGCGGGAAGGGCCTGTTCAACCCCGTCGACCGTGATGATGTCACGGGCTTCCGGCCGGTCCTGAATTGATTCAACCGTTTCCATGCGATCTTCGGGCCGCTCCCCGATCATATCCAGAGCCGTTCGCGCGGCGACCTGCAGATGAATGTTCTGCTTTTTGTCTCCCGCGGCCTGCCGCAAAGCCTGAAGCGCCTTGGGTCCCGGATTGATACAGCAGCGCCCCAACGATAAGGCCGCACTTGCTCTTACTTCCGGATCCCGCGTCGTATCCGTCAGAATATTCAAAAGTTTTTCATTGCTGCCGCGCGAATGCAGAATACCCAGCTCATAGGCCGCGATGCGCTGGGTTTCCGCGTCCGCCGCATCGAGATCCGCTTCCAATGCCGGAATGTCATCCGGATTGTAGAGCACGCGCGCCTGCGCCAATTCGGTAACATTTTTTAAAATCACCATTTGAATGACAGAATCACGCTCCTGGGTAGACAACCCCTGCGGACGGCTCTCAAGCTCAGGAAGAATGGCATCCAGGGCCCGGGTGATTCGCGGCAAGAGCGTACTGTCGGAACGGGGTTCTTCAAGTAGTTTATTCTTTTCAAAACGGATAGCCCGCGCGAGATTTTTATGAATCTCGGAAAAATTCTCGCCGGTTTCCCGGTGCTTGCGAATCACGGCGCGCGTCAAGGAAATCATCAGATTCTTCACGGCATCCTGCACCAGCACCCGGTAATAATCCTCGGGATAACCGGAGTCACCATTTTGCATGCGGGCCCGCACCGCGTCCCGGCCTTCTGTAATCATTGTATAGACTTCCGACGCGGATGAATAAACGCCGCCCGGGATCGCATGAGGCGCACTGGTAAACAACATTCCCTCGGCATGCAGATTCAGCTCCAGGCGTTCCCCTGACCGGAGAAAATTATTAGCGGCCACGACCATTCCGATCACTTTTGCTTTCTTCAACCGTTCAACATCCCGGACCGAGGTAATAATGTCCGGCCCCGCCGCCGGCAGCGCAATTAACGGTTTCACCCGAAGCCGCTCATGCGCATTCGGCTTTCCGGCATCATGAAATTCACGCACATAGAAAATCTGGTCACCGCTTTCAACGCGAATATTCCCTGCCTTGTTGGCTCCGCGATATTCTTCAAAAAGATCCGGCTCCGGCGTGCCGCGCGGCCGGGTCAGTCCTTTTTGTGCCAGACGGATCAATTCCGGAACCGAAAGCCCCTGCGGGTTGTAAACGCCACCACGCATATTGGAAACCCCGACAATCCGTAGAAAACCGCCGTTCTCATCTAACAACTGCGGATGATTTTCATTAAGATAATTGATAATCCCGCTGCCGACGTCACCAAAGCCCTGAATGACCACATCAATCTTGTTTCCGTTGCGAGCCGAAATGCCGTACTGACGCATTAAGTCATCATCCTGAAGCATAGTCAGAAGCGTCTCCACCAGCCCCAGACTCGTAATACGCCAGGCCACGTGATCGAAAGAAGCCGGCTCTTCATCGCGCTTGATACTGGTTGTCACCGGGATTTTGGGCCGTTTCAAATCTTCATTGACGGCATCGGCCGTCCGTTGAATCAGTCCCATGACATCGGCCGTCGCCATGTCGGGCCCAGCCAGATAAATGTAACCCAGAGCGCCGCCGGAAACCGACGACTGCACCCAGTCCTTGAAGACCGCTTCTTTGTCCGCCCCCCGGCGTGCCACAACAACCGTTTTTCCGCCCTCAAAGAGCACGTTGGCGGGAGGATTCTTGCCGCCCATATCGCGGGAAAGATGAATGTCTTCCAAAAGAGCGTGTTTGGACCGCCGGGCAACGGATCCATCCTCCTTGAACTCCAGGACCCCCTGGAAAAGTTTTTCTTCATAGCTGACATTTGCCAATTCGCCCTGGCCTTCCTGGTACCAGCGCACCCCGCCCTTGGCGATCACAAAGCGGCGGCGGGAGAAGGAGGTGGACAGCGGATATTTGAAATCCGTGCTCTCCCAGAAATTAAAACGGTTGTAATCCAGATCGCTGTGAACCGAAGTCAGCGCCACATAATCCTTGCCATGCGTCATAGCCAGAAACCGCGGCGGCCTACCTGGAAACGCTTCTTCAAAATAAGCGGGATATTGGGAATAGAGACGGCGCGGATCAAAAATAAACGTAGGCGCAAAAAGCGGCTTTCTTTCGCCTTTACGGAACCTCAGTGCATGAATCACGTTCGTCACGTAAATAGAATCAAAAACGGCATCCCACAGCTCGTCCTCGTCCGGGGCCGGGCGCTGCACATCGTCGCGAAGCAGCATATCCCGCATGGTGGTAACCGCCTGTTTCACTTCCTGAATCCTCTCGTTGGAAATCTGGTCGCGGCCCGGATGCTCATCTGAAATCGCCGGACGGCCAATTCCAAACACGCGCTGCACGCTGATTTTTTCCATCAGAGCGGCTTTTAACTGCTCATCGGTCCGCGCCTCGGGACGCTCCGATTCTCCATCCTGTTTAAGCCGATTCAGAACGTCAACCGCCTGCCGCACATTCCGGATAATATCGACGCTCTCCTCTGATTCCAGCCGGGCATCCTCATAAATCAAAGGCACCAGCTTTTCCATTAAACCGGCATCCTCGCCTAAAATGCCTCGGAACTCCCGTCGGACACTCTGAAGATTCTCGAATCCCGGGGGCAGCTGGGTTTCATCCGTCATATGAAATGTCTGCTGCGTATCTGCCGGATAAGACTCCTGTTCCGTCCCGGCATTTAAGACTTCTGCATATTTCAGCGCCACTTCGGCTTCTTCAGCGTTATCTCCAAACCGGACATCAAATGACCGTACAAACGTGCGGTTTTCTTCCCAGCTCAAAACGCTCTTGTGCGTCACCAGCACACGATCCGGGTAAATATAGACTTCGCCCCACCGCAAATTACGGCCGGCTTCTTCCGGAACCACAAACCGGACATGATTAGCTCCGCGAACAACTTCTTCAATCACAGGCTCGGGCCTCGGTTCCTGACCCGGTTCGGGAATGCCGAGCAACCGCCTCACCGCCGCCATAATTGGCGGAATTTCTGCAGGATAAAACACCAAAAGAGAAAGGGCTCCAAGCCCTTCGATTCCAAGCAATAAGGCATAAGCCGCATAAACCGGCTTGACGGCTTCTTCAAATTCCGGAAATGCCTGCTGGGCTTTTTCCAATGTATTGAGAAAAACCTGTCCTTCACTAACCAGATAGTCGCGAATTCTTTTTTCGGTTTGATCCTCCTGGGGATCCGCGGCTGCAATTGCCATCACCATATCGTTAAGCTGAGCTTCAGCTTGCCGGGCAATTTGTTCTTCCGGCTCCGTGAGGTCACCATACTGCAGGCGTTCGCGAAGATATTCCAGAACCGGCTGCACGGCTTCTTGAAACTGCTGCTTGCGCTCATCAAAATCCCGGGCTTCCGAACGTGAATAGTCTCGCAACACCTCCACAACGGCGGTCAGTTCGCTTGTCGCCAGACCCGCCGCGGCGATCGGACCCGCGACACGATCCAGGGCGTCGGTCAAAAGCGTTTGGCCATCCGTGTCCCATAACCCATCCAGCATCGTCAAAACCGCCTGGCGCAAGACCCGCACCTGCCGTAAATCAATCGCCTGCTCTGTTTCCTCAAGACGCTCAAACGCCAGATCCAGTTTTTCCAGCGGTGTTTCAAGCGCCTGCTGA
>CAZGID010000013.1:0-22968 GCA_964526065.1 uncultured bacterium
TTCGTGAACTGCATCATGAACAGCGGGATCTGAAGCGGCAGCTGGAGCAGTTGACCGGCATGGTCAAGTGGCTGCTCTTAATTGCGGACGGCGGGCTGGCGCTGAGCCTTTTGACCTTCATTTTGATGCTTGCCCGTACCGTTTGAGGCGGCGAGTTAAAAAAGCTGGGCGCCCCGAATGCCGTTCAGAATGAACTGAATGGCCAGGGCGGAAAGCAAAAGCCCCATCATACGGGTCACAATGCGCATGAACGTGACGCTGATTTTGTGGGAGCGCTTCGAGACCTGATCAAAGATCAGGTAGGTAATGCCGAGGACGAGCGCCAGATTTAAAAGCACAATACCCCGGTAAACCAGCCCGCTGTGGCGGCTTGAGAGCAGAATAATGGTCGTAATGGCTCCCGGCCCGGCCAGCAACGGCATCCCGAGAGGGGTCATGGCCACATCTTCTTTTTCGATTCCTTCCTTGCGTTCCTCCGGTGTTTCACGCGTGGCAGGCCGGTGCGCCTGCAGCATGTCGAGAGCAATCAGCAGCAGAATGATGCCGCCCGAGATTTCGACGGCCGGAAGCGTAATGTTGAAGAAGTGGAAAATCTGCTGGCCCCCGAAAGAACAGACGACGAGTACGCCAAAAGCAAACAGAAGCGCCCAGCGGGCGGTCTGGACCCGTTCTTCGTACGTGTAGTCGCGGGTCAGCGTGAGGAAGGAGGGGGCAAGCCCCATCGGATCGAGAATCACGAAAAGGGAAACAAAAGAAATTAAAAAGAATTCCGCGTATTCAGCTACCATGCTAAGCATTATACACGAAACGGATGAACCGCAATGAGCGAACAACAAACTGCCAATCCGCTTCGCGCTGCATCATTATTTTGTACGAAATTGACATGATCTAGGAGGCGGTATGAAAGCATTTCTGGTAGGGCTGTTGGTACTGGTTTTAATGGGGGTTCTGTCGATCGCCGGGTTTCTGCTGATTCCGATATTGATGGTACTGGGTTTTTTTCTGCGCTGGGTGCTGGGACTGTTTCTGATGCTTTTCACCATCTGGTTAATTGGCAAAGTGACCCTTTTGGCCCTGGAATCCATGCGCCGCCGGGACGAGCAGCGCTCCGGCGGCAGTCAGGTGCCACGTGGCACCTGAAAGGCCATGGTTTGGCCACGGGGGCCAAAATCAGCGCTTCCGGAGGATCCTCAAAGCAAGTCTGGGTCTTCTGCTGTTGGCCGCTCCGGCGGCCGCCGCGCAGGATCTGCCTCTCGAAACCATCCGTTTGCCGCCGGGTTTTAAAATTTCCATTTATGCAGATCCGGTGCCGAATGCCCGGGCCATGACGCTTGGCGAAAACGGAACGCTTTTTGCCGGTTCGCGGGATGCCGGAAAGGTCTATGCCATTCGGGATGAAGACGGGGATTTCCGCGCCGATGCCGTTTATGTTTTGGATGAAGGTTTACAGATGCCGGTCGGGGTGGCGTTCCGGGACGGCGCGCTTTACGTTTCGGCTGTCGACCGGATCCTGCGCTATGACGCCATTGAAACCCGTCTCGACTCGCCTCCGGAACCTGTGGTAGTTCGGGATACCTTTCCCAAAGATTTATCCCACGGCTGGAAATTCATTGCCTTTGGCCCCGACGGAAAGTTGTATGTGCCGGTCGGTGCGCCTTGTAATATTTGCAATCCTGAAGACCCGCGTTATGCGAGTATCATGCGCATGAATCCGGACGGCAGTGAAATTGAAATTTTCAGTCAGGGCATTCGCAACACCGTAGGATTTGATTGGGACCCTGAAACCGGCGAGCTCTGGTTTACCGACAACGGACGGGACTGGCTCGGGGACGACCGCCCGCCGGATGAACTCAACCGGGCCACGCAAGCCGGTATGCATTTCGGGTATCCCTTTTGTCATGGCCGGGATCTTCTGGATCCGGAATTTGGGTATCCCGGCGCTTGCGAAGAGTTGACGCCTCCGGAGCGGGAACTGGGACCGCATGTGGCGGCGCTCGGCATGCGTTTTTACACCGGTGCGATGTTTCCTGAAAATTACCGCCGGCAGATTTTTATTGCCGAGCATGGTTCCTGGAATCGCAGTACACCGCTGGGACACCGGGTGATGGTGGTCACGCGCTCTGCCAACGGGCACCCGGGTTATGAAGTTTTTGCCGAAGGCTGGCTTCAGGACGGGAATGCCTGGGGACGGCCCGTGGATGTGCTCGTGATGCCGGATGGTTCTCTGCTGGTTTCGGATGACCGCGCCGGCGTGATTTACCGGATTACTTATACGGGATAAGCGGTTCGCGCCAACCCCGTTTCAACGGGCCATGCCGGCGCGTCGCCGCGGGCAATCAGCGCTTCCAGTCTTTCAATCCGCTCCGCGGTGGGCGGATGGGTGCTGAGAAAAGACGGGGCCTGGCCGCCGCCTTCCAACTGCCGGATTTTTTTAAGAAAGCTGACCAGTCCGGCCGGGTCTTTGCCTGCCCGCTGCATCAGATAATACGCAATTTCATCCGCCTCCCGTTCATCATCGCGGCCGTATTTGGTCAAAAGACTGCCGCCGGCCAGTTGAAGGGCCATTTGCCGGATTTTACTTTCCTGTCCTTTTTTGAGAATCAATTCCGCGAGGTAACTGAGTCCGTAGGCGCGCGAAATCGACTTTGCCGGATGCCGTTCGTAGACATGCCCGATTTCGTGGGCGATGACGCCGGCGAGCTCATTGCGTGTGCTCATCTGGATCAGGCCCGTATGAACATAGATATGGCCGCCCGGAATGGCGAATGCATTCGGGGTTTTGTCTTCAACCACGTAGAAATGATAATCGAAGGATTTATCCGGCAGCGCCTTGACCAGTTCCTGGCCCAGCGTTTCGACCATGCGGCTGGTTTCGGAGGACGGAGCCAGGGGCATTTCCTGGGCAATGGAGGTTGAAAGCTGTTTACCTAACTGCGCCTCTTCGGGAACGGAAATGATGTTGAAGTCCCGGATGAAAGGATTCACATAGGCGCATCCATTCAGGGCCACGGCCAGACTCAGCGCCGGAAACAGAAATCGGTGCATTCGCATCCGGTTATCATAGCGAATAGCCCCCGGGGGGTGGCAAGCACTTCTTTTGTTGTAATTTCCGCATCGATCAGTAAGATATTCCCCGGCTTCATCTCCTCGAAAGGAGGCGCGAATGTTACTGAAAGAAATTCTCGCAGCCAAAGGCAGCAAAGTCTGGAATATCGCCTCCGGTGAAACGGTAGGACTCGCCGTTCGCACGCTGGTGGAAAACAAGATCGGGGCTTTGCTGGTTATGGAACCGGATGGCAGTATTTCGGGCATCATTTCCGAACGTGACATCATGCGTTTGTGTAATCATCATCCGAAAGACTGGCATGAATTGATCGTGCGTGATGTGATGACCCGCCGCGTGATTGTCTGTACGCCGGATGATGATTCCGATTATGTGATGGGGGTCATGACGCAGAACCGGATCCGTCATATCCCGGTTATCAAAGACGGCCGGCTTGAAGGCGTGGTCTCCATCGGCGACGTGGTCAAAGCGCAGCTCAAAGATTCCCGCTACGAAAATCAGTATCTCAAGGAATACCTGTCGGGTTCCTGAAGGGGTCAAAATGGAAAAAGGAAAAATTCTGATTGTCGACGACGATCCGTCGTTTTTAATGGTGGCCGAAAAAGAACTGACGCAGGCGGGTTATGCCGTCGTCACGGCCCAGAACGGAAAAGAAGCGGTTCAGAAAGTCGTCGCCGAGTCCTTTGACGTGGTTTATACCGATTTGGTTATGCCCATTTTGGACGGAGTCGGTGTTTGCCGTGAAATCAAGCAAGTGCGTCCGGAAACGGAAATCTTTTTGATTTCGGCCCATCATGAGAAAGTGCTGCGCCAGCACCTGGAATTTCTGGAAGCGGGCGGCCGCGACAAATATTTACGCAAGCCGCTGGACAAAGGGGAGCTTCTGGAAGAAACCGACCGCGTGATGGAAGAAATCCGCAGCCGTTAAATCAGCCGCCGCGTTTCCGGCAGGCGCCGGACGCGATCAGTAAAACCGTTCCCGCCAGAGCCGGCAGAATCAGCATCCACAAACCTGCCCGGAATCCTGCCACATCCGCCACAATCGAAAACAGCAAGCTTCCCAGTACGGAAGCCTTGGTTGTCAGCCCGAAAATTCCAAAATAGCCGCCGATTTGTTCCCGCGGCGCAAATTCAATGAGGACCTTTCGTCCCGATGTCCAGATGCCGGCCAGCGCGGTCGCGCCGCCTGTCAATGAAGCCGCCACAAAAACCGGGAAGGACGCGCTGAGCATGAGCGCTACCAGCGTGGCAACGAGCAGCCCGCCGCAGATCACCAGAAGACGGAAAGCGCCAATCCGGTCCGTCAGCCAGCCCGCAGCAATCCCGGCGACAAAAGCCCACGCGTTAACGGCCGCAAAAAACAGCATGAGCTCATTTTGCGCCGGGTGATAAAGCTCACGGGCGAAAACGAGAAACCAGAAAATCATGGTGTTGAGCGCATCCACCACAAAAAAATGACCGAGAAAGAAAAACAGCAGCGGCTTGTTGGAAGGCAGCGTCCGGAACAGCTGGAAAAGACGCTGCCATTCCTGCTGCCAGAGCGCGGCAGAAAATTTGACCGGACGTCCCGCGGCCGGACGCTCAGGGACAAAGAGAAACAGCGGCAGGCTGGCCGCCAGAAAGAAAAAGGCGGCCACGGCGAATACGCTGGAGCGGCCCAGCGCCTGATCCACCGCATGGGCGACCGGGAGGATGCAAAGGACGCCTAAATAGCCCAATCCGGTGCCGAGCCCGGAGGCAAAGCCGTGCTGATGATCCGGAGCCGCCACCGGCAGCAGCGAATTATAAAAAACGTGGGAGGCATAGTAAAAGAAGCATGCCGCCAGAAAGATGACGATCAGGACAAAAGGCTGGCGAAAAAAGGAAAGCAGAAACAGAAAGAAAATGGCCAGCAAGGTGCTCCGGATGAGGTAGGCTTTGGTTTTGCCTGTCCGGTCACTCAGGGCACCGAGAAAGGGAATCACGGTCGCTGCGAGAATCATGGCGCCGGTGGTGGCGGCGCCGAGATGCACGTTGCGCCCCGCCACTTCGGTCAAATAAAGGGGAAAATACGCCGTGAGAACAATCGCCGAAAAAATGGTGTTGGCAAAATCATAAAAGGCCCAGCTCCATAAAGAGCGGCGGGAAGCGGCGCGGGATTTCTTTTCACTCATCGCAGCACGCTCAGGATGTTGGAAAAATCATCCGTCCAGGCCGCTTCGTTTTCCCGTGCCTCCGCCGGTTTCCAGGCGCTTTGTTGACGAAAAAACTGAATCGCACTGCGCGGGCGGCCCATCACCAGCCAGTGAGAGGTTTGTTTTCCTTCCTCGCGATGGAGGCGGTCGTCTTCGGGAACGCGGTCGAGGCGTGAATAGGCCAGCAGGCCCAGTTCCTGCGCGGCGCGCGCCAGAACAGACTCGAGATCAAGATAGCGGTTACTGATGTGAAAAATCAGGAGTCCGTCTTCGGTGATTTTTTCCAGATAAAGCCGGAGAGCTTCCAGCGTAATCAAATGGGCCGGGACCGAATCGGAACTGAACGCATCCACCAGGATGAATCGAAAGGTATCCGGCGCCTCGCGCGCCACGGCCAAACGCCCGTCAGCCAGGACGACATTCACATGGCCTTCGGCACGGCTCATGAAAGTAAACAGATCGGGGTCGCGGGCGATCTGTTCGACCAGGGGATCAATTTCGTAAAAAGTCAAATGGTCACCTTCCCGGGCGTAAGCCGCCAGATTGCCGATGCCCAGCCCGATTAGTGCCGCCCGCCGCGGCGGCGGCGCCATGTGGAACAATTCAAAAATCTGTCCGGCAGGACCGCTGGGATGATAATACGCCGAGGGCACATGCTGAAGCTCCGGCCGCAGGCTTTGAATTCCGTGAATCGTGTTGCCATGGGTGTATTTTCGAAGGGCCTGATCTTCCACATCGCGAATCCGGTGGACTCCGAAATAACTACGGTCGGTGAAACGGTAACCCGGTTGATGAAACGGAAGCATCAGCAGCGCGCCGATGCCGGCAACGCCCAGAACCAAACGAAAGCGCATGGAACGGATAAAGAGAAAAAGAATGATCAGGGCCGCGGCGGTAAAAACAATCAACATCCAGGCCGGGGGCGAACTCATTTGATAAATTTTGAGGCCGCCAAAGCCCAGGCCGGCCAGCAGGGCACATAACGGCAGAATGTAATACAGCCAGCGGTGAAAGAGAAAGCGCAGATCAGAGACGCCCATCCGGATGATGCAGGCCAGAATAATCGCAATGGGATATTCCAGCGGCGTATTGAAAAGAAGCGGGGCGGCGATGGCACTGAAAAAGCCGCCGAGCACGCCGCCCAGCGAAAGCCAGAAATAGAAAGCCGTCAAATGATGAGCCGCGGGCCGGCGGCGGGCCAGTTCCAGATGGCAGTAAAGCGCCAGGAACAGGAAACCCCCGAACTGCGCTGAAAAGGCCAGCCCCAGCGGAATCCGGGTCCCGAGCATCAGCGAGAAGGCCAGCGGCAGGGCCGCGACCGGAAAGAGATTCCGGATCCAGGGATAAATCGTATCCGCCTGACGGGAGAAGGCCAGAATGAATGTCACGAGATAAAGCGAGAGCGGCACAATCCAGAGCAAAGGAACGGGGGCAATATCGGTAGTGATATAGGTGGTGATGCCGTACATCAGGCTGACCGGCACGAGCGCCAGAAACAGCCAGCCGAAGCGCAAGCGCCATCCCGGCCCGGCATCCGTTTCCGTTCCGGGGGAAGCTGGTACCTGCGCGGGCGAAGCCCAAAACCGGGCACTCAGAGCCGCCAGCACGGTCAGGGCGAGTGCAATCAGAAACCCGACGCCCCAGATGCGGCCTTGAGCGGCGAGCCGGAATAAGGGCTCAATCAGAAACGGATAACTCAGCAGCGCCGCCAGACTTCCGGCATTACTGGCCGCATACAGAAAGTAGGGATCGTGGGCATCCGGGTGGCGGGTGCGCGAAAACCAGCTTTGCAGCAGCGGCGAATTGGCCGCCAGCAGAAAAAAGGGAAGTCCCAGGGACTTCATCAGCTCCTGCAGCAGCCAGGGAATGGGATGCGTGCCGTTTTCCGGCGGCAGGCCGGTGCCCAGTTGCAGCGGCAGCAATAGGCAGGCGGCCGCCATTAATAGAAGATGCAATCCGGTCATGAAACCTTGGCGGCGGCTTTGCATCAGAAAATGCGCATAAGCGTAGCCCGCCAGCAGGGCCGTTTGAAAAAAGAACATGCAGGTGTTCCAGACCTGCGGCGCTCCGCCGATTTTGGGCAGAAGGAATTTGGCGGCGAGCGGTTGAATGGAAAAAAGCAGCAGAGCCGAGACAAAAATGGCTGCCGTGTAAACCGCCAGAATCCAGCCGTTCTTCATGAAGATTTAGAGCAGGGCTTCCACAACCGTTTTAAGGACATCCACCACGGGTGAAACCAGATTTTCCACCAGACCCTTGTCTTCGGTATTCCGGAAGTAAGGGCTGGGCCGGTTGAAATACGGGCTTGATTGCTTCAAATAGCCGTTGTCCTTGATGACATCCGGACGCCGGGCGGCCGCCTCGGCCGGAAGGCACGAGGCTGTCAGCAGAATCAGACAGAAGGAGAGCATTCGAAATCGATGCGGCATCATTTAGCCATCGGCCTCCGGAAGGCCCGGCTTGACGCAGATTTCAATAATCTGCGACTAGCCGGTGGCGGTTTATGGAAAACCGCCCCGGCTTGACAGGAATGTGCCCCGGAAAGCATGCTTTAAAAGGAGAATAATGGACGCAAAACCGCCGATATATAGCAGAGACAGGAGGATGCAGTGAGCCTGGTGCCCCCGGAACATGTTCTGGCATCTACTTACGGGCGGACAACTCGTCAGTTGCGTCTTTCCGAAAAACGGCGCGACGAACTGATTGCGGCGGCCATTTTTACCTGTTTCTGGAATCAGGAATTCGGAACTCATTTCCGCCTGCCGCCCGATTACCGCGAGATTCATCAGGCCGAAGATGCCGAAGGCATCGACCTTGTGGTGACCGATACCAACGGCCGGAAAAAAGAACTTCAGATCAAAGGCATCTATTTAAAGCGATCGATTGAACGGCGGCGACGGCATTTTACCCGCGGGGCCGCCCGGGTGCGGGGTCGGCGGACATGGAAATGGATTCAGCGCGACAGTGAAGAGCTGACGAAGCTGATGAAAGAAGAATTACAGAAGATTATTCAGGATTACAACGGACTGGTTTTGATTATTAATGTGATTGCCGACTTTGCGACCCAGACGAGTCTGGAAGTGGCCATCCAGAACAGCCGCGCAATAGTCAGTTCCATCCGGGCCCGTGAAATCTGGTTCCTGCGGCATATTCCCGTGCGTGATATTCATGGACGGGCGCCGCAGAATTGTCATGCCTACAAGCTGATCAAAGCGCGTCCGGGGCGGCATACCTATGCTTTTTCATTTGCGTTATAATGATCTTGGCCGATAATTATTTACAACAAAGAAGGAATCCCCATGACCACGCAGGATGGATATAAAAAAGCAGGCCTCGGCGGATGGCTGGCCGTTTATCTGGTTTATTCGCTCATTTATGCGATTAATTATTTTCTGGAGTGGGGCTATGTGGTGTATGAATGGTATGACCGCGTGTTTTACGGCATTTTCGCCGTCTTTTATTTGATTACCTCACTGCGGTTGATGCTCAAACGGCCGCATGCCGTGCTGCAGGTGAAATGGCTTCTGACGGTGGAGATGATTACCTACGCTGCATTGATGGTTCTCGGAGCGATTGCCCTCTTTATTTATTCCGATGCCGGCTACCGCTTGACGCCGGTCGCCTTATTCTTGCAGGAAACTTCTTTAAATGCCCTGATTCCCTGGATCTGGCTGTTTTATTTCATGCGGTCGCGCCGGGTGCGGAATACTTTCGGAGAAGAGGCCGCTTCAGCACCGGATCCCGCGGACAAGCGCCCCTACGCATCCATGTGGACGCTTGGATTTTTCCTGGTGTTTATTTTTGTCGGCAGTTATCTCATCGAAGAAATCGAATTATTCGTCTTCTGATTTGATTTTGTCCCGGCGTCGGGTATCTTTTGAGTATGAGCATGCGCCGGCGTCCTTCCCGTTCCGTTCTTGTTGTTCACGAAGACCGCCGTTTTTCTCTGTTGCTCCGGATTCGTCTCTTGCGGAAGGGATTCCGCGTTCGTGAAGCCCGCGATGCCCGCCATTTTCGTGTCGCGGTGGAAGAAGAACGTCCGGATCTGATTCTGCTTGGAGAGCGGCTGGATGGGGAAAGCGGCCCGGAAGCTTATGAATGGCTGCTGGCGCTCGGTTTGGATACCACCATCCCCGTGATTCTATTGGCCGAAAGTGCCGAGGGAAAACGACCGCTGCGATTTCGCCCGGGACGGCGCCAGGCGGTTTACCGCAAGCCCTGGAATGCCTTGTCCCTTGTCCGGGATATTGCGCAAAGCCTTTTACCTGCCTGATCTTGACCCCCGTGCGGGAACCCGATATCATGACTTTTCATGGAAATCCGGGGGAAAACCATTCTGATTACGGGCGGCGCGCGGCGGATCGGCCGGGCCGTGGCGTTGGCCCTGGCCGGCCAGGGGGCCCGGATTGTTCTGCATTATCACCACTCGGCCCGTGAAGCCCGGACCCTTGTTGCTGCCATCCGGAAGCAGGGCGGTGAGGCCGAAATGATTCGGGAAAGTTTTTCCGGAACGGCCATTGCCGCGCGAGTGGAAAAGTTTGTCAAAAAAGTGCGGACGCAGGCCGGCCCCATTGATGTCCTGATTAATAATGCTTCGGTTTTTTATCCCACGGAATTCGGCCGAATCCGCGAAAAAGACTGGGACGATCTTTTAACGGTGAATTTGAAGGCGCCCTTTTTCCTCGCACAGGCCTTCGGGCGTTCGATGAAGAAGCGGCGGAAAGGGAAAATCATCAATCTGCTGGACTGGACGGTCACGAGGCCGCCGGTTCGTTATCTTCCCTACGCGATTTCAAAGGCCGGGCTGGAAGCGGCCACGCTGGGACTGGCGCGGGTGCTGGCGCCGGAAGTGCAGGTGAACGGCATTGCGCCGGGGCCGATTCTTCCTTCGGGACAAATGACGGCGCGCGAAAAACGGCTGGTCGCGCAAAAAAGTCTGCTGAAGCGTTTCGGCGATCCGGAAGATATTGCACGGACGGTCCTTTTTTTACTGGAATCAGATTACATCACGGGAGCGGTTGTGCCGGTCGAAGGCGGCAGCCGGCTGGCATGACCCTAAAGACGGAGGCGCTATGTTTTTCATCGGAAGGGAAATTCATTTTTCTTACGGACACCGGATTCTGAACCATCCGGGCCGTTGCGCGCATTTGCATGGCCACAATGGCCGCGCGATTGTCGAAGTTTCCAGCGAACGGCTGGATTCCCTCAATATGGTCGTGGATTTTTCACAGATCCGTGAGCAGGTCGGCGCCTGGGTCAAGGAAGCCCTCGACCACCGCACCATTCTCTGGGAAAAAGATCCGCTGGTGAAAGTCCTGCAAAAGGCGGGAGAACCCGTGGTGGTGATGTCCGAGAATCCGACGGCCGAGGCACTGGCCCGCTGGATTTTCCGCGAAGCGCGGGCGAAGCGGCTGGCGGTCTCCCGCGTTATTTTGTGGGAAACGGCGGATTCCTATGCCGCCTACCATGAGTAGCCGCTCCAAAATTCTTCTGGCCGGTCCGGCGGATTCAGGCAAAACCCGCCGCATTCTTGACGAGTTCATCGAAGCGCTCCGCACCTCACCGGACCCGCTGGCGGAAGATATCTTCCTGGTGGTTCCTTCCATCGAGCACACCGACCGGATTATTTCTCTCATTGTTCAAAAAGATGTGAAAGGGTTCTTCCACCGCCGCGTAACGACGCTGCCGCGGCTTTTGACGGAAGTGTTCGGGCTCGGAGAAGAGCGGCTGGCTTCCAGTGTGACGCGGTATTTAATGCTCCGCGAGTTGTTCCAGAAGCATTCATGGCCCGTTTTCGAATCGGTCAGCCAGTCGCCGGGATTCCTGCAATTGATGCTGCAATTCATTGCCGAGCTGAAAGAATCGCGTATTGATCCGGCCGCATTTCGGACAGGCATGAACCGTTTAAAAGGACTGGAACCGGATCTCAGCGCCAAGTACGAAGCGCTGGCCGCCATTTATGAATCCTATCAGACGATGCTGGCCGAACGAGGGCTGCTCGACCGGCCGGATTTATTTGAGATTTATCAGGAGCGCAAACAGGCAGGATTGTTCCGCACGCGGCGGTTCCGAAAAATCTGGCTCGACGGATTCTTTGATTTCACGCCGTTGCAGCTGGCCTACCTGCGGGAACTCGGCGAAATGACCGACCAATTGACGGTCACGCTCACCTGGGACGGGGCGCCGGAGCGCGAGACGCTCTTTGATTCCGTACGGGAAACTGCGCGGCTTCTTGAAACGCTTGGATTTGAAACAGAAAGAATGAAACGGTCTGCCGCTCCGGCGCATGTTCTGGAGCAGCTGGAGCGGCAGGTTTTTTCTTCCAGAAAGCCGGAGCGGTTGATGCCGCCATCCCCCGCGGTGACGTTTTTTGAAGCCATCGGCCTGGAGGGTGAAATTGAAATGGCGGCTCGCCGCATCCGTCATCTTTATCAGGAAGGGGATTACCGTTTCAGCGATTTTGCCGTCCTGCTGCGGCAGATCGGGCCTTACGGCGGCGCCATCCGTTCGATTTTTTCCCGCTATGGGATTCCGGTTGAAATTCACGAACGCGAACGGCTTGGATTTTCGCCGCTGATTCAGGTGCTGGTTAAAATGCTTCGCATTTTCCGCGACGGCTGGCGGCGCGCCGATGTGATCGACTTTTTGAAATCGTCTTACGTGCGGCAGCTCGGGGACGTCCCGAAAAGTTATGAACAGATTGCGGCGCTGGAAAATGCGGCCCTCATGCAGGGGATTTTCCGAGGGCGGGACGCGTGGCTCGCGCCGTGGTTTGAAAAGCGCAAGGTTAATGAAGCGCTCGAAGCCATCAAGACGGCCTGTCTGAAACCGCTTGCCGATCTGGAAGATGCACTGAAAGCCGGAACGGAGGTGACAGCCTTGCGCCGTCACCTCACGGCGGCCGTCGAAAAGACGTTTGGCATGGCCGAGATTCCCGATTCCGAAGAAGAATCCGTGCGGCGCGATGCGGCCTCGCTGCGGCGCTTTTACGCCATTCTCGATGAAATTGAGCGCGGTGCCTTTCTCAATCAGGGGCAGATGAGTCTGGAAGACTTTGCCGACCGGTTTATCCGCATCACCGAAATCGATTTGTATTCCCTGCGTGACCGCAACAAAAACAAAGTGCAGGTCTACGACATTTCGCTGGCCCGTCAGAAAGAGTATAAAGTGGTGTTTCTCTCCGGTCTGCTGGAGCGGCAGTTCCCGGTGCAGATTCGCGAAGATGCCGTGCTCTCCGACTGGGAGCGGCGGCTCTTCAACGGCGGCGGAGAAGTGCAGCTGCGTGAACGCCTGCCGCGCCAGTCGCTGGAACGCTTTCTGTTTTATCTCGGGATGACGCGGGCGCACGAACAGCTTTATCTGACCTGGCCGCGTGTGGATCTGGAGGGGCATGAATCGCTGCCTTCAGCCTACATTGACGAAGTGCGTTCGCTTTTTCGCTCGCCGGAAACCATGACCGTTCAGCAGGACCTGAGCCGCCCGTTTCCCGACATCGATGAAGCCGCCGGACGGCGGGAACTCGAAATGGGGCTGATGGGTGAATTGTGGAAGCCTGAAGCGGCTCAGCGGCAAGAGAAGCCGTTGCTGCTCTGGCTTTCCGGAGAATTAACGCGCGCGGAAGAATCGCGCCAAAAGTTTCAGCGCGCCTTTTATGAAATTGAAGACCGGTTGACGGACCCCGCGCTTGCCGGATTGTTTGGCGCCCAGTCCACCAGCGCCACGCGGCTCGAAGAATACGCCAAGTGCGCCTTCCGTTATTACGCGCGTTTTGTTCTGAAACTCCAGGACCCCGAGGAGAATGTGAATGTGATGATTCGCGGCTCGGTGCTGCATAAAGTGCTGGAGGTCTGTTTCGCCCGCTGGGCGGCGCAGGGCCATTATCCGGACCTCCGCGAAGCGTGGCGCGAGGCGCTGCAGGAGCTCGAAAAAGTACTGCTGGAAATGCCGCTGTTGATTGAAAAGCAGTATCAATATGAATTGACCAAAGAAGACATGAAAGAAACGCTGAGACTGTTTTTGGAATACGAACTCGAGCGGCTGCGGCAGTCGCCCTTTAAACCGCGTTATTTTGAATATGATTTTGGTGGGCGTGAGCCGGATGGCCCGGCGCTGGTGCTGGAGCAGGAGGGGCATCAAGTGAGTATCCGGGGCAAAATCGACCGGATTGATTTCAATCCCGAAACCGGCGCGGCGCGCGTCATTGATTATAAACGAACGGCCACATTCGACCGCAAGAATCTGGATCTCGGCGTTGCGTTGCAGCTGCCGATCTATGCCCGTGTGGCAGAAAAATTAATTGGGCTCCGGCCTGCGGCGGCGGAACTTTATTCACTGAAAGACCGCAAACTCGACGGATTTTACCAGGAAGCATTTCGCGAGCATTTTCCCGAAATGGGACGGCGGCGTCCCTGGATGCTGGAAGGCGCCGCTTTTCAGGAGGTGCTGGCGCGCAGCGAACGGTTTATCCACCGTTTCGCCAAAGCCATGACGGGCATGCAGATTGCCGTCCGGCCGCGTGAATGTTCCAAATACGGCCCTTGCGCCTACAGCCCGGTCTGCCGGATTGAAAAATGGAAGCGGCCGATGATTCTCGAAGAAATCCGCGAGGAAGACCGGCGTCTCGAAGAACAGACGGAAGGAAAGACGGTCTCATGAGTCAGCTCAACCGCGCCCAGCAATTGGCTGTGACGGCGCCCGAACGCAACATTCTGGTTTCTGCCGGAGCGGGGACCGGAAAAACACGGGTGCTGGTGGACCGGTTTCTGCATTGCGTGCGCGAAGGCGGTTCCGGTATTACCGAAATACTGGCGCTCACCTTTACCGACAAAGCCGCGAATGAAATGAAAACCCGCATTGCCGGGCATTTGAATCCGCGCGAGCGGCGGGAGCTGGAATCGGCTTATATTTCGACTGTGCATGCCTTTGCCTCCCGTTTGCTGCGGGAACATCCGCTGGAAGCGGGCGTCGACCCGCATTTTCGTGTGGTGGAAGAGGAAGAAGCCGACTTTTTCAAGGAGCAGGCGCTGGATGATGTACTGGAGCAGTCGGCCCGGCGCGGCACACCAGCTTTTGATTTGCTCCGGCTGTACGGTGAAAATGCGGTGCGCCAGGGCCTGCAGCGGCTGCTTGAAGTCGCGCGCCACGAAGGCCGCGATCTGGCGGATTATTTCACTGCCTGCCGCGAACGCGCAGCGTCGCGTCCACCGCTGCCCTGTCCGGAGTCCTTGTTCGAGACAGTAGAAGCCGCGGAAGAATTAAAAGCCTGGCAGGCTTTTGTGTCACAGAAGACGTGGAACTGGCAGACGCTCGAAGAGTTTCAGACCTGGTTCAGCGGCTTTGCCCGGCGAGGCGGCAAGAAGCACCGCGATTCCTGGAAGGCCATTAAGGCCATTTGTGAACAGACGCTGGCGCGGCGGCTTGAAGTCCTCGCCGAACCCCTGCAGGCCGTGGTGGAGGAACTGGCTTTGGCTTATGAGCAGGGGTATGAAGCGTTGAAGCAGGAACGCGGATTTCTCGATTTCTCCGATCTCGAACGTCTGACCTTGCGGCTCTTGCGCGCGGAGGATCCGCTGCGCCGCCGCATCCGTGAAAAATACCGGCGGCAGTTCCGGCATATTCTCATCGACGAGTTTCAGGACACGAATCCCGTGCAGTGGGAGCTGGTGAACCGGATAGCGCGCGGCGACAATCTTTTTACGGTGGGGGATTACAAACAATCCATTTACCGCTTTCGCGGGGCGGAGCCCGAACTGATTCTCAACTGCGAGCGGATCTACGAGCAGGAGAAAAAAGGGACGCGGATTCCGCTGCAGGAAAATTACCGCACGGCGGCGCCGGTGCTGGAATTCATCAATGGTTTTTTCGAAAACCTCTGGCAGGAAGAGGCAGTCCGCTTTGATGCCTTGCTGCCGACGGTGGTGAGCGAGCCGTGGGCCGGTGTCGGCATTCTCAAAACGGTCCGCGGTGAAGACGAAGCGCTGGACCGCGCCCGCATGCGGGAAGCCGAGGGCATCGCGCGGCAGATGCAGCGGCTGCACGAAGACGAGGGCATCGAGTTCGGCCGTATGGCGATTCTGTTTGATGCCATGAGCCAGGTGGGGATTTATGAACACGTGCTGCGGGCGCACGGCATTCCCTATTATGTGCTGTCCGGGCGCGGATTTTATCAGCAGCCTGAAATCCGCGACATGATCAGTTTTCTTTCGTTTCTTGAAAATCCGCTGGCGGATATCCCGCTGGCCGCGAGCCTGCGCTCGCCCCTGTTTCAGGTGCGCGATGATACGCTCGTCTGGCTGGCGCAAAAAGCCAAGCAGGCGGACGAAACCGTTCCGTTGTACCACGGGGTGAAAGCCTTTCGCGAAATCGAAAAGCTTCCGGAAGAGGAGCGGCAAAAGCTCGAACGCTTTCTCGATATTGCCGGCGAACTGCTGCAGTCCAAAGACCGGCTGCGTTTAACGGAATTGCTCGACCGCATTCTGGAACGGACGGCCTATGAATTGACCGTGCTGGCCGACCCGCAGGGCGTGCGGCGTTACGCCAATTTGAAAAAAATGATCGGCCTGGCCCGCGAATTCGAGTTTCACGAACCCATGCCGGTCGGCGCGTTTTTGCGTACCTTGCGGCGGCTGGAAACGCAGGAGGCGCGGGAATCCGAGGCGCGTGTCGAAGCCGAAGAGAGCGGGCAGGTGGTGCAGCTCATGACCATTCACCGGTCCAAGGGACTGGAATTTGATGTGGTGTTTATCGCCGATCTCGGGCGGCTGCGCCAGCATGCGGGCGATTCCTCCAAACTGCTGGCGGCCGAACCGGGGCAGGGGTATGGTTTGAAAGTCATGCCGGAATCGGGGAGCGGAAACGGCTGGGCGACGGAATCCTGGACCGGCATTCAGGAAGGCGCCCGGACCCAGGACCGCAAGGAACAGAAGCGGCGGCTGTATGTCGCGATGACGCGGGCACGGCAGAAACTGATTTTGAGCGGAGTCGTAGATGAAGCCCGTGCGGCGCGAGAAGGAAATGCGACCTGGATGGAATGGGTGCTGGCCGCGGATCCGGAAGGCCAGCGCGTTTTGCCGGAAGCCCCTGCGCGCCCGCGCCGGGCAAGAAAGGCCTTTGCCGAGAAAAAGGAAATTCACGCCTTGCTGGAAGCCGCGCTGGAAGGCACCTCGGCGCCGGTCCGTCTGCCGCGGGAATTAAAAGCAAAAGGAACCGGGATTCTGGCGCGGCTGGATGAAAAACCGGTGCTGCCCGCCCGCGTGATTGATTTACCCGTTTCGGCGTACGCGGCTTATCAAAAGTCGCCCGTTGAATACCGCCGGCTGTACGAGATCGGCGTGCCGGAAAAACAGTCCGAGGATTTACGCATGGAAGAAGCGGCGCGCGAGGCGGAAGCGGATGTGCCGGCAGCGGAATTCGGCACGGCCATGCACGCGCTGTTGGAACGTCTTGATTTCAGCCGGCCCGAACGCAATCGCCAGGCGCTGCTGGAGGAATGCTTCAGCGCGTTTCCGGTTGCGGCCCGTGAAGAAGCGGCGGTGATTGTCGACAACTTTCTGAAAAGCGATTTGTTTTCCCAATTGGCCGGCGCTTCCCGGATCCGCCGGGAAATTCCGTTCTGGATCAATGAACGCCACGGCCTGATCCACGGCATCATCGACGTCCTGTTTCAGGATGCCCGCGGCCGGTGGCATGTGCTCGATTATAAATCCGCCTTAGGCAGCGATGAGAAGGTGGCGGGCGCGTATGAGCTTCAGATCCGGCTTTATGCCCATGCCGTCCAGGAGTTGCTTGACATTCAGCCCGCAAGCGGTATTTTATATTTTTTGAAGAATGGCTGGACGTGGACGCAGACGCTCACGCCCGCGGCGATGCAGGAAAACACGCAGCACATCCGGCATCTGCAGGAAGAAATTCTGAATTACAGGAATCAATAATGCGCAAAGAAATGTACTGTCACTTTTGCGGCCGCAATTTTGAACCGGCGGAGGGATTTCAGGAAGTGAACCGCCATATCCGGCGGCTCATCCGCTGCGAGTATTGCCGCGAAGAAGGCCGCGAAGAAGAATACGACTGGCGGCAGGAAAAAAGCCGGTGGGCCGGCCGGGGTTCACGGCGCCGGTTTGTCTGAAGCTTTTTCCGGATGCAGGCGGCAGGTGCCGTCGGGGCAATCAGCGGCCTGAATGCGGTAACGGTTTTCCGCCACGCGGGCATAACCCCAGTCCAAAAGCTGGCGCAGTCCCGGCAGGGGATAAATCCAGCGCAGGGGACGCAGCCACGGCGCCAGACTCAACGTAAAGAAAATGGCCGCGGCGCCTCCGAGAACGCGGCCGTCTCCCGTCACCAGTTTGATTTCCTGCATGCAGGCTTCATACGTGACTCCGGGAAAACGTTTGAGAACGCCTTTGTCCTGAAACGATTCGGGAATAAACCGGCGGCCGGCAATTTTTTTCAGATTCTCGACCTGCGCCCGGCAGAAGGGGCAGTGGCCGTCATAAAGCAGGACCGGAAGGTGCACGGGTTTCATAGGCGCCTATTTTACGATTTTGAACCGCGGGATGCCAGTGATGATGAAAATTCTCTTTTATGATCTGGACGGCACGCTGGCCGACACCCGGCGCGACATTGCCTGCGCCGCCAACCATATGCTTACCACGCTGGAGCGGCCGGCGAAGTCCCAGAAGGAGATCGAGCAGTATGTCGGGCGGGGGCTTTACTACCTGATTCAGGGCTGTCTCGAAACTGAGGATGCCAAGACGGTCGAGCGCGGCTCCCGGATTTACCGCGAATACTATGCGGCGCATATGCTGGATCATACTCGGCTTTACGAAGGCGTCCGCGAGACGCTCGAACATTTTCGCGATCGCACCCAGGTGGTGGTCACCAACAAGCCCGACCCATTCACGCGCGACATGCTGCGCGAACTCGGGGTGGCGGATTATTTTTATGAAATCGTGCCCGGCAACGGCCGCTATCCGAAAAAGCCGGACCCCGCCGCCGTACTGGCGGTGCTCGAAGCCAAAGGGGCGGCGCCGGAAGCCGCAGTTTTCGTGGGCGACAGCCCGGTGGATATCGAAACGGGGCGGCGGGCCGGAATCCGGACCGTGGCCATTTCTCATGGCTTTACGCCGGAGAATGATTTAAAATCAGCGGCTCCGGACGTCCTGTTGCCGGATTTTCAAGCATTTCTGGCCTATGCCAGGGAGAATGGGTGGTGAATTCCGTGGAAGAAAAAGAATCGTTGCAGACCGTCGCCGGCACCGGGGAGAACCGGATTCAGGAAGGCGATGTGGTCCTTTTGTGGTTTGAAGAAAAGGAAGTGACCTATCTGGTGGAAGTGCAGGCCGGCAAGAAACAGCCGATTCACTGCGGCCGTTCGCTGGATGTCACCGAATGGATCGGCCGGGAATTCGGCACGCGGGTGATGTGCGACCGCGGACAGGGGCTGCTTCTCAAACCCAGCGTCGAGGACCTCATGATGAAGGCCTCGCGCGAAAGCGGCATTATTTATCCCAAAGACGCGGCCATGATTATCGTCAAGGCCGGCATTCGCCCCGGCAGCAAAGTGCTGGAAATCGGCACCGGTTCCGGCTCGCTGACGCTGGCGCTGACCACCGCCGTCGGTCCCACGGGCCACGTGCACACGTTTGACCGCCGCACCGATTTACCGAAAAACGCCGTGAAAAATATCCGCCGGGCCGGCCTGGAAGACCGCGTGACGTTTCATCAGCGCGTCGCGGGCGAGCCGCTTCCCGAAAGCGGATTCGATGCGGCCATTCTGGATATTCCCGAACCCTGGCATGAAGTGGAAGTTGTCAAAGCCGCACTGGCCGGCAGCGCCTGCTTTGTGAGTCTTAACCCGACTTTCAATCAGATCGAAACCACAGCCGAAGCCCTGCGCCGCGCCGGCTTTATCCGCATTCACGGCATGGAATTGCTGGAACGCGAAATTCTCGCCCGCGGCGGCAAAACCCGTCCGCACCAGCGCATGATCGGCCATACCGAATTCATGCTCTTTGCCGTCCGTCCCGGCGACGACGAAATCCCCGCCAAACCGCCGCGTGAACCAGCGCCGCCGCCTGTTGCGGAGTAATCGAGTTTAATTTATTTCGGCAGGAACAACCGGATCGTCGTAGAAGAAAGCCAGCAGGGCGGCGGGGTTGGTGAGGTCGGGCAGGATCAGGTCGGGTTTTTCGGTTTCCAGCATTTCCCGCGTGGCGCGGCCGGTGGTGACGGCGATGGTTTTCATGCCGAGGGCGCGGCCGGCGCGGATGTCCTGCGGCGCATCCCCGATGACAAAAATGCGTTCCGCCGGAACTCTTTCTCCCACTTTGCGGCATCCCGCCTCGGCGGCATACGCCACCAGGTCTTTGCGGTCCACCGCATCGGATCCGAATCCTCCAAATGAAAAATAAGGCTGCAATCCGCCTGCTTCCAGTTTGATCCAGGCGGCTTCTTCATAATTGCCGGTCTGAATCCCGAGATGCAGGTGCGTTTCTTTTTCCAGGCGATGGAACAAACCGGGAATGCCGGGCATCAGCCGGAAATCGGGCGGGGTCGCCATTTCAGCGCGGAAGTAGCGGCAATAGCGCGTTTTGCATTCGGCCAGTTCTTCGGCGGTGAGCAGACGCTCCAGCGTGCGCAGGGCAATTTCCTGAAAAATCAGGGTGTCTGTCATCCCGTCCGGACGAAGGCCGCCCCAGGCTTCTTCAATGCCGAAGAGTTCAAGGAAGACGCGTTCAATCGCGATGCGGCCGGCGCCGCCGGTGTAAAGCAGGGTGCCGTCGATATCAAACAGAAGAAGACGCGGATTCATTTTCGCGGACAGTCCCCGAAATAATCACATGCAGGTGGTCCGGATGGAAGTAGCGGCGGATGACCGCATTGGCTTCTTCAAGCGTGACGGCCCGGACGAGGTCGGGGTAGCGGTCGAGATATTCAACGCCCAGCTGCAGTTCTTCATGGCGGAGAATGCGGTGGGCGAGTCCGCCGGACGTGGAAAGGCTGACCTGGAATTTTCCGGCCGCGGTTTCCTGTTTGTCCTGCAATTCTTCGGCGGTGATGCCCTTTTCGACAAAGCGGACGATTTGTTCGCGTGTCGCGGCAATGCCCTTGTCGAGCACCTTCGCATTGAGAATAATGTTGATCTGCCAGTCGCCCTCCACGTCGCGGTCGATGCCATGGACTTCGGAATGCACCGCATAGGTGAGGCCCTGGTCGTCCCGCACGGTCATGGCCAGGCGCGCGGAGAAATCACCGCCCAGAATATTGTTGGCCAGAAAGACCGCCAGATAATCGTCGTTGAGGCGCGTGATGGGCAAGGCATGGCCGAAGAAGACGTCGACTTTCACTTTGTCCGGAAGGAAAATGGTTTTCTGCCGCGGTTCCTTTTTGAGCCCGGTTTTTTTGACGAGTTCGACGTGGTGCTCCGGCACCTTCCATCCGGCAAAGTGTTCTTCCACGTTCTGGCGCAGCACATCGAAACTGATGTCGCCGGCGCCGACAATCCGCATCTGGCGCGGGCCGAATACATTCCGGTGGTACGTTTTGACGTCCTCCAGTGTCAGCTTTTCCAGATCGGCCAGCTGCTTATCGAAATCCGGTTCGTAATTCGGATGATTCTCCGGATAAATCGACCGCGAAAGTTCGCCCTGCGCGCGGGACGCCGTGTTGTTGACTTCCTGCAGGATCAGCACTTTCTGCTGATCCACCTGCTTGCGGAATTCTTCCGGATCGAATCGCGGCTCGCGAAGCTGTTCGGCGACGAGTTGAAGAATCAACGGAACATCTTCCCTGAGGCAGCGGGCATGAAAACCGACGCGCTCATGATCAATCTGGAACGAAATGCTGGCACCGCGGTTTTCCAGCAGCCGCGCGATTTCAAATTTATCCCGGCTCTGGGTCCCTTCATCCAGCAAGGCGACCGTCAATTGGGCGATAATCGGATTGGGCGCATAGGCCAGGCCGGCGCCTTCAAAAGAACCCATCAGGGTGACCACATCCTCGATTTCCATCGGGGCGGCGGTAACCTGAATGCCAGCCGCTGTGGCCTGCTTCACGCGTCCGGCCAGCGCGCCTCGGCGTACAGGTTCGGCACCCGGAACCACGGCCCCGGCTTTCGGAGCGCGTTCCAGATCGTCCGGAATTCCTGAGGCCGGAGCAAAGGGCTGCGGCGGGACCGGTTCCACGCTTTTCGCCGGCTGCTTGGCTTCCGCCACTTGCGGATTCTTGGAAATCAGGTTGCCGAGCGTCATGGTTTCAGGCCGCAGATACTTTTTTGCCACGCGATGAAGATCCGCCGGGGTCACGGCCTCGAGCCTTTCCAGATAAAGAGGAAAGAGCGACCAGTCGCCGGCGGCAATGGCCCGGCTCAATTGGCTGGCCACGGAATAGGAACCGTCGCGGCTGAAGGCGACTTCGGCATGCAGCTGATTTTTGGCGCGCTGCACTTCTTCTTCCAGCACGCCATTTTGAACCACATCGTCGTAAATATTCAGAATGATTTTTGAAACATCGTCATGCCGGGCATGGGTGGTGAGAATGGCTTCGGTGACGTACAAGCCCGGGTCATGGGATTTTGAATGATACGTGTAAACGTCGACCGCCAGACTGCGGTCGACCAGCGAACGGTAGAGCCGGCTGGTTTTACCGCGGCTCAGAATAAAGGACAGCACATCCAGCGGCACGCTGTCGTCATGGTCGGCTTCGGGGGCCTTGTGGCCGATCATGACAGCTTCCACCGGATCTTCGCGTTTGACTTCGACAAAACGGGTTTCCTTCTGCGCGGGCTCGGTTAAATCCAGTTTCGGGATTTTGCCTTCCGAGGAAGGAACGGAAGCAAACTTCGTTTCGATCTTTTTAAGGATTTCATTCGCCGGCAGAGAGCCGATCACGGCCAGCACGGCATTGTCCGGCCAGTAAAAGGAATCATAGAAAGCGCGCAGGCTTTCGATCGGCATTTTCTCCAGATCTTCCCGGATGCCGATGATGGGGTGGTGATACGTATGCTTTTGAAAAGCTTCCGACCACACGGCGAGGTCGAGCGCCACCAGCGGAGAATTTTCCATCCGGTCGAATTCGCTTTGGACGACCGGCATTTCGCTGACCAGGTCTTCGGCTTTGAACAGCGACTGGCGCATGCGTTCGGCTTCAATATCGAGCGCCAGATCCAGCTTGTCCACCGGCAGCGTTTCGTAATAATTTGTGCCGTCCTTCCACGTCGAGGCATTGAGCAGGGCGCCGGTCCGCTGCAGTACGCGCGGAATGGCCGTGCCCTCGGATTTGCGGTAATGCGGCGTTCCCTTGAACATCATGTGTTCGAGCAAATGGGCACCGCCGCGGAAGCGTTCGGTTTCATGCCGCGAGCCGACCAGGTAAGTCAGCATGACCGTGGCGACGGGGGCGGAAAAGTCCTCTTTGACAAGGACCCGCAGGCCGTTGGATTTCAGGACATATTCCCGGATGCCGCCGGCTTCCCGGACAAACCGGAAAGACTGCGGAACGGAAGCAGCATCAGAAGTCGAAGACGTTTGTGCCATCCCCGCATGATACCAGAAGAGGGTGCAAAAGCAAAGAAACAGGGCCGGAAGGATCCGGTAAATCCACCTTTTTTTCAGCATCCTATTAGTTTATCATTGAGCGCTAATTTTTGATTCATCGGTTACAATACAGAAATGCATCGTCAAAGAATAAGAATTTTATGATCAATCGCGAAGAATTCGAAAAACTCGAGCCCGA
>CAZGID010000013.1:22978-23250 GCA_964526065.1 uncultured bacterium
CTGCGGGTCTTGCGTGAGAGTTCGGCGCAGGGGCGGGGCGAGTTGCTGCCTGCCAGTCAGCATCCCGACAAGCTCACGCGTGCCCTTTCCCAGGAAGAGCTTTATCTGGTCACACGGGAAATGGATCTCGAGGCGCGCACGGAAGTCATCAAATATGCCAGCATTTCGCAGCTGTTTTTTATTTCCGATATCGACTGCTGGAAACATGACCGGCTGGAGCCGCAGAGTTTTCTGCAGTGGCTCGAGGCGCTGCAGATGGCCGATGAACGCCG
>CAZGID010000014.1:0-23249 GCA_964526065.1 uncultured bacterium
GCTCACAGCTTAAACATTTTCGCCGTTTTTCACTGGCCCGCATCGGGTAGACTCCTCCTGCTGCAATTTCTACATAAATCATAGCTGATAAGCGGAAAAATTAAAAACGGGGGCGGGATAAAAAAAGAGGGCCGGCTTGGAACCGGCCCCCTTTTGCGTTTCGCGGAAAATCAGAAATTAAATAGCGCCGCCGCCCGTCTCCCCTGTACGGATGCGGATGCATTCTTCCAGGGCGGTCACAAAAATCTTCCCGTCCCCGATCTTGCCGTCATCCCCATGTTTGGCGGCTTTCAATATGGCGTCCACTGCTACCTTCACGAATTCGTCGTTGCAGGCGATGTCTAGCCGCACCTTCGGAATCAGATTTGGAACCACAATCTGCCCGCGGTAAATTTCTTCATCGGCCTGACGCCCGTGCCCCGTAACGCGGCTGACGGTGATGCGCGTGATTTTAGCGGCGATCAGCGATTCGCGGACCGCATCGAGTTTATCCGGCTGAATAATGGCAGTAACAAGCTTCATTGTTGCCTCCGGTTTTTTAGTTCAGATTAAGTAAGCCGTAACCATGTTCACCGTGCTGGTTCTGATCCAGCCCGGACATTTCGCCTTCACGCGAAAGCCGGAAACCGACTGTCTTTTCAACCAGAAAACCAAGCACCACCGTTACAATCGCGGTATACACCACCGTGATGCCAACAGCTGAAACCTGAACCCAAAGCTGATCCAGGACGGTCCAGCTTCCACCGGCCGCTTCCGCCGCTGCTTCCATCCAGCTTGGACGGATAAAAAAGGTCAGCAACACCGCTCCGGCAATTCCCGCCATGCCATGAATTCCGAAAACGTCCAGACTGTCATCATAACCCAGGCGGTTCTTAAGCATGATCGCGCCATAACAAATAACCGAGGCGAGGGCGCCCAGGACAATTGCTCCGAACGGCTGCACCACGCCGGCCGCCGGCGTAATCACCACCAGGCCGGCCAGAATACCGCTGACCACGCCCAGAGACGTCGCTTTGCCATGATGCAATGCTTCGATCAGCATCCAGGCCAGCGCTCCGGCAGCCGCGGCGGCCTGGGTTACCGTAAGCGCCCGGGCGGTCGCCAGGTCACTGTTGACCGAACTGCCCGCATTAAAACCAAACCAGCCGACCCACAGAAGGCCTGCGCCCATCAGGGTCATGACGAGATTATTGGGATGCATGGCGGTGTTCGGATAACCACGGCGAGCCCCCAAAAGAAACGCCAGCACCAGCGCACTTACGCCGGCCGAGATATGCACCACGGTTCCGCCGGCAAAGTCAATTGCACCCGCGGCACCCATATTAAAAAGGAAGCCGTCTTCGGCCCAGACCCAGTGGCAAAGCGGGTTATAAATGAAGAGACTCCAGAGAAAAATAAAAAGACAGTAACCGCGAAAACGAACGCGCTCGGCAAAAGCTCCTGCAATCAGCGCCGGCGTGATGATGGCAAACTTGCCCTGGAACATGGCGAAAACCAGCTCCGGAACACCGCTTTCCATCACAGAATCATCCAACCCTTTGAGGAAAAGGAGATCCGGATTCCAGCCGACCCAGCCCCCCAGAATATTGGGGCCAAAACAAAAAGCATAGCCGCAGACAACCCAGAGCACGCCAATGACGGCCATGGCCCCAAAGCTGTGCATCATCGTGCCGACTACGTTTTTTGTCCGGACGAGTCCGCCGTAAAACATCGCCAGACCCGGGATCATAAGCAGAACCAGCGCTGTCGATGTCAGCATCCACGCTGTAATACCGGTGTCGCCGTTTGATTCCTGCGCCCAGACGGGGCTCGAAACCAGCAGCGCCATGGCGAGAAAAAATCCAATCCTTTTCGCGTTCATTCGCATGCCACCCTCCTTGGTTGGTGAAATGGGAAAATAATGGGAGTCTTTGGAAAAAAGGTCAAGGGTTTTCGGGACCGCTCAATTTTCGTAAAGAAACGTATGCGTATCCTGGCGTGCACTGGCCGGCCCAAACTGCCCCGCTTCGACTTTTCGCGCCCATTTGACGGCATCACCGGCATCGATCATGAGATTGCCGTCCGGACGGCCTTCCTCGATCCACATCTCGACACGAAACACCGCCCAGAGAATGAAAAGCGCCCGCTTTTTGTGAATCAACTGTTCTTCTTTCTTGGCGAGGTCCTGAGGCCAGGTAATGTCGAAGTATTCTTCGATAAAGGCGTCGGTGAATGAGACGCGCAGATAATCCACGCGCGTTTCCGGCCCATTAATCTGGAAATTGATTCCGAAAGCACTGTCATCAACCGGGTCGTCGACAAAATCCGTAATGACTATTTCAATCGCCATGTCTGCTCCATTACGTAAAAAATCTGGTAAAATCCCTGCGCAGGCAATAAAGTAATCCACAAAAGGAAAGTACGCAAGGGCTGATGAATAAAATCGAACAGCAAAAATGGATGCATCGGGCCGTCGATCGGGCCCGTTTGGGTATCCGCAAAGGCCAGACGCCCTTCGGCGCCTGCATTGTCCGCAATGGCCGCCTCATCAGCAATGAGCATAACCGTGTCTGGCTGAATCAGGATATTACGGCTCATGCCGAAGTAGTCGCCATTCGCGAAGCCTGCCGGAAGCTTGGCACCATCGACCTCTCGGGCTGTATTCTTTTTTCCACCTGTGAGCCCTGTCCCATGTGCTACAGCGCCGCCCATTGGGCCCGGATTGACCATGTCTATTTTGGTGCCGCGATCCGCGATGCCGAAAAAGCGGGCTTTCACGAATTAAAGATTTCGAATCAGGTGATGAGGCGGGAGGGAAAATCAAAATTGAAGACCCGCGGCGGTGTGCTCATCCAGGAAACTCGCGGATTGTTTACCGAATGGATGAACTCCGGCCGGGCCCGAACCTACTGAGGCACCCCGAGCGCCAGCCCTTCGCCGCGCGGATCACTGGCCCCCGTCCATTTCCCGGTTTCCGGATCCCGTAATAAAACCTGCGCATTGCCGAACGGGCTGCGGCGTTTTACCTCATGCCCCAGCATTTCCAATCCGCGCCGAAGGATTTCCTGTTCATAAAGCGGCGTCTCCAGCTCAATCTCCCCGTCGCGGTTAATCACACGCGGCAGCGCGACGGCTTCGTGGACCGGCAGGCCGAAATCGAGAACATTGACCAGCACATTGAGCACAATGCCGATAATCGACGATCCGCCCGGCGAACCGGCCACCATAAAGGGTTCACCGTCCCGGAAAACAAAAGCCGGTGTCATGCTGCTCCGCGGCCGCTTGCTTCCCTGAGGGGCATTGGGATGCAATTGATTCGCTTCGTCCCAGGGCTCCGCATTGAAATCCGAAAGTTCGTTGTTCAGAAAGAATCCACGGCCGGGAACGATCATCGCCGAACCAAAAACATGTTCGATGGTCGTGGTAAAAGAGACCATATTGCCGGCAGCGTCCACAATGGAAATATGGGACGTCTGCGTCCCGGAAGGTTCGGGTTGTCCCGCCGAGACAATCCGGTCTTCCCGGATCTGTTCCGAACGGCTCCGCGCCAGCCCCGGCGCCAACATGCGTTCCATGCCGGTCTGCGCAAAATCCGGATCGCCGATCCAGCGATTGCGGTCGCGAAAGGCCAGCTTTTGCGCTTCGGAGAAAACATGAAAAAAGCGCACATTCCGGTTCCAGGACGGCACATTCCAGTGCTCCAGAATCTGAAGCGTTTCAATCAGCGTCAATCCCCCCGAAGACGGCGGCCCCATACTGATAATTTCATAACCGCGGTAAAAGCCGCGCACAGGATCACGCAGTTTTACTTCGTAGTAATATAAATCGTCCTGCGTCATCCGGCCGGGCCGGTAAGGCGCCTGCTGGACCGCTTCGACAATCGATTCAGCGATTTCTCCTTGATAAAAAACCGTTGTCCCTCGGTCCCGGATCAGCCGGAAGGTTTCAGCCAGTTCCGGCTGTTTCAATACGGTTCCCGCTGCGAGCGCTTCGCCATTTTCAGTTAAAAAAATGCGCCGGGAATCCGGAAAGAGGGTCAGGCGGCTTTTTTCATTTTCGATGAATTGCGCCAACCGGGGGGAAACCGTAAAGCCGCTTTCCGCGACCTCAATGGCCGGCTCCAGAAGCCGGCCGAATTCGAAACGGCCGCTTGAAAACCGGTTATGAACCGTTTCCAATAATCGCAGCACGCCGGGAACCCCAACGGAATGCCCGCCCGTGACGCGATCCGGCAGGTAGGGCAGCGGTTTTTCTTCTTCATCCAGAAAAAGAGACGGATCCACGGCCGCCGGCGCCGCTTCACGCCCGTCAAAAGCATAAATCTGGCCGCTGGCTTTTTCGTAGAAAAGAAAAAATCCGCCGCCGCCGATTCCCGAAGACTGCGGCTCCACGACATTCAGAACCCATTGGGCCGCGATGGCAGCATCCACGGCATTGCCGCCTTCCTGAAGAATCTGCAATGCCGTTTCCGTCGCCAGTGGATGAGCCGTGGCCGCCCAGTGTTCCGGCGCCGTTTCGGCCGACAAAGGCAGCGCACTAAAAAAGAAAATGGAGATACTTAGAAAAGAATGGAGGAAAATTCTGAATACGGCTGAAACATTCATCTTGGAAGGAATCGTTCGGTTACGAACGGGACAAAACTTGCCGGACGGCTTTTTCGATAAAGGGGGCCGATAAACCATAAGCCTCCAGCAATTCTTCCGGCTTGCCGGATTCAGCATAGACGTCCTGAATGGCAACAAACTCCATCGGGACCGGAGCCCGGCGGCCCAGCAAAGTCGCAACGGCACTGCCCAACCCGCCCCAGATCTGATGTTCTTCGGCCACCACGACGCGGCCCGCTTTTTTGGCTTCGGCCACAATCAGCTCTTCATCCAGCGGTTTGATGGTATGCAGATCGACGACGCCGATTTGACGGCCTTCTGCTTTCAGTTTCTCAGACACCACCAGCGCTTCATATACCATGAAACCGGTCGCAAAAATAACCGCGTCCTTGCTTTCGCGAAGCCGGACGCCTTTTCCGATTTCAAACTTTGTCCCTTCGGCATGAACAATCGGTGCCTTGGGGCGGCAGGTGCGGATAAAAACAGGCGCCGGGGTCCGGGCCGATTCAAGCACCAGTTCGCGCGTCGAGACTTCGTCACACGGCACCATCACTTTGAACGTCGGCAGCGTGACGGCCAGCGCCAGATCCTCGATTGACATCTGGGAAGCGCCATCTTCGCCGACCGTAATTCCGCCATGCGAACCGACCACTTTCACATTCAGTTCGGAAAAAGCCACGGCCATCCGCATCTGGTCAAAACCTTTGCAGACCAGAAAAGAGGCGAAGCTGGAAATAAAAGGAATTTTGCCGCATGCCGCCAGTCCCGAAGCCACGCCGACCAGGTTGGCTTCCTGAATGCCGACATTAAAAAAGCGGTCGGGATAGGTTTTGCCGAAATCCGCCGACTTGGTGGACTTGGAAAGGTCGGCATCAAGAACGACCACATCCGGATTCGTTTTTCCAAGCTCAAGAAGAGCCTGGCCGTAGGCATCCCGCGTGGCTTTGCCCAGTTTCTTTTCCATCAGCGGAGTTCCTCCAGCGCCTTGCGCGTTTCTTCGGCGTTCGGAGCAACGCCATGGAAATGATTGTTGTTTTCCATGAAGGACACGCCTTTGCCCTTGATCGTGTGCGCTACAATCATGGCCGGCTGATTCTTGACCTTGCGGGCGATTTTAACTGCCGCCAGAATCTGTTCGATATCATGGCCATCGATTTCTTCGACATACCACCCGAAGGATTTCCATTTTTCGACCATGGGCTCCATATTGCAAATCGCCGTCGTCGATTCATCCAGCTGGTATTTGTTGTAATCGAGAACACAAACGAGGTGATCAACCCGGTGATGTGCCGCCATCGCGGCCGCTTCCCAAACCTGACCTTCATTGGTCTCCCCGTCGCTGAGAACGACATAAGTATAATAATCTTGTTTATTGAGCCGCCGCGCCAGCGCATGGCCGATTCCAATCGAAAGTCCCTGTCCCAGCGATCCGGTAGAGGCTTCCACACCCGCCAGCTTGCGCCGGTCCGGATGTCCCTGCAGCGGGCTGCCCAGCTCCCGAAACGTCGGAAGCAGCTTGGAATCAAAGTAACCCGCTTCCGCCAGTACCGCGTAGAGGGCCGGTGAGGCATGGCCTTTGCTCAGAATCAACCGGTCCCGGTCTTTCCATTGAGGGTTCGTCGCATCATGGCGCATCACCGAAAAATAGAGGGCGACCAGAATATCGGTTACGGACAGAGAACCGCCCGGATGCCCCGACTGAGCTGCCGAGGTCATTTCAATAATCGAACGCCGAACCGATTTTGCGTGGGCCCGGAGAACATCCAGGGAAGGAGTACTCATCAAATTTTCCTGAGGGGTCATGAAGGGTGGAGTGTAGCCGTTTTCTGAATAACCGTCAAGAAATTCGTCCCTATTTTCATTGGCTTCTAAGGCCTGTCAATCCAGGGCCACGTAGACTTCGTCGCCCTCGACGCGGACCTTGTAAACCGGCTGCTGAATGGCGGGATTGAAACTGCATTTCCCGTTCGTCACGTCAAAATCCCAGCCATGCCAGGGGCAGGTCACCGCGGTCCCGTGCAGGCCCCCTTCGGCCAGCGGACCGCCGGCATGCGGACAGATCTGATCGATCGCGTAGACCTGATCCTCCACCTTGAAGAGCGCCACTTCACGGCCCTCCACTTCGACGCAGTAACCGGTATCACTGGGGATTTCGCTTTTTTTGGCAACCCGGACAAAATCGCTCATCATCAAATCCTTCACAGGGGTTTCGGGGAAAAAGTGCTTGTTTTCGCCCATCGGGATCATACAATTGTACCTAAACCCGATCCGGCTCCTCAATGAAAAAGAACGAAAAAGAAAATATTCTTATTATTTCGGCAAGCGAACAGGATGCCAACCTGTATTACGCCACCCGTTTTCTTGCTCCGGATCCCTTTGTTTTCTTTTCCATTGCCGGAAAGAAACACCTGCTAATGAGCGATCTGGAAGTGGATCGCGCCCGTCATCAGGCCGACGTGCATCAAGTCCATTCCATTTCGGATCTTGTCGCCTCATTTGAAAAAAAACACGGCCGGCGTCCCGGCTATGTGGAATTGATTGCCGACTTTGCGCGCAGCCGGAAAGTCCGCCGGTTTTTTGTGCCCTCGGACTTTCCGCTGGCCTACGCCGATCTTTTACGGAAAAAGGGGCTGCGGCTTGATGTCCGGCCGGATCCTTTTTTTGAAAAGCGGACGGTTAAAACGCCCAAGGAAGTTCAGGCCATTGCGCGGGCCATCCGGCATGTCGAAACCGCCGTCGGCCTGGCCATCCAGGCTCTGCGCCGCTCGGTTATCCGCCGGGGCCGCTTGTATTACGAAGGTTCGCTCTTTACCAGCGAGCGGCTCCGCCAGATTATTAATATGAAGCTCATGGAGCTCAATTGCGTGGGGGCGCATGCCATCGTGGCCTGCGGCAAGCATGCCGTCGATCCGCATGACGAAGGATCAGGACCGCTTTACGCCCATCAATCCATTATCATGGACATCTTTCCCCGGGATTTGAGCAGCCGTTATTTTGCCGATTTCACGCGCACGGTGGTTCGCGGCAAAGCCTCGGATAAACTCAAACGGATGTATGCCGCGGTTCACGAAGGACAGGAAATTGCATTTCGCATGCTGCGCCACGGCATCGACGGTTCCAAGGTTCATGCGGCCATTGTGAAACGTTTCGAAGCGCTGGGATTTCCTACCGGCATCCAGAACCGGCGCATGCAGGGATTTTTTCATGGCACGGGACACGGCCTGGGACTGGACATTCACGAACCGCCCAGCGTCAGCATCCGCAAGAATATTTTGAAAACCGGGCAGGTGGTCACCGTCGAACCCGGACTTTATTATGAGGACGCCGGAGGCGTCCGGCTGGAAGACGTGGTGGTGATCACGCGCACCGGCTGCCGCAATCTCACGCGCTTTCCCAAATTTCTGGAAATCTAGTCCCTTGCGGACTTAATGGAACGGAGAATTCTCCATGGAATTTGAAGAACTCGATATTTCCCAACTGCTCAAGACATTCTTCTATGCGGTCATTCCCATCGTTCTTTTTTGCCTGGCCGGCATCGGCATTGCCTGGGCGCTGGTCAAAAGCAGCCGGGCCAAGGCACTCCAGCAGGAGGAAGAAGAAAAGCGGGTCCGGGAATTGCGGGAAAAGCAGAAAATCGAGCGCATGTCCGAATATTACCGCCGCCTGAAGGAAAAAGAGAAGAATTCCCCGGATACAGAAGCATAATCCGGCCCCTGTGCTATACTTTTTTTAAATTCCCAGTGGTCCGTATAGTTCCCAGTTCTATACGGACTCGAGCAGGGGAAGGCGCAAGTCTCTCCCCTGCTCCCCCAAATTTTTTTCTGAAATTTTCTTATCGAATCTCGACGAAATCGGTTTGAATGCGGCGGGGCAAAAGACCGGTTTCATGACCCCAGTCCATAAGTTTCTGCAGGCCCTGGCGTCCGGCAGCGCCTAAGTCAACGGTGTAGTCATTGACGTACATCCCGACGAAGCGATCGCCGAGATCCAAGCTGATGCCGCGTCCGTATTGAAGGGCATATTGGAGTGCTTCTTCACGGTGTTGCAGTGCAAACTCAACGCTTTCCTTAAACAAGGTCGCAAATTCACGAATCGTCTCTTCCCCAAGATCCCGCCGGATGACATCCAGACCCAGCGGAAGCGGTAATGACGTTTTTTCATGCCACCACACGCCAAGATCCAGCACCTTCTCCAGCCCGCGGGCGGCATAGGTAATCTGGCCTTCATGAATAACCAGTCCCAGATCTGCTTTTCCTTCCTCGACAGCGTCAAAAATCTGATCAAACGGAATAAAGACAGGTTCAAAATCACGGGCATAAAGCTGCATCACCAGATAGGCGGTGGTGTACCGGCCGGGAATGGCAATCCGCTTGCCGCGCAATGCCTCGGGACCTGCCAGCGGGCCTTTCCAGTCCTGGGTCTTGCCCACCAGAATCGGTCCATACTGGTCCCCAACGCTGGCACCGGCCGTCTTGATCACGTACTGATCGGCCACATAGGCGTAGGCATGGCAGGAAACCGCCGTTACTTCCAGTTCCCCTTTCATGGCGCGCTGGTTCAGGCTTTCGATATCCTCGATCACATGCTCCACGCGAAATCCCCGCATCGGAATTTTCTCATGAGCAAGCGCATAAAACATGAAGGCATCGTCCGGATCCGGACTGTGACCCACGCGGATAAGTTTGGCTTCGGTAGTCGTCATATGGGTCCTCATCTTATGGATTCATCCCGGCCGGGTCAATCTTCTTTTTCCCGGCGGGCCCCTTTTTGCCATTTGATTTTCCGGCGGGTATACTTGATACCAAAGATAACTATCGCCTTATATTATCTCCTTTTGCTTTCAATTGCCGTCGGGTGCTGTTTTTGCTGACGGTGGAAGGGAAGAAGACTGGCATCACGATATCGGGGGAATGGGGTCATGATGAATTGGAAGGGAATTTCACTCAGGTTTTTTTTAGTGCTGGTCCTCGGAATTTCAGGGCTGCCGACAGCCGGTTCCGAAGAGGCCGGTGTCTCGCTTCGCGATCTCTCGATTCCGGAAGAACTGGGCAAAATCAACGAACGCTTTGAGGGCAAGTCCGGCAGCCGCTGGGTCATCCAGATCCAGGACATTCACGCTCATTTCACGGCTCAGGAAAATATCGGGGCCATTGTGGACCACCTGCAAAACGTTTATGGCTTGAATGTGGTCGCCCTGGAAGGCGGCTGGGCGGAAGCCCGCTTTACCGAAAGCTCAAATCTTCCCAACACCCGTGACAAACAAATGCTGGCCCGCGGTCTGCTGGAAGAAGCCCATATCGGCGGACCGGTTTTCGCCGCGCTCTTTGCATCCCACCCGCTTCAAATTGTTGGGATCGAAGACCCGGCTCTCTATGCCGACAATCTCGCCGTCTATACCCGGCACATGGAAATGCGTCTGGATGTCCTTAAGAAAGTGGACGCCATGATGAAGGATCTGGCACGGGAAAAAAGAGCGGCCTTTAATCCCGATTTGCTCGCTTTTGATGAAGCTCTGAGTTCATTCCGGGAAGGTGAAAAGGCGGAAATCTTTCTGCCGGAACTGGTCAATCGCGCCGAAACGGCCCGTGTGGATCTCACCCCCTTTGATCAGGTCGTTCTTTTCCGCGACATTCTGCGCCGGGAGAAATCCATTCACCGCGACAAACTTCAAAAAGAAGCGGCCCGGATTATGAATGATTTCAAGCAGTCTCAGCTTACTTTTGAAGAAATTTTACGCGCGGGAAAAGTCGCGCACGAGAAGCTGGCCTATTATCCGCAGAGCCGCCAGTATCTTGAACTGATGCAGATGCAGGACGATATGGAACACCGGCGCTTTTTCGATCAAATTGAAGCGGTCATCGAAAAGGTTCAGGAAAAGTTGATCCGCAATGAAAACGAAAAACGCATTTCAGAAAAATCGAAGCGGCTTCACATTGCCAAAACGCTGCTTCTGTTTCATGCGACCCCGGATACGCTCCGGAAGTATGAAGCTTTGCAAGCGGAGGTCAAAACGATCCTGGCCGCAAACGGATTAACCGACGCGCTGGATCTTGCGCTGGAATTTTACCGCTTTGCCCATGCCCGAGACGAGATTTTCTATGAAAAACTTCAGGAAGATCCGCGGCTGGCAGGTTCCGTGGCGGTGGTCACCGGCGGCTTTCACACGGAGGGATTAAGCAAGCTGCTTCGGGAGGCAGGCACTTCTTACATCGTGATCACGCCCGAACTGGGAGGCAATGCAGCGGATGAAGAACTTTATTTCAAGCGGCTGCAGGACCCGGTTCCGATGAGCTATGCGCTTTCGCATGAAAAGAACCGTTACGTTTTTCTAGACGCCAACTTCCCCAAAGGCGTCGACATTCTACGGCGCTCGAACAATATTTATGACGGCATCGCGACGGCCACGCGCTACCAATTGACCGGCGGCCGCAATGCACCCCAGGCCCCGCTCCCGGGGAGCCTGACGTTTGAAAAATTCTCCGCCATGTCGCCGGAAGAGCGTTTGAAAGAAGTTCAGGAGCTTTTCCGGGCCGCCAAACAGGCGCGCAAACCGATCGCTATTGTGATTAAAAATACGGTATTACGCCAGTTGCTGGAAAATCCGGTGGGACGTGTGCTTTGGGCTGAAATCATCGCGCCGGAACGCGCCAACCGGATTGTCATTGTGAGAGATTCCGATGAATATCTGGAGGCCACCATCGGCATCGGAGCGCGTGTTGAACGCGTTCAGGGGGATATGCCGATTCCTGAGATTTTGGCAACAAGGCTGAAAAACCAGGATCACATTGCGGTTATTGATGACGGCTTTTTTCAGGAACAGCGTTCCGGGAAATTTCTGCCGCTTCCGGCAGAACCGGTTTCCCTTCTTCTGGCACGCACTCTCCTGGAAAATGGAAACCGGCGGATTGCCGTTGAAAATGATTTGCTGGCTTCCTTCGAAGAAGAACTATCGCAGTTCTTTAAGGCCGAGGGTTTGTTCCGGAAATACGCCTAACCAGCTTGGCGCAACGGTGCCCGTGCGAATGCAGGCTTTCAGGCCGGCGCCGGTGTAGAACGCTTCCGCGCATAAGCATGCGTCGCATGCCCGAAGAAAAGATCGGCACTTTCCATCAAGGTTTCCGACAGGGTCGGGTGGGCGTGTACCGATTCCGCCAGATCCCGTGCCGTCGCGCCCATTTCAACCGCCAGAACGCCTTCCCCGATAAGTTCTCCGGCACCGCGGCCAGCAATCCCGACTCCGAGGATACGTTCCGTTTCCGGTTCAATGACCAGCTTGGTCATGCCGTCTGTACGGTCAAACGTCATGGCACGGCCTGACGCCGCCCACGGAAATTTCACCACTTCCACCGAAATATTATTCTTACGCGCCTCCGCCTCTGTCAGTCCGCACCAGGCAACTTCCGGATTCGTAAAAACAACCGCCGGGATCACAATGTCTTCAAACGAGCTCAATTCCCCCGCGATCACTTCGACCGCCACACGCGCTTCTTTGTGCGCCTTATGCGCCAGCAAGATTCCGCCTGCGGCATCCCCAATGGCATAAATATGCGAATCCGCGGTCTGCTGCCGTTCGTTGACCTTGATGAACCCCTTGTTATCGCGTTCCACCTTGGTGTTTTCAAGTCCCAGATCCTCGCAATTCGGCACCCGGCCGACAGAAACCAGCACGCGGTCATAGAGTTCGGTGATTTTCTTACCGTCGTATTCCATGTCCACCTTGATTTTTTTGCCGCTGGTTTCCATTTTGAGAACCTTGGCTTTAAGGCGGACTTCTTTGAAATTTTTTTCCGCATAATCTTTGACGGGCCGGATCAGGTCCGGATCGGCTCCGGCCAGAATGGATTCCAGCGCTTCCACCAGCACGATGCGGCTTCCCAGCGTGGCATAAACGGTGCCCAGTTCCATTCCAATATAACCACCGCCCACCACCAGCAGATCCTCCGGAATTTCCGGAACCTGCAGGGCTTCGGTCGACGTCATGATGCGCGGATTTCCCAGATCAAACGCCGCCGGCAGGGCCGGCTTGGAACCCACGGCCACAATGGCCGTCTGAAACTGGATGAATTTTTGTCCTTCCTCGGTTTCTACGCGCAATATCGTCGACCCTTCAAAATGTCCCCGCCCATGAATCACTTCCACATTCCGGCGGGCACTGAGACCGCGAATGCCCTGGCTCAGCTTGTCGAGAATGGATTCTTTCCAGCTGCGGAGTTTATCGAGTTCAATGCGCGGAGAATCGAAGTAAATGCCGCGGAATGCGGATTCCTTGGCTTCCTTGATCAATTCAGAAGCATGCAGCAATGCCTTGGAAGGAATACAGCCATGATTGAGACAGACACCGCCCAACCGGTTATCCCGTTCGATCAGAATGACTTTTTTGCCGAGATCGGCCGCATAAAATGCCGCCGCATACCCTCCCGGG
The DNA here is from genome assembly GCA_964526065.1 of uncultured bacterium. Lineage (GTDB taxonomy): Bacteria > Omnitrophota > Omnitrophia > Omnitrophales > Aquincolibacteriaceae > CAZGID01. The sequence goes on from CAZGID010000014.1 coordinate 13,006, forward strand.
CCGGCGCCGACAACCACGACTTCGGTTTCAATATCCGGGCGGATCATGATCTCACCTTCCCGGCTTTTTCACGACCGCGTGTCTTTTGGGCCGCCTTGGGCTTTGCCGCCGGCTTTTCCTTTTTTGCTGCCCCGCTTTTCAAACGGACAGCGTCTTCGGAAATTCCGCGGATCGCTTCGGCCAGATCCACCATAAATCGCGCCGCCTTGCCACCATCAATCAGCCGATGATCATACGAAAGCGTGACCGGCATAATAATGCCTTCGGTCACCTTGCCGTTCTTAAACACCGGCGCTTTGTAAGCACGGCCCAGACCCAGAATTGCCGCTTCCGGCCGGTTCACAATCGGCGTGAAATGTTTGCCGCCGATACCGCCCTGATTCGAAATCGTAAATGTGCCGCCTTTCATTTCATCGACGCTGATTTTGCGGTTACGCGTTTTCTCCGCCAGTTCCACCAGTTCGACCGATAAGGCCTTCATGTCTTTCTTGTCCGCATCGCGGATCACCGGCACCATTAACCCGTGGTCCGTATCGACCGCAATGCCGATGTGATAGTACTGCTTGAACACCAGCTCCTGGGAACCTTCGTTCAGACTGGTGTTGAAAATGGCATTCTTCTTCAAGGTCTGCACAACGGCCGGGATGATAAAAGAGGTAAGCGTCAGGCTGGCGCCCGCTTTTTCATAGTCGGCCACATACTTTTTGCGCAGGGCAAAAAGGTGCGTGATCTCAATATCGTCAAACTGCGTGACATGGGGAATCGCCGTCCAGGAATCCACCATGGCCTGGGCAATGGTCTTGCGCAGCTGGCTCATGGGTTTGACTTCGACGGGTCCCCATTTGGAGAAATCGATCTGCACCGGCGCAGGTCCGCGACCGGCCGCTTGAGCCGCCGGCTGCACCACCGCCGCCGGAGCGCCGGAAAGGGAAAGCACGGCCTGTTGCAGATAAGCCACATAGTTACGCAAATCACCCATGGTGATTCGACCCCCGGCTTCCGTTCCGCGCACACGGGAAAGATCAATGCCCAGTTCCCGCGCCATTTTGCGAACCGAAGGCGAAGCCGGCGGCGGAAATCCTGCGGCCGACTGATACTGATAAGCGCCCGAAGCGGCCTGCGGGGCCGGAGCTTGTGCAGCCGGAGCAGCCGCCGGTTGAGCCGGAGCCTGCTGCGCCGGCGCATCTGTTTTGGCTTTGGGTTCCTCGGCAGGCGCTGAAGCACCGCCCTCGCTGCCTTCCAGCGAAACCAGTAAACCGCCGACCGGAACCGAGTCCCCTTCTTTCACATGCAACTTGCTGACTTTTCCTGCCGCCGTTGCCGGAATGGTCGCGACCGCTTTTTGTGTTTCCAGCTCCACGACCGTCTGATCCTTTTGAACTGTATCACCTTCTTTGACCAGCACGGAGACGACTGTGCCGGATTCCACACCTTCCGCTAACTGGGGAACTCGTATTTCCATGGGCTGCTCCTTCTCAGACAAATAAGGGGTAATTCTTCTCGGGGTCGATATGAAGTTCCCGGATCGCTTCTGCTACCCGGGATTTGGGAATTTCGCCTTTTTGAGCCAGCGCATAAAGCGCGGCGACGACGGTGCACTGCGTGTCGATTTCGAAAAACCGGCGGAGGTTGGGCCGGGTGTCACTCCGTCCAAATCCATCGGTCCCAAGTGAAAAAAGGCCGCCTGGCACCCAGGCGGCGATTTGATCGGAAACAATTCTCATATTGTCGGATACCGCAACAAACGTCCCTTTCTCGCCTTCCAATACCTGCTCAAGATACGATTTACGCGGCGTCGACTCGGGATGCAGCATATTCCAGCGCTGGCAATGCAGGGCTTCAGACCGCAGCCGCTTGTAGCTCGTGGCGCTCCAGACATCGGCCGACACATCATAGCGCTCAGCCAGAATCTTCTGCGCTTCCAGCGCCATATTGATAATAGAACCGCTGCCGAAAAGGTGAATCTTGTGTGCCTTCTTTTCGGGTCCCGCCTGAAATTTGTAAAGCCCGCGGAGGATACCCTCTTCCGCTCCGTCCGGCAGCGTGGGCATGGAGTAATTTTCGTTCTGCAGTGTCAGATAATAAAAGACCGCTTCATTATCCTGATACATGCGGCGCATCCCGTCCTGCAGAATCACGGCAATCTCATAAGCAAAAGCCGGTTCATAGGCCATCAGATTGGGGACGGTGGAAGCCATCAACAGACCATGGCCATCCTGATGCTGCAATCCTTCACCATTCAGTGTCGTGCGTCCGGCCGTCGCCCCAAGCAAAAAGCCTTTGGCGCCGCTGTCGCCGGCCAGCCAGACCAGATCGCCGACCCGCTGGAATCCGAACATGGAATAATAGATGTAGAACGGAATCATATGCTGGTCAAAATTGAAATAAGTCGTCCCCGCCGCCACAAAAGAGGAAATGGAACCGCTTTCATTGATGCCGGCTTCCAGAATCTGCCCCTTCTTGTCTTCGCGGTAGTAAAGCAGCGTTTCACTGTCGACGGGCTCATACAGCTGGCCCTTCGGCGAGTAAATACCAGCGGAACGAAACAGGGCATCCATGCCGAACGTGCGGGCTTCATCCGGAATAATCGGAACAATGCGCTGGCCGATTTCCTGATGCCGCAGCAGTTTGGAAAGAATCCGGACAAACGCCATCGTCGTCGATGCTTTGAGATCGCCGGAACCTTTGAAAAATTCTTCAAACTCGGCCCGGCCGGGAACCGCCAGCCGCTCCGAAGTCACATGCCGCTTGGGCAGGAAGCCGCCAAGACTTTCCCGCCGCTCAAGCAGGTATTTCTTTTCCGGGCTGCCGTCCGGCGGCCGGTAGAACGGCGCATCCACCACTTCTTCGTCGCTGATCGGCACGCTGAAACGCGCACGAAATTCACGCAGTTCTTTTTCGTTCAATTTTTTCTGCTGGTGCGTGATATTGCGTCCCTCGCCGGCTTCACCCAGGCCGTACCCTTTGACGGTTTTGGCCAGAATCACCGTCGGCTGGCCTTTGTGATCCACCGCCGCTTTATACGCCGAGTAAACTTTCTGCGGATCGTGACCGCCGCGAAGCAGCTTGCGTAAATCGTCATCCGAAAGATGATTCACCATTTCCAGAAGTTCGGGATGGGTTCCGAAGAAATGTTTGCGAATATAACTCCCGGGAGAAACCGTATATTTCTGGTAATCCCCGTCCACCGCGTCTTCCATCCGTTTCAAAAGCAGCCCTTTGTGATCTTTGCGGAGCAATTCGTCCCAGTCCGAACCCCAGATCACCTTGATCACATTCCAGCCGGCCCCGCGAAAAACGCCTTCAAGGTCCTGAATGATTTTACCGTTGCCGAGCACCGGCCCGTCCAGCCGCTGCAGGTTGCAGTTCACGACCCAGATCAGATTATCGAGACTTTCACGTGCCGCGACATTCAACGCGCCCAGAGTTTCCGGCTCGCTGGATTCCCCATCGCCGACATAACACCAGACATTCGGCTCATCCTTTTTCAGGAAGCCGCGCGCCTTCATGTAGCGGATGAGCTGCGCATGATAAATAGAACAAATGGGGCCAAGCCCCATGGAAACCGTCGGAAACTGCCAAAAATCCGGCATGAGATACGGGTGCGGATAAGAAGAAAGACCGCCGCCCTCCGCCAGTTCCTGGCGGAAGTTGTGGAGATGCTTCGCGTTCAACCGGCCTTCCAGATACGCACGGGCATAATTTCCCGGAGAGGCATGGCCCTGAAAATAAATCATGTCGCCGTAACGTTTGTCGTTGCCGGCATGAAAGAAATGATTAAAACCGACTTCATACAGCGTGGCCGAAGAAGCAAAAGTGGAAATATGGCCGCCAAGGCCTTCGTGAATCCGGTTGGCCTTCACCACCATGGCCATGGCATTCCAGCGGATATAACTTTTAATCCGGCGTTCGATTTCACGGTCGCCGGGATAAGGGGGCTCCTGTTCGGGCGGGATCGTATTGACATAAGGCGTCCGGGCCTGCTGCCGGAGATCAATGCCGTTTTCCCGCAGCTCGGCGAGAATTTTATCGGCAATAAAGCGGGCCCCATCCGTTCCCTGATTCTTTTCAAGGTAGCGGCTGATCTGGCTGAGGGATTCTAGTGTCTGTTCGGTTTCGGAGGGCTGGCCCCCCGCTACCTGCTTTTTTCTCGAAGCTGCTTCTGCCATGCTCTATCCGGCGCCTAGCGCTCTTGGTTTTCCGGAACCATACGGACGTTCCGGGTTTAGGTAAAGACCCATATTATGCCATAGCTGTAAAGTACCGGCCGGAGCAAGCCGGTAAAACGGCCATTTAAACTTCTGATATACTGTTGCCGCCATGCAGCATCTGGATTTGACGCTGGCCTCCGCGGCCGAAAACCTCGCCTGTGACGAAGCCCTGCTGGACCTGTGCGAGGAAGGTTATCCCCGGGAAATCCTGCGCTTTTGGGAATCCCCTTCGTACTTTGTCGTGGCAGGATATTCTAACAAAATTCACCAGGAAGTGGATATAAACTCTTGCCGGGACAGGCAGATCCCCATTTACCGCCGGGTAAGCGGGGGCGGCACCGTGCTTCAGGGCCCCGGGTGTCTGAACTTTGCCCTGATTCTGAAAATCGATTCCAAACGTCCGATAAGTAACCTCGTGGCGGCCAACCACTATGTCCTGGAGCAAAACCGGACCGCCCTGGAACCGCTGCTTGCGGCCCCGGCCGCCATCGAAGGTATCAGCGACCTGACCCAGGATCGCCTGAAATTCTCAGGCAATGCCCAGCGGCGCCGGCGGCATTTCATGCTGTTTCACGGGACGTTGCTGCTGGATTTTGACCTGGGAATGATTCAGAAAACCCTGCGGCTGCCTTCCCGCCAACCGGATTACCGCAATAACCGGACGCATGAGGCGTTTCTGATCAATTTGAAACTGGAACGGGCGGCGGTTAAAGAAGCACTGCGCCGCCAATGGCAGGCGGATGAACCTTTTCCGGCCGAAGCGTTCCCGGCCGATGCCATCCGGCATCTGGTGGAAACCCAATACCGTCACGAATCGTGGAATTTTAAATTCGCGTAAAGACAACCCGCGTCCAGCCGGCCAGCAGCAGAAGACCGCCGAAAGGCGTCACCATGCCCCAGAAGCGCCAGGGAGTCAGCGCCAGCAGATAAAGGCTGCCGGCAAACACCAGGGTTCCGGCCGTCAGAAGAACGGTTCCGGGAATCCCGCCGCCATCGGGCCGGCGCTGCGCTAAAATCATCAGCGCCAGCGCATGAAAAAATTGATAACGGGCGCCGGTTTCAAATGCATGCAGCAAATCCGGATCAAGCCGTCCTTCCAGCCCATGGGCGCCGAAAGCTCCCAGCAAGACCGCGGTTCCCGCCAGAAAAGCACCTAGACGAAAGAATATTTGCGGATGATTCATGATTCCGTCCCTCCTCCGAACGGCAGCGGATCCGAACGAAGCGGCAGTACAAATTGCGCCGCCGGTTCATCCAGCCGGAGTTCCAAGAGCGGCGCGCCGCTCAAATAAAAAACGCGCCAGTACCGGCGCCGGCCTTCCTCAAATTCAAATACCATTTCAAGGGAGGGCTGCCGGCCATTTTCCCGGACCAGCTGCCCGTTTTCAAATTCTGCTCTCCAGAACCGGTTTCCTTCACGATCATAGAGTTCCGCACCGCCCTGCAAAATTTCGCGATTCAATTCCCACTCCGAACTGACGCGGCCATCCGCATAAAAAGTGCGCAGCGTGGATCGGCCACCGTCGGCGCCGCCGCTCCATTCCGTAATCAGCTTGCCTTCCGGATCGAAGGCCTTAAAGTGGCCTCCTCCATCCGACATCACCAGCGGCCGTTCTTCTTTTCCGTTTTCAGAAAAAAGAGTCGGCCGGGACATCAATAAACCGTCCCGCACCCGCCAGATCACCCAGGCGCCGCCTTCCGGATAAAGAAACTGGTTATCCCCGGAACGCTGGCCGAGTTCGTACTGTTCGCTCGCATACAAAATTCCGCTCGGATGAAACCGCCGGAAATAACCATGCAAACGGCCTTCGCGTATTTGCGCCTCGATCCACACGCCGCCCTCGCGATGATAAATGCGGAGGACGCCCGTCTGCCGGTCCGCATTCAATTCCCAGCGCGCACTGCGTGTTCCATCCGCATAAAAGGCTTCGACGGCTTCCGGCCCCTCGGGCTCACGGGCCGAGGCGGGCAGCAATTCAGCGGGTTTCTCGCGAACCCCGCCGGCTGAACGGGAAGCAGAGGAAGCCGCGGGCGCCTCGCTTTCCGTCATGCGGGGTTTGAAGCGGGCCATCATCAAAAGAAATGCAATCACCATGACCGCGAATCCGATCAGGGTAATCACAATAAATTTTTTCAAGGATTACGAAACGGCGGGCTCAGTTGGTTCGGCAGCAGCGGGCTGGGGAGCTGCCATGGTGTCGGCAGGCGGATTTTCCGGCGCCGGCACTTCTTTCTTTTCGACGAGATTCAGATTCCGGAATTCCAGCGCCCCCTTCTTGAATTCGCCAACTTGATCGTGCGAAAACACAAACGTAATTTCATCGACCGGGGTCGCTTTGTTGGCGGTAAAACCAAAAGTCTCCTGACGCCAGCTCTTCTTGAACTGTTCGGAGGCCATGTCATTGTATTTGAAGGCGCGCAGCACCTGGCCGCGGGACTTGATTTCAATGCGGAACGATTCGGGGTGATCTTCACCCGGCTTCCGGCGCACCATAAAAGTCAGCGCCTCATATTTGGAAAGATCCAGGTCGCGTATTTTCATATACATGCCGGCAAAGGAGCCGCGCGGAAAAACGTCATAATTGATTTCCAGCGTCACTTCCCCGGAATCCGAATCCAGAACAAATTCGCGGTCGGAAAAACCGAATTTCGGCATGTAGAAAGTGCCGTGATCAAATACAAAGCCGTAAAGATTGCCGGCTTTTTTGGAAAGGTCCTGCTGGCGCATTTCCTGCTCGGCACTCCGTTGAATCAGTTCGTAAGTTTCTTTAATCTGGAGCCATTCGTCGCGGCTGATGCGCGCCGGCTCGCTGGGCTGACGGTCCGGACCGACCACGGTTTTTTCAAGATTGCCCACATTGACGTTGCGGGTCTGGAAAAACTTGCGGGCGCTGACATCGACCTTTCCCTGCAGCACCCAGACTTCCGTTGTTTCGGCATTCACCGCATGGGCCACGCCGAAAAGCGTCCCGCGGACAGCGGCCACACTGACCGGTGTGGAAATTTCAAAACGGCCGGCATCCTCAAACCCGCGCGCCGTGGCGGCCAGTACCGAGCCTTGCTCCAAATGCAGCCGCCATAATTCGCCGGGGCTCTGGTTAACCACTTCGGAGTTTCCCTTCACCCGGACGGTCAGCTTGTCGCGAATGACCAAATCGACTTCCGCGCCTTCGCCGGTGCGGATACGTTCGCGCGGGGCCACACGGGAACCACGTTGAAGCGGCACCCAGGCTTTTTCCTGTGCAGAATAAATCTCGGGCTTTCCGATGAAGTTGCCCACCTCAAAAGAAGCTTCGGCGGGAGGAATGGCATAAAAACGAAGAAAAAGGAAAGTAAGACCCGCCACCAGACCGGCGCCGGCAAGCCAGAGCCATAACGCATTTGAGCGGGATTCAGGACCTTGGATCTGCATGGGCGTTATCCTACCGAAAAACCGGAGGGAGTTCTACTAGAAAACACGGGGCTTCCATAGCCCCGGTTTTCTGTGCCGGCATCACAAATGCCGGTCTAGTAACCGAGGGTTTTCCCTACTGTCCTATAATCTTTATGAGGACCCGTTTGCGCCGCCGGCCGTCAAATTCGGCGTAGAAAATCTGCTCCCAGGGACCAAAATCGAGTTTACCGCCCGTAATCGCCACGACCACTTCGCGCCCGAAAAGCTGCCGCTTCAAATGCGCATCGCCGTTGTCTTCACCGGTGCGGTGGTGCCGGTATTTTTTGACGTCGTAAGGAGCCGTTTTTTCGAGAAACTCGTCGAAATCGGCAATCAGGCCCCGTTCGTCATCATTAATGTAAACGCTGGCCGTGATATGCATGGCATTGACCAGCACCAGGCCTTCCTGGATTCCCGATTTTTCGAGCACCTTTTCCACTTGCGGCGTAATATTGAGATATTCCCGCCGCTCGCGGGTCTGAAACCACAGCTCTTCGCGGTAATGCTTCATGCCGCGCTTTCTTCCAGTTCCTGGATGCTTTCAAGCACTTCCTTCTCATGGCCTTTCGGACTGACCTTTTCAAAGATCCGGTGAATCCGGCTATCCGGTCCAATCACAAACGTCGTCCGGGCGACGCCCATGTATTCGCGGCCGTACATACTTTTTTTCACCCACACCCCGTAGGCTTTGCAGACTTCTTTTTCTTCATCGCTCAGCAGCAGAAACGGCAGCTTGAATTTACCGATAAATTTTTCGTGGGATGCAACGCTGTCGGGACTCAGCCCGAGTACGACCGCCTTGATTTTACGGAAAGCCGGAAACTGATCGCGAAACCCGCAGGCCTCGGTCGTACATCCCGGCGTATCATCTTTCGGATAAAAATAAAGAACAACTGTAGAACCCCGCAATTTTTTAAGCGAAACCTTGGAACCGTCACTTGCCGGCAGATTAAAATCCGGAGCTTTATCGCCTTCTTTCAATTTTGCCATTGCCTAAATCTCCTTATCGGTCGGGGCACCAGCAGCCGGCCGGTGCAGGGATTGAAAAAGGGTCACAAAAAAATCATCGAAGGAAGGCAGCGCCGCCAGATGCGGGCTCACCTGAATCCGCAGGCCGGGATGCCGCGCCCGCGCTTTTTCGATTTCAGCCGGAATATCCTGCCGGACGTGGCGGCCGGCATTCAGAAAATTAAGTAAGACAAATAAATCGGTCACGCCTTGCTGCCTGCATTTTTCGATGCCTTCCGCAATGCCGGGCGTATTGATTTCCAGAAACGCGGTTTCAAAAACCGGGACCCCGAGCTTTGGACGCAAGCGTGTCGCCAGCGCCGCAATTTCCTCGCCGGCTTCCGGGCCGCGGCTTCCATGACTGATGAAAAGAATGCCTTCTTTCTTCATTGGAAACGGTATTGTACTCCATTTTCGGACGAATCCAAGCCGTGCCCAGTTGACACCGGCGCGTGCGCCTCTTACTCTATTCGTATGCAATCCCGTCATGTCTTTTTCCTTTTCCTGCTTCTGGGTGTTTTTCTTTCAGGATTTCCCGAGGCCGAGGCCAGTGTTTCCAATCAGGGAAACGAAGCCGTTCGCGTCAAAATCACCCGGACGGATGGACGCTCGCGTTTCACGGTGCTTTATCCTGACCAGACGATTTCGCTGCCGGCCAATGCGGCGGAGATTCAGATCGATCCCGTCGGGGCGCTGCACGGAGACGAAGAAATGAGTGTCCTCATCATCGAACCGGACGGCACAGAAACCATCATCGAAGAATACGGCCGGCGTTTCGAATTCGGCACCGAGTACGAACCAGCCGGATCCGAAACTCCCTACGAAGTGCAGAACAACAGCAATGTCGGCGTGCTCACCGACCACACCCGCAGCAGTACCAGCCGGGTTAAAACCACCCGGCTCAATCCCGGGCAGAGTTTCACCCTTCCCGCCGACACGCTGGAAGTGACCGTGCGGCCGGACGGCGGCGTCTGGGGAGACGAGAAAATCGAAGTCGAAATTATTCTCCCCGACGGCTCCAGCGAACTGATCACCCGCTACGGCGGCCGTTACAAACTCGTGGAAGAAAGAAGAGCCCCCATCCAGTTTCCCTCGTTCAATCCCGCTGAACCAAAAGCCACTGAATGAGGGCTTTTCTTTTGCATTAACCCCGCGGCAGCCGCCGGGCGTCTTCGAGCAAGTACCGGATTTCATAGTCCTGCGCTCCAAATTCTTTTGCAATTTCAATGATCTCCGCGCACTCCTCGTAACGCTCCGTCAGAAGCGTCTCCCGAAGATAGAGCAGAGCGGTTAATTTGACGGGATCCCGGACCACCCGGACCCCGCTGCTTCTTGCTTTCAATGGTGCCTTTTGCATAACCTCCTCCTTTTTGCGGGCAAAAAAAAAGCCCATGGCAGCTTGGGCCGCCATGGGCTGTGGACTTTCTCAGCTTAGAAGTTCAGGAGATCAGTTCCCTGCAACCTCCGCGCCCACAGCCCGCGGCTGCATGCGATGAATCAGGCATACGAGCGCCTTTTCCATCCACGCCTGCGGCGTCATGGATTTTGCTTTCGCAAAATAAGCTGTGGGTTGGTTCGATTGCATTTTTTTT
>CAZGID010000015.1:0-22854 GCA_964526065.1 uncultured bacterium
TGTATTCCCGTTTTTTGCTTTTAAAAAAGCAGCGGGCGCTATCGATTGTGATGCCTTGGGACTGTTCATCTTTAAGCGCGTCCAGCAAAAAGGCGTATTCAAACGGCTTGGCCGTGCGGGCGCATTCGCGCTTCACATGTTCCAGTTTGCCTTCCGGCAGTGAGCCTGTATCTGCCAGCAGACGGCCGATGACGGTACTCTTGCCGTGGTCAACGTGGCCGACAATGACAATATTCATTTTGGGCAATTGCGTTTTGGCCGCTGCTGATTTTTTGGTCTTTACCGCTTTAGCCATTTTACATATATCCTTCGCGGCGCAAGGTTTCCAAACCGCCGCCATCTTCGGCGTCCTGGGCGCGTCCAGCCCGCTCCGCAACATTTGAAAATTTTCCGGTCTTCAGCTCTTGGACAATTTCCTTAACATTTTTGGCATTGGATTGAACGGGAAAGGTGCAGGGAAAACATCCCAGCGAACGGTAGCGCTCACCTTTTCCCCGGTCAAAATAAAGATCCGTTACAGGAATATTTTCCCGGTCAATATATTCCCAGATATCGAGTTCGGTCCAGTCCAGCAGCGGATGAATGCGGATATGCGTTCCGGGCGCAAACTCGGTTTTGAACTGATTCCACAACTCGGGTGGCTGATCGCCGATATCCCAGTCACTGCGCTTATCGCGCGGCGAAAAATAACGTTCTTTGGAACGGCTTCCTTCTTCGTCCGAACGCACCCCGACAATTACGCCGGTGTAGGGCTCTTTATTCTCATCTAGCACATACTTGCCGGTCGAGTGATCCATGCGGTACCGGGGCCACTTTCCCGAAAGCGTATTTTTCAACGCCTCGGTTTTAAGCGCTTTACAGCAGGCCACGCGCGACAAAGCGCCGGCGGGAAAAGTCTGCTTGTTCCGCAGCGCTTCTTCATTTGTTCCATAAACCATATTGAGCTTCCATTGCCGGGCCAGTTCATCCCGGTATTGAATCATTTCGGGAATCTTGAACGAGGTGTCGATGTGCACCAGCGGAAAGGGCACATGGCCGAAAAAGGCTTTTCGTGCCAGCCACAATAACACCGTGCTGTCTTTACCGATGGACCACAGCATCGCGAGATTCTTAAAATGGCTGTATGCCTCCCGCAGAATATAAACGGATGTACTTTCGATCTTGTCGAGATGATGAATGGTTGCTGTCTTCATAAAGTTTCTCCTGCCTTCCCGCGTCAGCCCCAGATCGGTCGGGATTCATAGTGAAACACTTGCCCGCTGACCTGCGTCATAGCTGCCGAGGACATAAAAATAATAAAATCAGCCACTTCTCCCGGCTCTGAAAACCGGCCCAATAAACTTTCCTGCCGCTGAAATTTCCGAACTTCTGCGGGAAGATCCCGCGTCATTCCGGATTCCATAAATCCGGGATTTACGGCATTCACCAGAATATGCTCCGGGGCCAGCTCGCGGGCCATTCCGCGCATCAATCCCAGCATGCCGCCCTTTGCTGCGGCATAGTTGGTAATCCCAAACCCGCCTCGAAAAGCCGCCCGGCTGGTCATAAGAAATATTTTTCCGGGATTTTGCCGTTCCCGCGGCCGCATCATCGGCAGCAGCTGCTGCGTCAAATAAAACGGCGCCTTCAAATCCACGGCGATCACTTCATCCCAGTCCGTCTCGCTCAGATTCGCCAGCGTGTGATCACGAACCGCCGCCGCATTGTGAATCAAAACATCCAGCGTTTCACCGCGCTTCTGCAATGCCCCGGCAAACTTCCGAATGGCATTGGCATCCGACAGATCCAGTTGAAACCCCTCGGCTCCCTCTGCGCTCAACTCCGCCGCTTTTTTTTCCTGGCGGTGGTAGGTAAAAAACACCTTGGCCTGTGCACGGCGGAAGCGCAAAACCAGCTCTTCCCCCAACCGGCTAGTACCGCCGGTCACCAAAATCTTTTTATCCGAGAGATGAATCGCGCTCAATTTCCTGAAGACAGCGAAGACTCGGCGGTTTCCGCTTTGGCGGCCGGAGATTGCGCTTCATAACCTGCCCGGCGCAGCATTTCCATATCGGTTTTAATCGGATTTCCATCGGTCGTTAAATATCCCCCGATAATCAAACCATTTGCGCCCCCGCGCAACGCCCGTTCCTGTTCTCCCTGGGTCAAATTCACTTCTCTTCCGCCTGCCAGCTTAATATTCGCACGTGGATGAATGAACCGGTAAACCGCGATCGCTTTGACCACCTCTTGCGGGCTTTCCGGCGCAGTTCCTTCCAGCGGCGTTCCCGGCCGCGGGTTCAAAACATTCATCGGCAAACAATGCGGCGCATACGGCTTCAATTCAAATGCCATCTGCACGCGGTCTTTGCGGGTTTCTCCCATGCCGAGAATTCCGCCTGAACAGATTTCCATCCCGCCGTCTTTGAGAATCTGCAGGGTTTTCAACCGCGTATCATACGTATGCGTCGAAACAATTTTTGGATAAAATTCTCGTGATGTCTGCAAATTATCATTAAAACGGCGCACTCCGGCCTCTTTCAGGCGGCGAACGCGCTCCGGCGTCAAGAAACCAAGCGATCCGTCCAGATTCATGGAAGTTTCTTTCTTCAAACGCCCGTATATTTCAATAATCTGATCAAATTCTTCATTCGAAAGCGAACCGCCGCTGGTCACGACGCAAAAATTTTTGGCGCCTTTGGCTTCAAATTTTTTTGCCGCCGCCACAACTTCATCAGACGACATCAGCTTATAGGTATCCACCCGTGTGTCAAAGCGCACCGACTGGGAACAAAATCCGCAATCTTCGCCGCAGAGATTACTTTTTGCATTGATCAACGAACACAAACCGGGTTCGCGCGCATTGAAATGCACCGTGATTTCATGGGCGGCATCCTGCAGATATTCGAGATCCTCCGGCGCCTCAATTTCCATCAACTGCAGGGCTTCCTCTTCGGAGATCTCTTCACCCGCCATGACACGCGTCTTCATCGCATCAATTAATGCCTTATAGGAAACGGATTCGTTCATTCTCTATCCCTCCACAATGTCGCCGAGTACGGATTCCACTTTCACGCCCCGCGCCCGAAAAGCCGCTTCTGCCCGGTCAATCTGATCCGGTTCGCCCTCAAGCTCAATGGTCGCCTCACCCATTTCCTGGTCAATGCGCGCCCGGCGGATATTCAACAGCACATCAAATTCCTGCGCGACAAGAAACATCACCGGCTCCTTGATCAATGCCTGGGAAAAAAACAGATGGAAGGCCTTTTTTGCCACTTCAGTTTCCTCCCGCAATCGCCGGAACGATCGAGATTTCATCCCCGCTTTTCAGCGCTGTTTCTTCCTGTTTCAAAAAACGGATGTCTTCTTCATTGAGGTAAATATTGACGAAACGGCGGATCTTGCCGTTTTCATCGCATAGCCTTTCCCGGATTCCGGGATATTTGGTTTCAAGACTGGCAACCAGCTCCTTCACGCTGGAAGCTTCCACTTCAACCTCTCCCTGCTGGGCGGTCAATTTCTGCAACGGGGTCGGGATACGAACTTTGACGGACATAATTTCAGCTCCTTGTTGTACAGTTAGATTAATACAAAGTTCAGGAACCGGCGCGTGCCGACGCTCCCGATAAGTTCATCTTTTCTTCAAATGAGGAAAGCGACGGTTCGATATAGTACGGCTCGCCGACGACATCCTGAATTGCTTCCTGCGTTTTAAGCCCGTTGCCGGTAATGGCAAGCACAATGCTTTCATTTCTTGGAATGCTGCCCTTTTCGATCAGCTTCTTCGCCACGCCGACCGTTACTCCCCCGGCGGTTTCGGTAAAAATTCCTTCGGTTCGAGCCAGCAGCTTGATTCCTTCACGAATCTCGTCATCGCTGACGATTCCCGCTGTCCCGCCGGAGTTCTGAATGACATCCCGCGCATAATAACCATCCGCAGGATTACCGATGGCCAGTGACTTCGCAATAGTTTTCGGCTTAACTGGAAGCACGTGTTCCGACTTTTCAATAATTGATGTTGCGATTGGAGAGCAGCCTTCCGCCTGAGCGCAATGAATGCGCGTTTGCAACGGCCCCTCAAGCAGTTCGAGCATTTCAAATTCCTTGAGCGCTTTCCAGATTTTTGTAATCAGCGAGCCGCTCGCGGCCGGAGCCACAATATGCTGCGGGGCTTTCCAGCCCAGCTGCTCGGCGATCTCAAACCCGATGGTCTTGGATCCTTCAGAGTAATACGGCCGCAGATTCACGTTCACAAAACCCCATTGATACTTCGAGGCAATTTCGGAACACAGGCGGTTCACATCATCATAATTACCGTTCACCGCAATCAGATTCGGCGCATAGGCCAGTGAGCCGATAACTTTTCCTTTTTCGAGATTAGCCGGAATAAAAATATACCGTTTAAATCCTGCTTTCGCGGCATGCGCCGATACCGAATTTGCCAGATTGCCGGTGGAGGCACAAGCCACCGTATCAAATCCGAGCTCGCGCGCGCGCGACAACGCCACGGACACCACCCGGTCTTTAAAAGACCAGGTCGGATGGCAGACCGAGTCGTCCTTAATATAGAGCTCCTTGACTCCAAGCTCTTCGGCCAAACGTTCGGCTTTCACCAACGGTGTAAAACCGCTGTAAAGCCCGACGGTCGGTTCACCATCAATGGGAAGTAAATCGCGGTAACGCCAGAGGCTTTGCGGCCCTTTTTCGATGCGTTCCCTCGAAATTACTTTTTTGATCGCGGCATAATCGTAATCCGCTTCCAGCGGACTGAAATCATACTCGCACACATAAATTGCCTTTTTGGGATATTCCCGGCCACTGCCTTTACTTTTGAGACATTTCAAAAATGACATGCGTTTCCCCTTTACATCCTGATTTTCAAGAAAAAGCCGCGTCCATACTCAGATACCGCTCGCCGGTATCACACACGACAAAAACCACATTTTTACCTGGCCCCAGCCGGCGAGCCACTTCACGGGCGGCCCAGAAAATCGCCCCGGTCGAAATACCCGCCAGGATTCCCTCTTCGCGCGCCAGCGCCAATGAAGTTTGCCAGGCATCCTGATCGTCGACTGTAATAATTTCATCGATGATTTCCCGGTTGAGAATCTCCGGAACAAAACCCGCGCCAATCCCCTGGATTTTATGCTTTCCGGGCCCGCCGCCGGACAAGACCGGAGAATTTTTGGGCTCAACTGCCACAACCCGAATTGCCGGGTTTCTTTTTTTGAATACTTCTCCACAACCCGTAATAGTGCCGCCTGTTCCGACACCCGACACAAACGCATCGACTTTCCCATCCAGCGCCTTCCAGATTTCTTCCGCTGTTGTTTCGCGATGAATCTTGGGATTCGCCGGATTATTAAACTGCTGCGGCATAAAGCTGTTCGGATTCTGGGAAAGAATTTCCTGCGCCTTTTCAATCGCACCGCGCATCCCGTCGGCGCCGGGCGTCAATACCAGTTCGGCCCCGAAACGCTTTAGCATATGCCGCCTCTCAACACTCATGGTATCGGGCATCGTCAAAATCAAGCGGTACCCGCGCACAGCACAGACAAGCGCCAGCCCGATGCCGGTGTTTCCGGAAGTCGGTTCCACAATCACTGTATCCGGATTAATCAATCCCTTTGCCTCCGCATCCTGAATCATGCTGAAACAAATGCGGTCTTTAACACTTCCGCCGGGACTGAACGATTCGAGCTTTCCATAGACTGCGGCCGCATCCGTTCCCGAAAGTTTTTGGATACGGACCAGCGGTGTATTGCAAACCAGCTCCAGCACATTCTCGGCCAAGAGGGGTTTTGTTCCGATTCCTTTCGCTTCCGGTGCCATAGTGCCTCCCTGAGGTTTGCCCGACATCAAATATGAAATGATGTATCCCCGGAAGCATCCTTCTCTTCCGGTTTTTTGCTTTTAACTTCTTTAAATGTGTGAATCCCGCATTCCTTTTTCGATTTCCCTGCCCAGCGCCCGGAACGCTCGTCGTCTCCGGCCTGCACAGGCCGCGTGCAAGGCCAACAGCCGATGCTCAAATATCCCTTTTCATACAGAGGGTGCTGCGGAATCCGGTTCTCTTTCAAATACCACCAGGAATCGCGCGACGTAAAATTCACAAGCGGACCGATTTTATAAATTTCACCCTCGTATTCTTCAATGATCCGGATCGATTTTCTAAAATCCGTCTGATGCCGGCGGATTCCGGACATCCACCCATCATAATTTTTCAGTGCCGCATCCAGCGGTTCCACCTTATTAATCTGACAGCACAGATCAGGATTTTTTTCATACGGTACGTTTTCATAGTCAGCAATCAGATCGTCCCGTTTTTTGGCATCGGCGCGCAGATCAATCACATTCGTTAAACCGAATAAGCGAGTCAGTGTTTCTTTGTATTCGAGCGTTTCCGGAAAATGGAAACCCGTCTCCAGAAAAAGCACCGGCGTGGCCGGGTTGACTTCACTGACCATGTGCAGCAAGGTACCGCTTTCCGGCCCAAACGAAGAAGTCACTGCCAGGCGGCCGCCGAATTCATTCAGCGCCCAGGCCACAATTTCCTGCGGCTTTTTGTGCTCGAATTCCTCGTTGAGCTTTTCCAGATTTTTAAGTTTATGAACCAACATGTTCCCCTTTGGCCGAAGCGGCTTCCAGATATCCCAGCTGCTCGAGCTTCTGAATAATTTTTTTCAGGGACGCCTCTTCGGATTCTGATTCCGTTTCGCAAACCACATCCGGTTGAACCGGTTCTTCATAAGGATCATCCACTCCGGTGAACCCGCGGATCTCACCATCCCGGGCTTTCCGGTAAAGGCCTTTGACATCCCGTTTTTCACAAGCTTCCGGCGATGCCTTCACATAAATTTCCACAAACTGGCCAATCAAACGCCGGTTGGCATCCCTAGCCTCGCGAAAAGGCGATACCGCGGAGGCGATCGCCAGCACCCCGTGCCGGGTCAACAGATGGCAGACAAAGCCGATCCGTCGGATATTTAAATCCCGGTCTTCGCGCGAAAACCCCAGCCCCTTGCTCAAATTTGTGCGCACCACATCGCCGTCGAGCAATTCTACTGGCACCTTCCAACGGCGGCACAGCCGCTCCAATTGACGGGCCAGGGTCGATTTCCCGGAACTCGGCAGCCCCGTGAACCAAACCGTTACACCGCGCCGCAGCAAATGCGGGGTCTCAAAAGAAGCGTTTTCCGTCATGATTTCCATGAAGAAGCCATTAATAAGTCCTTTTAAATAAAGGGTTTAGCGACCGTCGCTATCGCTGCGGCTGTAACCCATCACTATACAACTAATTAGATGGGGTGTCAACGCGGGGGCCGCTGCGCGGCGGGGTCCGGCCCTCCATCCAGCGGGCCAGGGCAACCGAAAATTCGAAGAGAGCCAAAAGCGGCAAAGCCATCAAAAGCTGGCTAAAGGGGTCCGGGGAAGGGGTCAAAATGGCGGCCAGGATAAAGATGGACACCACGGCCATTTTCCGGGCACCTGCCAGGGTGGCCGCACTCAGAATGCCCAGACGGACAAGCCCCAGAATCAGAACCGGAAAATCAAACAGAATCCCGAGCGCCAGCATCATGCCTGTCAAAAATCCGAAATAGGGCCCCACGCCAAGAAGCGGCCGGAGCGCCTCCGTCTGGAAACTGAGCAAAAAATGCAATCCCCAGGGAATCACGATCCAATAGGCAAAAGCAGCCCCTGCGACAAACATCAAAACCGAAAAGAAAATCAGCGCGGTCAGGATTCTTTTTTCATGAAGATAAAGGCCGGGCGCCACAAAGAGCCAGATCTGGGTCATCAAAACAGGCGAGGAAACAATGATGCCGGTCAACGCGGCTACTTTCAAGTGGGTCAAAAACGCTTCGTAGGGTTTATGAAAGAAAAGTTCCGTAGCCTGGTGACGCCGCAATGGCTCGATAAGAAAGTCGAGAATGTCTCCGGAAAAAAAATAGGCAACAGCAGCAGCAAATCCAAAAGTCAGCAGGCAGACGATTAATCGGCGTCTGAGTTCTTCCAGATGAGAGACGAAGTCCGAATCATGCCTGGGCAAAGACTTCCCGTGCAACAATACCCACAACTCCCAGTGCGACGGCGTTCTCGCCGAAAGCGGAAGGAATGATTTTGACCTGGTTGGAGGATTCTTCTACGGACCAGTCCTTGACCGCTTCCTTGATAGCATCCAGTAAAGGCGCTCCGCAATCTTCAATCCCGCCGCCGACCACGACAATTTCAGGATTAAGAAGATTGACCAGAAACGAAATTTTTTTGCCAAGCATATAGCCGCATTCCTGCACGATTTGCAGTGCCAGCGGGTCTTTCTCTTTAACGCCGCGGACGATATGCCGAAAGCTGATTTCTTCGCCGCTTTCAGGATATTTGGTCATACTGGTTTTAGCACCCGCTTTGATTTTTTTTCGGGCATGTTCCGTCATGCCGACATCCATAATCCAGCGCCCCAGCTGCGAAGCCATGGTTTCCGCTTCGTCACGCGAAGATTTGGAAGAACTGATCCCGAGCTCTCCCGCGGCACCGCTTGCGCCGCGGTAAATTTCGCCATTAATCAGAATCCCGCAGCCGACACCGGAAAACATGTAAATCATATGGCGGACATCGCGATCAAGCCCCAGCCATTTTTCACCCAGCACGGCGGCATTGGCGTCATTTTCCACAAAGGTGGGAATATTGAGGCGCTTTTCGAAGGTTTCTTTAATCGAAAGGCAAACAGAAAGATCTTTTTCGCCAAGGTGCTGCGGCCAGCGAATTGTACGGCCACGTTCATCAATGATGCCCGGCACGCCGACCCCGACTCCCACAATTTTGCTGCGATCGATCCCGGCATTATTAATAATCTCTTCTGCCAGATCGACCATGCTTTGAATCACCGCTTCGGAGTTTTCGGGAATTCGCTCGCGTTTGACCTCGGTAATCACGTTAATTTCGAGGTCCACGAGCACGCCAACCATGCTCATCATATTCAGGCCGACGCCAACAATATAACCGGCCTTGGGATTCAGTTCGACGAGAACCGGTTTGCGACCGCCGGTTGATTCATCCAGCTCCCCTTCAACCACCAGGCCCTTCTTGATGTAGTGGTTAATGTAATTGGAAACCGTGACAATATTAAGTTCGGTAACCTTGGAGATATCCGTGCGGGAAATAGGGCCGCTTTTGCGAATGACTTCCAGAATGGCGAGATTTTTCCGCTCTTTGTCGGTCAGGATCCGGTCTTTCAAGAGCATTTGCTTAATCATGGGCGCTGGCTCCTTTCATCGCGGACTATTTAAGTCCGGAAAGATGGGTCGAGAGCTAAGAAATTATAAAGCTTCTTAAAGGTTTTTTAAAGACATAATTTTACTTAAAAAATTCTTCTTCGAGGAGGTGTTCGGCATTTTGACCCACCGGGTCCGCGTGAAAGCGGTTCTGAATGGAGCCATCTTTGAGGTAATTGGCAATGGCCACCAGAATCATGCCCTGATCCAGCGCCAGATACTGCGGATTGACTTTCCCGTTTTTTAAATTCACAGCGTCGTAAAAACCATAATTCCCATACATGCCGGGATAACCGAGCAGGTTGCGAATATTTTCCAGCGCCATTTCCGGATGAGGATCCAGAGCCAAAAAGCTGACGTGAGGGGTAACCACCGCCCGATCCGGGTAGCCTTTCGCACCCAGCGGCGTCGCTCCAAACTCCAGATACTGCCACCGACGGCCATTGGTAATCGCCGCGGGAGATAATCCCCAAACCGGATATCCTTTTTCCACAGCGTAATCGCGGTGCAGCTCGACCGCCATCCGATTATTGCGACCCAGTCCTTCCGGCGCCTTGCGCTTTTCGTCCAGCACAAGCGTCGGCATCAAATATTCAAACAGCGATCCACCCCAGCTGGGAACAAACTTCTTCTTATTGTATTCGTAATACCCCTGAAAATAATTAATTCCATCACGCGTTTTGCTTTTTCCTTTGGGATCCTGCTTTTGCCATTTCCAAACTGCCGGAAGCGTTCGAAACAAAAACCACCAGTGATCCGCCGGAACATCGCCCTTCCCGATGGCGTAATAACTCATCGCCCGCGCTTCAGTAACCAGCATTCCATAATGATACTGGCCGAATTCACGTTTTGGCACGTCGAAGCCAATCACCAGCTGATTATTTTCCGGATCCAGAAAGTCCTCGAAAGTAAAGCTGTTCAGAATGGCACTCGCCCGCGCACCCAGTTCCTCTGGAAAGGCCTGCCGCATTACCACCAGCGCGATGGCAAGCCACGCATTATCAATGCTGGAAATATAACTGCGCGTTACCGTCAGCCGGCGCGTGTCATAAAAATTGTAAAAGAACCCGTCAAAACGACGCAGGCCCTCAAGCGTATCAAAAACCTGGAGGCTGCGCTCCACGGCCTCATCGCGCGAAATGATATCCAGATCCATGGCCGCGACCGTGGACATTAAATCCATTGCTACATTGGTCGGTGACGTATAAGCCGCCGCGAGCGGCGCATCTCCGGCGCGGATGTGGTCAACGATTAGATGCGTTTTGCGGTCACGAGAGTTTTCAAAAAATTTCCATGTGTCCCGCGCAATCTTGTGAAGAAACCAGTAATCACGGTCTTCCTTGCGCAAGTGCTCCCTCCGCGCTTCATCAAAGGCAACCAGCGGAAATCCCCAAAGATTGTCGGCATTGCTTTCAAAGGCCACATCGTTAAAACCAAAGAATGCCAGCTCATCCAGCCCCCACCGCACGTGCAGCGTCTCTTCGGCCTGAAAAACGAATCGAATGGAAAAAAGCCGATCCAGATCCAGTTCTGCAAATCCTTTGACCGGAAGAATGACCTCCTGCCAGACTTCCGGCTCCCCCAGACAAACTTCTGTCACTTCCATCTCGCGCGTTTCACGGCTGGTATCCGTTAGAACAACTTTGATCTTTCCGGATTTTTGTTTTTCTGAAACCACGCGGCACTGAAAAGCAAGAAACGCTGCTTGGCTGACGTCGAGATCATTCAGGCGGCTGATCAGCGTTGCTTCTTCACCGGGTTTTAGATGAATAGCCGCTTCGAGCGATCCCCCGCGGTCGGGATTGCGGGCATCGGAATCCGTGAGAAACAAATCGAATGCCCCAATGGCCGGAACCTTGTTTTGCCACAAAGCACCGAATGCATTGCTCATTTTTTGACGGTTAAAATCATCAATAACGAGAAACTGGGGAGACGACAGAAGCGATTTTGTTTCGGGGAGAGTTTGAAACACAGGAAATTTTTCCTGCATTTCCTCGGGTTCTGCTTTCAGCGGTTGAGAAAGCAAACCCAAAAAAGAGCAAAAAATAACGAACCAGGAAACCGTTTTATTCAAGTTTTCCTTAATGCTGCGATGGATTCCGGCCCCATGACGGGGCCGGTTGTCGCAAGATTCGCTCGATTGGAAAAGCCGTTTAGCCGAGAACGACTTTTACCTGATGCTGCTTTTTGTCGGAAAATGCCGGCACAATATTGCCGTCGATTTTCTTTCCATCAACTATCAGTTCTTTTACGCCGCGGTTGACGCCTTTAGGATTGCGGACTTCGATGTAATAAATGGCGTCGCGAAAGGTGCGTTTGGCTGTGAAACCTTTCCACTTCGCCGGAATGCACGGATCGATGACCAAGCCTTCCTTTGAAGCACGAATTCCGCAGATCCAGTTGTAGGCAACTTTCTGCATCCAGGAACCGGATCCCGAATACCAGCTCCAGCCGCCGCGTCCAAAATTCGGAGAATCAGGACCATCGACGTTACCGGGCGTCACATACGGTTCCGCATAATAATGAGAAGGATTCTCAGCGCGGTACACCGGATTCATGTTGGTGTAAGCTTCATACGCTTTTTCCGCGTCGCCCATCATGGCAGCGGCCTGAACACCCCAGCAGGCAGCATGCGTATACACGCCGCCGTTTTCACGAACGGAGGGCGCATAGCGCGAAAGATACCCGATGGTTTCATCCAGTTTGTCATAGCCCGGCGTGAAGAGGAGCGGTCCGTATTCGCGATAAAGATGCTTGTAGGCGGAATTCATCGCGGTCCGGGCACGTTCCGGCGTCGCCGTACCATTGATAACGGCCCAGGTCTGGGCGTTGAGGAAAATTTTGCCGCGCTTTTCGGTCTTGCTTCCAAGCGGCTGGCCATTGTCGCGTGTTGCGCGAATGTACCACTGACCATCCCACGCGTGCTTGTTGATGGCATCTTTCAGCTTTTTGGCACGTTCGCGGTAACGCTTGGCGCGAGCGGAATCTTTCTTCATGTCACAAACGTCCGCAAAGCGGAGCAGAATGCCATAAAGGAAGTGTCCCAGCCAGACCGACTCACCCTTCCACTTCGGCCCAACATGGCTCATGCCGTCATTCCAGTCCCCTTCACCAATCAAAGGCAGACCGCGCGGCGACCAGCGTGAAAGCACTTTTTCAATGGAACGGCAGCAGTGGTCAAACAATGTGCCGCTCTGCTTCTTTTCGCCCGCTTTTGTGACATACGCCGCTTTTTCATTCAGCAGCGCAAAATCTCCGGTTTCATCAAGATAATTCAGGGTGATGAAAGCCAGCCAGAGCAGGTCGTCGGACATTTCGGTGTGAGCCCCGATGCCGGTTCCAGGATGCCACCAGTGATACACGGTTCCGTCCGGGAACATCTGTTCGGCATGCACCAGAATCTGCCGGCGCGTCGTCTCCGGATCCGACTCCAGAAGACAGTTGCTGTCCTGAAGCTGATCGCGGTACCCGATGCCGCCGCTGCACTGATAGTAGGCGGTTTTAGCCCACATGCGCGCGCTCAATGCCTGGTAACGGTACCACTTGTTGGTCAAGAAGTTCAGGGCTTCGTCCGGGGTCTCGACCCAGGAAGAACCCGTCATATGTCCCCAGAAAGCATTCACTTTGGCCAGCTCTTTCTGAACTGCGGCCTCGGTGCTGTACTTTTTAATCATCGGGCGTACTTTTTCCGGCGACTCGACCCGGCCCAAAATAAAAATGAGCGTCTTCGACTGCCCCGGAGAAAGCGTGACGTTTGCCTGCATAGCGGCAATCGGATCGCCCCATTTTTCAAGCTCGCGGCGGTTCTGCACTTTCCCTTCAACTACCGCTTTCGGCGCCTGTAGCGTGCCGTACATGCCAATGAAAGTTTCCTTGTCGCCATCATAAGCATCGGGCTTCTGATTCGTCAGCGCCAGAAAACCGGTCAACGGAGAATCTTTCAAACCGCTCGAAATAAAGGAAGGCACAAGTGCCGGCCGCTTTTTTCCGATGATCGCGCCAAGATTCCGATCGATCTGAACTTCGATAAATGTCTTCTGAAATTCGCGGTGCGTTTCCGTTCCATTGCCCAGAATCCATTCAAAATAAGGAAATGCGCTCAGCTCTTTGATTCCCTTGCCCTGATTCGTCAGCGTCAACTGCCAGATTTCGCAGGAGTCTTCGCGCGGAACGAACATCAGCTGTTCGGAACGGATATCGTTATATACGGTCGTGAACTTCGTGTAACCCAGACCATAACGCGCTTCATAGGATTTGTATTTGAAAGCGGTCGGCTTCCATGTCGTCGACCAGACTTTCTGGGATTCATAGTCCCGGAGATAAATATACTTTCCATACGGATCGCGAATTAGGTCCTGATACCAGCCGGTCAAACGCGAAAGCTGGGAATTGCCAAACCAGGAAAATCCGCCGCCCGTCTGGGAAACCACATAGCCGTAGTTTTCATTCGAGTTCACATTCACCCACGGACGCGGTGTCAGCGGATTGGTAATCACGTATTCGGAACCATCCGCCGTGAAATATCCAAACTCCGAGGCAAATTTCTTTTTCTCTTTCTTTTTCAAGCTTTGTTCTCCTGTGCTGCGCTTCTTTGCATTGACTGTTTTAACCATTTGGATTTAACCCTCTCCTTAGGATTCTTTTGATTGCAACATCGCATTGATCTGAGGCGCGACCTCAGTCAAAACTTTTTGCGCCGTTTCTTTGCCGTTAAAAACGAGATCCATGCGCGGCATCAGAATTTTTTCCTGAATTTCACGCCAGCTCGGATGAAACGGGCTGAAAACAATATGCTGAACCGCTTCATTCAGCATTTCTTTATTCGCGGGCGGCTGCGGATCCTGGGCCCAATATTCGCTTTTGGCAACGCCGATACGCGAGGGCTGAGCCAATCCGCGCTTCGCGAGACGCTGCTGGCCTTCGCGGCTGGTAAGGGCCTTGATCACTTCCCACGCTTCTTTTTTATGCTTCGAAGATTTCAGAATGGCGTAACCGGATCCGCCGGAACCGAAAGCGCGAACGCCTTCCGGATTTTTAGGAAACATGGCAACATCCCAATCGAAATCATAATTACGCAAACCCGGCGTTTCCCAGATTCCGGACAAAAACATGGCCAACCGGCCGCTGGCAAACATCAGATCAATTCCCATTCCCATATTCGCAAGCGCCACGGGCGTGGGCATCACTTTGTAAAGATTGATGAGATCGGAATAAAATTGGAGCCCTTCGTAACTGCGCGGATCATCCAGCATGGTGCGCGTCGGATTTTCAACATCATCCACCAGCGCTCCGCCATTGCCATAAATAAAGTTCTGCCACGCCCAGCCATAAAATCCATACTGTGTCACGCGCCCGTTTGCATCCGTCTTCGTCAGCGCCCGCGCCGCGCGCAGCATGTCATTCCATGTCCATTCATCGTTGGGATATTCCAGGCCGGCTTCATCAAAAAGTTTTTTATTGTAGAAAAGACAGGCAAAAGGCGCCACGTCGCGCGGAATCGCGTACACCGCATTGTTCACGGTAAAGCGATTCATGATCGGCTGGAAGAAGTCGTCCGTGGTGAAATCTTCACTCGCTTCTATATATGGAGTGAGATCTTCCAGAACCCCCTTGGACGCAAAGGTAACAAAATAATCCACTTCCGTTGCAATGATATCAGGAGCAGCGCCGCCGGCAATTCGGGTCAGAATTTTACTGTCATAGCCCGAATACGGCGTATGTTCGAAAACAATCTGAATATCGGGATGATCTTTCTGCCAGGCTTCAATGGAGTGGGTAATGATATCGATTTCTTCGGGAGAACCCCAGAAAGCAACGCGCACGCGCGTGCGGCCATCGTCTTCTTCTTTTGCGCAACCGCTGAATGTACAAACGGCGGCCAGCGCAAGAAACAGGATTGTACGGATGTGAAATTTCATATGCCTTCTATGATTTTTGGGACGCAACCAGACACTGTCAGGAAGGTCGGGCGCATTGCTCCCTGCGCCCCGGGCTTTCGAAAGACCAAAAAAAGATTGGGGATTATATCACAACGTTTCCTTATGTCAATGCGGGAACAGATGATACATCCAAGTGCCTCAGGCCGCCGGCAGTCCGGATTTCTGCAGCAGCCGGTCCAGATCATCCAGAGAATAATAGAAGATCTCAATGCGTCCCTGCGTCTGGTTCTTGCGGGGATAGACTTTGACCTGGGTGCCAAAATGCCGGATCAACCGTTCTTCTAAGTCCAGAATATCCTGATTCAGCGCCCGCGCCTTGCGCGGCTTGCGTTTTTGGGCCACGCTTCGGTTGACAATCGCCTCCACCTGCCGAACTGAAAGCTTGTCTTCGACAATCCGGCGCGCCATTTGACGCTGGTGCTCAGGCGTCAGCAATGCCAGCAATGCCCGCGCATGTCCTGCTGTAAGTCCTTGATTAGCAATAAGTTCCTTCACCTCATCCGGCAAGCGCAGCAACCGCAAAGCATTGGTAACCGCCACACGGCTCTTTCCGAGACGGCGCGCGATTTCTTCATGCGGCATAGTTCTTTCTTCTGCCAGCCGCTGATAAGCCTCCGCCTCTTCCAGCGGATTCAGATCCTGCCGCTGAATATTTTCAATCAAAGCCCATTCCAGCAAATCCTGATCCGCCAGGTCCTTGATGACCGTCGGCACTTCGGTCAGTCCACATTTCTGAGCGGCGCGAAACCGGCGTTCCCCGCAAACCAGCTCATAATGATTTTCGCCGCGATAGACCACCACCATCGGCTGCAAAATTCCTTTTTCGCGAATGGAGGCTGCCAGCTCTTCGATTTCCTGCTCGGAAAAATGCTTTCGGGGCTGATCCCGGTTGGGCCGGATATGGGCAACCGGCACCAGCGCAAAACCCCGCCGGCCCTCTTCAGCCGCTTGGCCTTTGAGGGCTGGCGCCGAGGCGGACGCTGCCAGCGCTTGACGAGCATAACTATCTGGTATTAAAGCACTTAATCCTTTGCCAAGAGCCTTTTTCATGCTGTTTCCTCCTTCGTGATCGCTGCTTCGTGCGACGCCGTCGCTTCACTTTCTGACACCGCCGCCGATTTAGCCGGATTGCCATCGACGATTTTCCGCATCGTTGAAAACCGCTTTTCGAATTCAATGGCGGCCTCGCGGTAGGCGCGAGAACCGCGGTTATGCGCATCATATAAAACCGCCGGCTTGCCAAAACTGGGCGCTTCCGACAATTTCACCGACCGCGGGATCAATGTTTCAAAGACTTTATCCTGGAAATATTTCCTCACCTCTTCCACAACCTGCTGGGTCAGATTGGTGCGCAAATCCGCCATCGTCAGGAGCACCCCGCCTACCTCAAGGTCGCCATGCAATTTGCTCCGGACCAGCTCATAAGTATGAAGCAGCTGTCCCAGCCCCTCCAGGGCATAATATTCACATTGAAGCGGAATCATCATCGCATCGCTCGCCACCAGGCAGCTCAAAGTCACAAGACCCAGCGAAGGCGGACAATCCAGGAAAATATAATCAAACTCCTGCCGCCATGCTTCCAGCCGGCCCCGAAGCTTATATTCACGCTCGGGTTGCTGCATCAGTTCCAGCTCGGCGCCTACCAAGTCCGGATTGGCCGGAACCAGAAAAAGCTCTCCAAACGCTGTCTTTTTAACGAGTTGCGATACATCCGAGTTTTCCACAAAAAGTTGATAAGTTGTGAATTCTAAGGACGGCTTTTCTTCTCCCAAGCCGCTGGTGGAGTTTCCCTGGGAATCCATATCGAGGACCAGAACCCGGTAACCGCTGGTCGCCAGGACGGCGGCCAGATTAATGGTTGTGGTGGTTTTGCCCACGCCGCCTTTTTGATTACAGAAGGAAAAAACCTTTTTCATAGGACCTCCACATGTTTCACGTGAAACACGAATGCTTCCTTAGGCCTGTACGGCCGAAAGTGCCGGAAGCTTGAATGTGAGAAATGAGACCACTGCCTGTGGGGCCTATTATATTGAAGACAAACAAAAATAAAACAGGCTTTCGTGAAAAATTCGATGTTTCACGTGAAACAGTGAGTTAATTGCGGGTGCTGCGGCTCATCCGCTCAAGATGAACCGCTAATAGGGAAAGATCGCAGGAAGAAATGCCGGGAATCCTGGAAGCTTGCCCAATGGAGACCGGGCGGATTTTGGTAAGCTTCTCACGGGCCTCGCGGCTGATCCCCGGAACCAGGGCAAAATCGACCGTATCCGGAATTTGCCGCTTTTCCATTTTACGGAACTTCTGGACTTCCAACCATTGCCGGGAGATATAGCCTTCATATTTAATCTCAATTTCAACTTTCCGGATTTCTGGCTGCTCCAGTCCGGCGGGGAGTGGTTGAAACTGCGCTAAATCTTCATACCGGATTTCCGGACGACGAAGCCATTTGTCCAGCGTGGTGTGCTGATGGCGGATGCCCCGCAGCCGCTGAATCTCATGCCGGATCCGGGCGTGGCTGGAACAAAGAGCATCGTAAATTTCTTTAGGGAATAACCCCATTTCAACCCCGTATTTCATCAGTCGCTCGTCCGCATTGTCCTGGCGTAGCAGTAAGCGGAACTCTGCTCGGGACGTGAACATACGATAAGGCTCGGGGGTTCCGCGCGTTACCAGATCATCAATCAAAACTCCGATATAAGCTTCCGTGCGATCGAGAATCAGCGGCGGTTGCTCGCGAAATTTTCGAATGGCGTTAAGGCCAGCCATCAGCCCCTGGGCGGCGGCTTCCTCATAACCTGAAGTGCAGTTGATTTGTCCTGCCAGATAGAGGTTGCCAATTTTTTTGGTTTCCAGCGTATGCTGCAGCTGCGTCGGCGGGGCGCAATCATATTCAATCGCGTACCCCTTACGCAGCAGCTTTGCATTTTCGCAGCCCGGAATCGTCTGGATCACGGCCTGCTGCACATCTTCCGGCAGACTGGTGGAAAGCCCGTTGACGTAAACTTCTTTGGTATTGCGCCCTTCCGGTTCGAGATAAATCTGATGCCGTTCTTTGTCGGCGAATTTGACGATTTTATCTTCAATCGAGGGGCAGTAGCGCGGCCCGGTCCCGGTAATCCGGCCCGCATACAGCGGGGAGCGGTGAAGATTTTCGCGGATCAAACGATGGGATTCCGCATGCGTGTACGTCAGATAACAGGAAATCTGATCGACTTTTAAAGTCCCGGTACGAAATGAAAACGGTTCCGGCGGTTCATCGCCTTTTTGCTCTTCCAGAATATTCCAGTTAATTTCATCGGCGTGCAGCCGGGGAGGCGTTCCGGTCTTAAAGCGAATCAGCTCAATCCCGCTTCGGCGCAAAGAATCCGATAGACCGACTGCCGGCGGTTCGTCGCGCCGGCCTCCGGGAAAATTCATCTGACCGATATGAATTAATCCCTGCAAAAATGTTCCGGTCGTAAGAATCACGACACGTGCATGAAAAATTTCGTCCTGCTGTGTCCGGATGCCGCAGGCAAATTCATTCTCAATCAAAATCTCGACGGCCTGACCTTCATGCACCACCAGATTTTTTTCGGCGGCTAATGCGCGCTGCATGTAAAGGGAATATTGTTCTTTATCCGCTTGCGCCCGCGGCGCCCACACGGCCGGACCGCGCGAGCGGTTCAACATGCGAAACTGAATTCCGGTCGCATCAATGGCGCGCGCCATCTCGCCGCCCAGCGCATCGATTTCGCGCACCATGTGTCCTTTTGCCAATCCTCCAATTGCGGGATTGCAGGACATGCGTCCGATGGCCTTGCGATCCATCGTCATTAGCAGCACTTCATAACCCGCGCGGGAAATCGAGAGCGCTGCCTCGATTCCGGCGTGGCCGCCGCCAACAATAATTGCATCAAATCGGGAACGAGAGTTCATAAGGAAAGAAAAAGAAGCGCCGGTTTAAACGCTTAACGGTCTTGATCTTCGTGATGCAGTGCAATCACAATCCGGTTCGTGAAAACCTGCTGGACCATGGACACCAGATTCTGGACCAGCCAGTACAACACCAGGCCGGAAGGCATGCTGTAACAAATAACGCCGAAGAAGATCGGCATAAACCCCATGATTTTCGCCTGCTCCGGTGATGTGCTTGTCTGCGGCATCATCTTCTGATACGCGAACTGCGAAAGCACCATCAGAATCGGCAGCAGATTCAAGGCATTCCATCCCAGCACGGGAACCGAGAAAGGAAGCGGCATCAACCGGTCCTGCGAAGAAAGATCCTGAATCCAGAATAGAAACGGTGCGTTTTTTAATTCAATCGCCTCGGGGAGCAAACGAAACATCGCAAAAAGAATCGGCATCTGAATGAGCATCGGCAGACAGCCGGCCATCGGATTGACGCGGTTTCTTTTAAAAAGCTCCATTGTTTCGCGGTTCATCCGTTCCGGATCTTTTTTGTATTTTTCCTGAATCGATTTGATCTTCGGCTGAATCACCTGCATTTTTTTCATCGATTTGTAACTGATATGCGTCAGCGGCCAGAAAACAAGCTTGATGAGAATCGTCAGCAGAATGATGGCAAACCCGTAATTATGCGTGAATTGATTTAAGAACTTTAACGCAACCAGCAGCCAGACTTTAAATTGCCCGAAGAAACCTTTCGAAAGCACTTCTTCAAAACCGGCTCCGAACTGCGTCAACGTTTCATATCGCTGCGGCCCGGCATAAATCAGCATTTCGCGCCGTGTGCTTTCTCCGGGCGCGAGCGTCAGCGGCTCCATCACCATTTTTCCGATGATCCGGTCATCGCCGGCTTCAGCGCTCAATGCGACCGTTTTCCAGCTGGGGCGTGCCAGGACCGCATAATAAAGTTTGATCGCACCGGCCCACCGGATCGGCCCTTCCGCTTCAAATCCTTTTTTGGATACCTTGTCATAATTCGCCGACTTCACCTTGTCGGTCCAAACAACGATTTCGCGGTGCTGCGCTTCCATTTGTCCGTTTGAAACGGAAGCATCCAGCGCATACTCGAATTCAAGCGGGAAATGCCGCGGGCGGCTGGACAAATTTTCGATTAGAATTTCAAGATGCAGCACCGGCGCCTTGGCATCAAGCCGGTAACTTTTCGTCAGACGAAAATCGCCGGGCTCTTCATAAGTAAAAACAAAATGATTTGGCAGTGCACCTTCCTGATAATTGAAAATTTTTTCTCCGAGATTTTCCCGGTGATGACGCAGCCGAACCAAAAAATTCCCGGGGCGCATTTCCGGTTGATCATAAAGAAGATCCTGGGTTTGATTGGATGTGCCGGGCTCTCCGTTAAACCACAAGTGCGTCACCGATCCGCCAAGCGTAGAAAATTCGATTTTATATAATTCGTTCTCGGCGGTAATGCGCTGCGGGGGGGCGGGCTTTTCAAAATAACCGCTGTCGGCCGGAGCCGTCTTTTCGATCTGCAGTGCGGCACTTTCCATTTCCGTTTCAACCATCTCTTCTGTCTCGAGAGTTTCCGGCGCCGGAGGATACATCCAGTTCATAAAGGCCGGATAACCAAAAATCACCAGCATGGAAAGAACCATCGCCAGCCAGAAATTACGGCCCATGGCAGGTTCATTGGGGGACGGCATCATAACCTCCAGGATGAAAGGGGTGGCATTTCAAGACACGCTGTGCGGACAGCCATGCCCCGCGGACAAATCCTTTTCGCGACAAAGCTTCGTGCGCGTACTGCGAACAACTGGGATAAAAACGGCAATGCGAACCCAGCCAGGGAGAAACCAGCAGTTGGTAGGCGCGAATCAGTGCCATGAAAATTCGGTTCACGATAAAGCGTTTCCTTTTTTAAGCAGCGCCATTAATTCTGTTTCCAGTGCGGCATAATCGGGCGCTTTTGTTTCGGGCAGCGCTTGGACAACAATCCGTTTCCCCGCGAGAATCTCATTCTGACGGCGGCGGAAAATTTCACGCAGTCTCCGCTTCCAGAGATTCCGTCCCGTCGCCCGTGGATCCGCCCGCCGGCTGGCAATAATTCCCAGCGAAGGCCCCGCGGCTTGTTCCTCGGTTTCAATCCAGATCCGGATCCAGCGGCCCTTCAAGCACAGACCGCTGCGGATAATCTGCTGATATTGATGAGATTTTCTGATCCGCTGGCTGGGGTGAAGCCGCTGCTTCATTGCCGCGGAATCAGCGGGTTGCGGGCGTGAGACGCTTACGATTCTTCTGACGGCGGCGGCTCAACACCTTGCGTCCGCCTTTGGAATTCTTGCGCGCCAGGAAACCATGCTTGTTGCGTCTTTTTCTTTTGGATGGCTGATAAGTCCTTTTCACCCGTTCCGTCCCCTTATCTTGGAAAACTTCTTCATGAGAATTTGAATCGTGAATTATAACAAAACTTCCTCTATTGAAAAGCAAAAAGCTCGGCAAGGCTTCCGCGGCGAAAAGAATCTAGACATTTCGATAGGGGGGAGTAGAATGGCTTTTTGTTTGTCGGGGCGGGACAAATTCCGGTTCTATATCTCCAAGTTTTCCGTTTTTTTGATAAATCCCCTCCGAGCCTGTGGATAACCTGTGAATTTCTATCTTCTTCCGTCTTGGGCAAGCTGTGAATAAGTTTGGGTTTGACCCTGAAATCTGTGGAAAAAAGTCGGGTGACTGTGAATAACTCAACCGGCCCGGATTCGACCCCCGGCCTCTCTTCTCTGACCGACCAGGACATCTGGAGCCGTATCCGCCAGGTCCTCAGCCGAGAACTCAGCGAACAATCCTTTAAAACCTGGCTGGATCCCGTCCGTTGCGGCGGACTTCAGAACGGAGAGCTCGTGCTGCTGGTCCCCGACCCTTATTACGGCATCTGGCTGAAAGGCCACTATGAGGATCTGATCCGCAGCGCTTCCGCAGAAGTCCTGGGACCCCGCTGCCCCGTCCGGTATGAAGTCAAGGCGCCGCCCCCCGTGCCCCGGCAGGCGTCCTCTCCTTCTGCCACCGGAAATTCGTCCATCACGAACCCGACCACCTCATCCCAGCCCGGGTTGAATCGCAACTATACCTTTGATCAATTTGTCATCGGACCGGGAAACCGCTTTGCGCATGCGGCGTCACTGGCGGTTTGTGAAGCGCCGGCGCGAAACTATAACCCGCTCTTTATTTATGGTCCCGTCGGCCTGGGAAAAACGCATTTGATGCAAGCGCTGGCCCATGAAATCGGTTTGCGGAATCCCGATTTTAAAATTCTCTACATCACCAGTGAAAAATTTACGAACCAGCTGATCTCGGCCATTCAGACGAAGACCACTCAGCAATTTCGTAACCGATATCGTACATTAGACTTACTGCTTATCGACGACATTCATTTTATCGCCGAAAAAGAATCCACGCAGGAAGAGTTCTTTCACACATTCAATACGCTCTATGATGCCCATAAACAAATTGTCGTCTCCAGCGATCGGCCGCCGAAAGACATTTCGGGACTGGAAGAACGTCTGGTTTCGCGTTTCGGCTGGGGTTTGGTTACGGATATCCAGCCGCCGGACTTTGAAACCCGTGTTGCGATTCTGAAGAAGAAAATGGAACGGGAAACGACCCCGGTTCCGGATGATGTGGCCTATTTCATTGCGACGCGCATTAAATCCAATATCCGTGAACTGGAAGGTGCACTGATTTCGCTGCTTGCTCAGGCATCACTA
>CAZGID010000016.1:0-3384 GCA_964526065.1 uncultured bacterium
CCATCGTGCCCAACGCCGCCAACTTTTCCCGCTGGAAGGCATCCGCGATTTGCTGAACGTCGAAGAGGCCGTACCGGATCAGAGCAACCCCCATAAAAAAGGGATAAACCAGCATTAGGGATAAGAAATCAAGGGGAAAGGCAATCCCATAAACGGGGAAAAATGTTGTGCTTCCCGAAACAAAAGCAATGATTGTGGAAATAATAAAATAGCGAAGCTTTAGTCTTTCTTGCCCTTCGGATTTTTTATAAGCTTTCATCAGGTGATAAAAAGCATAAGGCACAAGAGTAACAAAAATAATTGTAAACATGTGATAGAAAGGTCCAGGCGAAGTATAAAACCTGAATTTTCCTACTGAATGAAGACCTAGAATAAATTGAGGAGTAAATGAAAGAGCGGACATGCAAAAAGAAAACGCATAAAATAATAAATAAAAATATTTAAAAGGTTCATTTTTTCGAATAAATTTAAAAACGAAATGTGTCCATGTGATCGGAATAAAAACAGAAAAAGCGTTGCAAGAACGCGCAAAAAATAAACTCCATTCATATGAAAAAGATTGAGATATCAGCAAGAAACAAATCGCGCTCCACCCAGTGACACTGACCCCGAATAAAAAAAAGTGAAGAGCCACTTCATCATGCCGTTTTGATAGCACTAGCAAGACCATTAAAGCCATTCCAACCGTAAAGCCAAATAGAGAGAGAGCCGCCAAATTCATCGCTTAAATTCCAAGGTAAAAGTAGTTCCGTGTTCTTTGTTAGATCTCACGTATATTTTTCCGCCGCTGCGCTCAATAAGCTGGCGTGTAATGTAAAGTCCCAACCCCATGCCATTATGCTTTGAGGTATAAAATGGCTCAAAAATATCCTTAAGTGCTCTCCCCGGAATACCCGGACCATTGTCATGAATATGAACCCGTAAGCGCCCGTTGTCCTGGTTCGCCTTTATCGAGATGATGCCTGACTTCTTTTGGGATTGAAGCGCATGCAATCCGTTAACTAAAAGATTAAAAAGTATTTGCTCTAATGCTTGTCCGTTTAAGGGAAGTCTCGGAAAGTCCTCCGGAACTTCATTTTTAATTTGGACGTCATCCAGAGACAGTTCATACTGAATCATTGGCATGATATTATCGAAAGCATTTCTTAATTCAGCAGTACCTTGATCCAAATTTGGTACGTTCTTTATGAAACGAGCGTAACGGCGCATAAGATTATTTATGCGATTCATTTGAACCGTAGCCGTTTCTATTGTTGATATAGCGGCGCCATGCAATGGGGCTTCCAAGCCCCGGGGCTGCTCCTTAATTTGATTAGCAAACGCATCAAGCGTTCCTTGTACAATATAAAGCGGGTTACGAATTTCATGATGGAGACTCGCTATTAACGTCCCCGCGGCACGCAGCCGGTCTTCATGAACTAAAATTGCCAGCTTCTCCAAGTCCATAAATCGAAATCGGACAAAGCCATAAATCACGCCAATTTGCCATAATGGCATAAGAAAAAGATTGTACTGATAAAAAGAGATTCCATAGACAGGCAGGAAAGAAAGTCCCCCCATCGTAAATCCAAAAAGATTTAGAAGAAAAAGCAAACGATATTCTTCCCGCTGACGCGTTATTTCAGAACGCTTCCATTGAAAATACAAAATCAGATGCGTATAAACGACAATTATCAAAAAAAATACTGGAAACACATGATATAGAATGCCCGGAACGGGATAGAAACTCATTCCCGCCGCGGGTCTAAATTCCTGTATGAATATATTTCCAAAACTTAACGGGAAAAGAATCACGGTAACAATATAGGCTGCGAGTAATGTCATTTTATGCTGCCATTGCCCAGTATAAATAAGAACGAAATGAAACCAGGCAACCGGTATCCATAAAGCGGCGATTTGGGAAAAGCGCCCCCAAGACTCCGCCACTTCAGTAGACAGCGCATTGTTCAACATAAAGGAAATTCCTGTCGCCCAAAGAGATACAAGAAAACTAAAAGCAAAGTACGCCATCCCCGTTGAATCTTTTCTCTTCATCAAGATAAAAAGCCCGGTCAAGAAGGCGTTATACCCTACCAAAGACACAGCAACAGGAATTCCATCAGGATAAATTAAACTCATATCAAACCAGATGAAGCCATAAACTGAAACAGCTTCCCTTTTGTGGTTCTCCGCGCACTTCCAGTTTCCCTTTATAGAGTCGAAGGAATTGCTGCACAATATAAAGTCCCAGTCCTTGACTCTGCTTTGAGGAATAAAAGGGATTAAAAATTTTTTTTATTTGTGATTCGGAAAGTCCGTGACCGCTATCACGAATCATAACCACAACATAAGGAGTTCTCACTTGAACTTGAATTGCGATCTCTCCTCCCTGCTGCATTGCCTGAATCGCATTCAAAAACAGGTTCATCAAAACTTCCTCGAGATGCATTGAATCGAAACGGACTTTAATACGCTCTGGAAATGGCGATTTCGAAACAGTAATTTCCTTAATCCGGAGCTCGTGAGATAAAGCGTCTAAAACATTGTGAATACAGGAGAATAAATTCGCTTGATCCTGCTGAGCAAACATCTTACCGGGCATTGCGACTCTTCCCAGACGCTGCACAACCTGTAACGCACGGTCTATTTGTTTTAGACTCTTTAAAACTGGTAGGGACATGGGACTATCTGAATGCTGTTCATGAATAGCGCTCTCAAGATAGCCCTTCGCAATATAAAGAGGATTTTTAATCTCGTGTTGGATACCCGCGGCCACGACTCCAAGACGAGCAAGACGCGTTTGATGGAACAGCTCCATAATGGTTTCAATATCAAAAAGCCGAAATCGCAAAATTGCCCAAGTTACAAGCAACGCATAAACACAAATGCCCAAGTTTCCTAAAGGATAAAACAAATCATAATTAAATACAGGTAAAAGTATGGATGTACCGCCAATGAAACCAAACGAAAAACTAATCAATAGATAAATCGCCTGTCGACGCTCCGGGCTTTGTGGTCGCTTCCAACAAAAGATAATGAGTTCGCTAAAACTGAGAACTACGAACAGCAAATAGAAAATAAATGCGGCGGCGTAATCCAGTGTAAGCGAAAAATAGCTAATCCCAAATACCAACCGATGGGAATCGGTAATCACTCGGCCAGCAATAGCCAAAACCAAGAAAAATGCAGCTAACGCATAACCACCCCTTATTAAAATCATCCGATTTATTCTGCAAAAAAAGGTGACGATATGATAGAAAAGGACAGGAATAAAAAATCCTCCAGCATGCGCAATGGTCCATCCGAGGCGGGATAAGTAACCGGCTTCCCCATATCCAACAACAAAGCACCCCATCCCCCAAATTGCGACAGCAAGATTGAAAAGTCCAACAAGGGCATAAATCC
>CAZGID010000016.1:3394-22809 GCA_964526065.1 uncultured bacterium
CCAGGAGGCTTGCAAAAGAAAGCTGAAAATAGCTAACGAGATACAAAGAAGAAAGACAAGAAGAGCGGCGAAGGTGAATAAATCCATTTAATCCTGCAATTCTTAGAAAAACTAAACGGATATCTTAGGTAAAAAGCTTGTCGATTTCCGACTTGAGGCGTTCTAAGTCAAAAGGCTTTTGGAGAAAGACATCCCGGCCCAGCATTTCTGCTTCGTCGATCAGTTTCTGATCTACGTATCCGGTATTCACAATCACCTTGGTATGGGGGGATTCCTGCTTGCAGACACGCAAAACATCAATTCCGGACATGTCCGGCAATTTCATATCGAGAATCAGCAAATCCGGCTTTAACTCCCGAAGTCGATGAATGCCTTCTTCCCCGGTATCCGCCGAATGCACTTCGTAGCCTTCTTCCTGCAGAAAGTCGGTTACTTCCTCCACGATACCGCTTTCGTCGTCAACAATGAGGAGCCGCTTCATAAGAATTACGCACTCTCAATTTGAGGTTGAAGGTCACTAATTGAATCTTCTTTATATATCGGAAGGGTCAGGATAAAAGTAGTGCCTACATCGGGCGTGCTTTTAACCTGAATATCGCCCCCATGCAGTTCGATAATGTATTTACACATATACAACCCAAGACCAGAACCCTTGCCCGGCGGCTTTGTGGTAAAGCCGTAATTAAAGATTTTCTTTCTGGTTTTATCGTCCATGCCCTTACCATTATCCTCAAAGAAAACGGCAATCATTTCCGGATTGTCCGGCGCAATTTCTGCCCTCACTTCAATTCTCGGATTTCGACGCCCGGACATAGCATGATAAGCATTGATAAATAGATTCAGAAAAACTTCCTGCAGTCGTTCCAGGTCACCGCGAATCAAAGGAGTATTCCCCGGCACGTTAAATTCAACTTCAGTGCCCGCAAGGTTATCAAGGTAGGTTTGAAACTGAACCAGCGGCAACGTCTCTTCCAAAATCAGCTTGAGCGAAAGCGGTTCAAACTTGCCTTTTTCCGATTTCTTGAGCAGGCCGGTCAACGTATTCACCACCGCCTTAATGCGGCTGATATTCTGTTCCATTTTCTGGAACACATCCAAAATTTCTCCAACTTTTAAATCCGGGTTTTTTCGGTACTTCAGAATGGCGCGGGAGACATTCATGGAAAGAATTGTGAGCGGATTATTTACTTCATGGCCCACAGAGGCCGCCAAACGTCCCAATGTTGCCATCTTCTGCTCATGAATTAACTGCGCCTGGGTATCCTGCAACTGTTTATTAGCCGCTTCCGTTTCTTGCAGAGCATGCGTCAAACTGGATTTGGCTGACTCCAGTGCCTCATTAATCTTTTCAAGTTCTTTCGTCTTATTAATGGCTTCGTCATAAAGACGCGCATTCTCAATGGCGATAGCAGACTCCTGGGCGAGCGTATAAAGAACATTTGCATCCCCTTCAGTATACATTTCCCCTGATTTTTTAGGACCAAGGATAAGGATGTTTCGCAGCTCACGCCCAAGAAAGCTAGGTACGCAAAAACATGCTTCTAAGGCATCCATCTGTTGTTTAATAGCAAAAAAATCATATTCCCTTGCCTTCTCTCCTTTTTTTCTTTTTAGATTTCCTGCATGGATATATTCATCCACTCTCTCCATATCTAAAGTTTCTTTTTCTGCAGAAAGGTATTCAATAAGAGGCGATGAAGAATCAATAAAATATGCCATATAACTCTTCTCATACCCGCGATGAAATTCCAAATTAAATCGCGTTTCGTTTTGTTGCCGCGTAAGTATTGCAGCATTTCTCACACGCATTCTCATCGTTATAAAATGTATTACCAAACCAAATAAATGATGCAGACTCTCAATCCGCGCAATACCTCTTGAAGCATCCTTAAGTAGTTTTTGATAATCATATTTTTTTTGAAACAAATATCTATCTGTAATATCAACCAAGAGATTACGAATTGGATCATATCCCAATACTATTAGGAAAATACTGATGGCATATGACAATACATTTGAAGCTCCAAAATAAACTCCTAAGATTTCCCGCACCAGAAATGTCGCCGCTGAAAATACAGAAAAAACAAATCCCAGCAAACCCGCAAAAACAAGCGTCCTTTTTAGTACAACTTGAATATCCAAAAATCGATAACGTAGAATTATATAAGACACGGCTAGCGCGTAAGCTAAAACGGCGTAGTTAGCCACCGGCGTTATAAAGGGAACCTCAAATCCATAAACAAGCAAAAAATTTGTCCCACCCCCCAAATATCCAAGCACACTAAAATAAAAAAGCCATTTCAAATAATTAACCTTAGCCATGTCCTTTCTCTTATATGTCGCTTGCAACTCATAAAACAACATCAGAACCCCTAAAGTTGATAACCCCGAAAAAAAGAGCACAAAAAGCATATAAGCTGGGGATGGCACCGTATAAAAATTAAAGGCAAAACGAGGTTTTACATCCGCGATAAAATATGGTGTAAAGTTAAGCAACAAAAACAAAGAAGAAATAGCATAAGATAAAATTATAAGCGTTTTGTATTTTTTAGTCTGATTTAATAAAATAACAACAAAGTGAATGAATGTTGTTGGAATAAATATTGCACCAATTAAACAAATTCGATCCCAAACCAATGCCGCATTCGAATTATTTGCGGTTATCATTGGGACTGTAAATAAGCTCCACCATGCTATCGAAAATGAATATGTCGCAAATATTTGATTTAGCCTTGATCGAGCACCCTTAATCAAAACAAAACATGATATTAAAAGTAGAGCTAAACCCAATGATAGGTAAGCTATCACATATGTAACTAAGGGAGCGGTCATAAATTAGGCAGGTCGCGCAAGCGAAGATTCTCGTGATTGTCGGCGTTTAAAAAGCATCGCTATCGTTTCATCATCAATAATACGAGTACCGGTTTTAAAGTTACCAACTGACACATTAAGTTTCTGGGCCACATGAAACATGTTATCAAAATTCACGCCGTCAACTTTTCCTATAGTTGGTTTTAAAATAGATTCGGCTGATTTAGCCAACAAATAAGTTTCCGCAAGACAGCCAAATACATCCTCGTCGATGCCAAACCCATAATCATATGATAACTTCACGCCCTTAATTTTCATCAAGCCCCCTTCAAGAATAATTTTATCCTTACTATCGAGCAATCGCGGTATAGCTTCGGGACGAGAATCATCAATAATAATGTAGTCCCGTGGAATTTGCATAGGACGCAATATGCTCTTCACATTGGAAGTTGCACATACAGCTAAATGATGTCTCGCTAAGATATCCTGCATCTCAATATTACTTGAATTTGAATTATGGAATTTAAGCTCTGTAACTTGGGCACGTGTCATCAATTGATTTTTTAAATGCTTTAATCTAGCTTGATTTTTATCTATTAAGGAAATTTCTTTGACTTTATTTAAAATTAAATTCGATAAATTTGCCCCCATCCTACCCGCACCAATAATCGCGACTCGTATTTCATTTAATTTCATATTAGCTAAGCTTGAAATCCTTTCTATCATTAGATAAATTGACAATGCAGTGCCACAATGTCCATTAGTTATAATTTTTCCATATTTAGCTGCAATTGTCTGCAGAGCTAATCCCTGCCGAGTCACCATTGGCCATAAACCACCAAGCCCAATATGTTTTCCTTTAAGGATCTTGCTCGAAAATCGAATACATTGAAGAGATTTCCTAAATGCTTTTTGTCGATTTTTTATAAGCCATTCAGGAACTGTTATAGTAGACACGATTAATCCTTTAAAACCTTCATGGTCAGTAATTTCATCCAGGATGAATGGGGGTAAAGCAGCCAAAATATTATTTCTTACTCTCGAGGGGAATACCGCAAGAAAACTCAAAAAAGGCAATGCAATAAAAATATCCTCATACCGACGGGGATGAACGAGAAAAATAAAATCAGCCGTTTTATTTATTAAACAATTAGGAGATACCTGAGTTAAAATATCTCGCAAATACCCAATAAAAGAAGCTAAACCACGCTTCCTCCACTTTGATTCATAAATGGTAACTATTTTTTTTGGCATTTATTTTTAGTCAAATAACTAGTTATTAATTAAATTTCTCCCGATTCCGTCTGAATAAAAGACATAACATCTGAATTTCGTACCCGCCAACGAGTCCCTCCTAATTTAAAAGCACGGAGCTTGCCTTCGCGGATGTATTTCAGAAGCGTTTTGCGGCTTTTGATGCCCAGAAGATCCTGGACTTCCGCAAAAGTCATGAATTGGGATGAATTGTCTCGACCGTTTGAATTTTTACCCATTTTCTCTCGTCTCTGTCGTCATGGCTTGCAAAAGATATGCAAAAATAATAACTGGCGAACCGGTAAAAATCAGGCAAGCACCGGAAAAAATGGGTATTTCAGGGTGCGGGTCATTCTATGGATTTCGAGTCATTCGTCAACCTCAAAATTCACGTAACTCGTTATTTTAAAACATGTTATGAATATTGTTCATAAAATGTTGATTTAATTGCAACAGCTGTTGCAATTCCTCAACATGTGGGGTTCGTGTCCGGCCAAATCCTACGAGGACTTGGGTCAGGGATGCCCTGAGGAAGGTTGATCAGCCTTGGGCGGCAGAATGAAATTCGAGACGAAAAAGCGTGCTTTTCAAGGAAGGCCGGATCTGCAGGCTGCCGCCATGATGCTCTACCAGCTTTTTCGCAACGAATAACCCGAAACGCACGGATTTGTCTTTTTCCGGCCGTTCGTAAAAGGGATCAAACAAGGAGGCGCCATCGCCAGTAGGCATTTCGGGCGACGCATAAGAGATCCGGATATCATGGGCCGCCAGGCCGTCCGGTTCGGGGCGAATAGAAGCCTCCAGCGTGATAATCCCCACGTTGCCATTGATTTCGTGCCGTGCGAAATGAAGCAGGTTAAAAAGAATCGTTTCCAGATGTTCGCGGGGCACCGGCACCGCCGGCAGGTCTTTGGGAATCATTTTCAGGACCGTAATCTTGCTGAGCGGATAGGTATACTGCATGGCCCGCAGCACATGGTCGGCCAGCTCCTGAAGGCGGGTTTCAGTAATCTTCAGGCGTTCTTCGCCGCGCAGGGCGGAAATGGACCGAAAATGGTGAATCATTTCGACCAACTCGCCTGCCCGGTCCAGTGATTCTGACAATGCCTGGTTGACGCGCCGCAAGATAGCCGTTTGCCCCTTGCCTTGCAGCAACTGAATTTTGTGGAGTTGATCGCGCGCAATATCCTTGATTTGATTCAGGTTCTCGCGGTTGGGATTCGCGGTTGCTTCGTTCGCTTCAGTCGTTCGCTTCATGATGTGTTTCCCCCAGTTTGGTAAGGCGTAGGACGGGGCGCCGTCTGATACAAACCCTACCCGGCCCCTGAACGAAAGTCAAATTCAACCCCTTGCCACAAAACAACTTACAGCTTTTTAAATGGTTTTTATGTTCTTAATGATAAAACTTAAGATAATGCTGTTGGTATATTTACAACAGGATTTCGGTCCGATGGGCTCGGCGAAAGGAGACAAAAAAAATCCGGGGGACAAGCATTCTTGCCTGCCCCCCGGATTCGACGCTCAGGAGGAAATTATTTGGTTTGGCTTTTCTTGCCTTCAAAGGGCATATCAAACCGGTACGTCAAGGTCAGGAAGGCCCCATGCACGATACTTGTGTAGCGGCCATCAACGTTCTGCCCGGTTTTGGCCAGCACTTGAGGATTTGAAATGTGACGCGTGCCGAAAAGCATAAATAGATAGGAAAAATCAATATCCAGACGATCGGTCACATTATATGTGGTACCAAGAGACCAAAAATATCGATTGGCATCTGGGATGATATTATCGACATGTTTTTTAGGCGATGCGGCTTGATAAAAGCCAAATCCTCCATACAAATCGAACTTTTCATTAATCCGCCGATGCCCGCCCAGATGAAAGCTCCACGTATCATCATAATTCCGGGGCGTAGAACCAAGTCCTCGCAAAACAGCATTCGGATTATCGAAGGCAACGTCCTGGTCATTAAAATCGCTCCAACCCGTATAACCGACATCAAATTCAATGGCCCATTGATCGGAGGGCTCATACGCATAGCCAAAGGTAAAGTTCTGAGGTAGCGGAATATCAGAGGTAATACCTGTTTCAAAATTTGGGAATGTAGGAAACCCCTGCGCACCTCCTAAAACCAAACCCTTGATTTCCGCACGGCCATCCACTTTCACATTCGCCCGGCTGCGATAAGAAATACCAAACTTGTGAACCTCTTTCCATTTCGCCAGCACGCCCAGATTCCAGCCCCACCCATATCCAGCAGCATCGACCTCTCCCTCGCCATCCGGTGTACCCGCAATCCCCAAAACCGCCGCGTTGGGATAGGAAAATTTCTGGCCATAATCATAAACGTAGTAATTAATGGCACCGCCCCCAACGCTAAGCCAGTCCGTCACCCGAAACGCGCCGGCAATCGTCGTGGCCATCATGCGCAGCCAGTTGCTGTAACCCACATCGCCAAATGGATCCCGGGCCGGATAACTATTTTGAAACCCGAAAGGCGAATTCACACCAACGCCCATAGCAAATCGATTATCAAGCAATTCACCGGGATTAATAGAAAGATAGAGAGTGGGAATTATCGTAATGCGGGGATCACTTTGCACATGATCGCCGGTCACGTTATTCCGGTGAAACGTGCGAAAATCAAGCGCTTGAAGCCCGCTGGTGAATTGGACACCCTCCAATTCTACCAAGCCCGCCGGATTGAACGATATCGTCGAGGGATCCTGGGGACGTGCCACGACTGCATTTGCTTGTCCCACCGTTTTGGCGCTATAAGACGCGTTTTCAAAACCGGATGAACCCACGGCATGGGCTGAAGATACCGGAAGGGCAAAAATAAGCAACAAGGCCAAAGCGAGACGCATGCGCAGCACGGGATGCCTCCTCAAATTTTTAATTTTCATTTTCTAGATAATTACAGGCTGGGTGTGTTATCGGCGCAAGAGGGAAAACCTGAACGGAAAAATTTGATGGAAAAACAACAGCAAAGATGCGGGCTTCCCTGGCCCGCTTACTTTGCCGTACCGG
Organism: uncultured bacterium; assembly: GCA_964526065.1. Lineage (GTDB taxonomy): Bacteria > Omnitrophota > Omnitrophia > Omnitrophales > Aquincolibacteriaceae > CAZGID01. Next base: position 10,487 of record CAZGID010000016.1, read on the forward strand.
TTCATAAAGAACCGGTGCAGCATGAGTTAGACGTCGGAACTCCGGCGGGCGGCATCGATATCGCGGTAATGGCGCAGCTGCAGCCGGACTTCAGGCGAAGCCAGCATGGCGTCCTGCATCTGGACAATGGCATCGTTCATAGCATCCAGCACCGCCTGCTCGGGCCCCAGACCCGCACCAAACTGCTGGTCGACCTGCACAAACCCCTCGCCGCGAAAGGCCTTCTGCCAGAAAATATGCCCGTTGGGGCTTTTCATGGCCACAGCCAGGGTCACCTCACCGCGAAAAGTCTGCATATTGGGATCGAAGAAATCGTGGGAGAGATCCAGAATGCGCACTTCGAAAACGGCCGGCACATCCGGAGCACCGGCTTCAATTTGAGGCTCTCCCCGTACCATTTCCACCTGCCCAAACATTTCCTGGAAAGCTTCCTGAATGACCGCCGGCAGCGTGTGCTGGCTGTGAAAGGACTGAAGATCGCCGATATCGTACGTGGACCGGGGCGCCTGGTGCTGCTTGTAGCGGTCGTCGACTTTAAGCAGAATTTTCTGATTGAATTCAGGCGGAGGATTGAGATTTCGGACGCCAATCGCGGCGCAACCGGAGAAAAGAAGTAAGAGAAGCAGCGCCGGAACCCCATTGGCTCCGGCACGCGCGCGAGACCTTGACGGCCTCGTCTGCGCAGAAAAAGAGCCGGACCCCAGAGGAGTCCGGCTCTTGGCAACGCAACCTGAAGCGGAATTATTCCGCGCTAAGGTGGATCTGATCAACAAAGAGAGTTCCCGTCTTCGGGCTGGAGTTGATGTCATCAAACACGATGACGAATTCATTCAACGCCTTCCAGTCACTGATGCGGCGGAACTTTTCAAACGGAATGCTGACTTTCGTCCATTCATCCGTAACGCCGGTCACAATGTAAGGAGACGGCTTGTTGGTCATATCTTTCAGTTCAATCTTGAAGCGCTTCGTGTAACCGGAAGCGGGATCGCCCTTCACGTAGAAGTTCAGCGTGTTGTAAGCGGTCGCATCTTCACCATTGAGCTTCATCCAGAAACCGTTATAAGCCGGGTTCGGAGAATCCACGTCATAGTCAAGACGGATGGCATATCCGGCCGGATCGCCCATCGCATCCTCGGGCTCAAACGACATCTGGGTCCCCTGCGTTTCATCATTGGGGTCCTTGTCCCATGCACCAAAGTCACCGCCGATATTATTCGGCTTGTCTCCGGTATCAAAATCCGCAATTACCATTTCATTCGCCGCCATCGCAGAACCGGCAGAAACCAGCGCCAGACCCGCCACCATCACGGCCACAACCATCAAGCTCAACAGTTTTTCTTTCATGGATTCAGCTCCTTTCAAGGGCTTGTCAATTTGTCCTCATTCTCGCTTCGGTATTTGGAAAAATGAGAACGGCTCTTTCCCGAGTTAAGGAAAGGCTTTTATTCTAAGGATTTATGAAAATTTTGACAATGGCTTTTTTCCGAAAACCCGGAAGGGTGAATGCTGACAGAATTGTCAGGAAAAACAGCGGTCGGAAGAACTTAAAATTCTATAAATCGTTTATTTAAAACAGGTTAAAGAAATGATTCAGGCGGGGCCAGTGCCGGCATCCGGGCCCCACTTGGGCCAGCGGTGAGAAAGCGGGTAGGTATCCTGCACCGGGTATTCCGGTTCGATAATCGGGGCATAGCCATGCGGAACCGGCAGCGGAAAGGTGACCAGTTCGACGGCCCCCACCACGGTTCGCATGGCCCCGCGAAAGACGCCTTTGATGGTTCCGCCCAGGACCGCAATCGGCCAGCGTTCGCTTTTGGCCATTTCCCGCGGCTGCGCGATCACTTCATAGAAGCCCAGGGTGAGGTTGCCCAGACCGCGGCCGGCCTTGGTCCACATCGTGTCGCGTTCGGGCAGTGTTCCGGCCTGAAGCAAAACGGGATGGGTCAAAAACATCGCGGCCAGGAGAAGAAAAGAGACTGAAAATTTCCGGTGATTCATCATGGGCATTAACGTCCCGAACGGATGCGGGCTTGATGCCGCGCTTATTGCATCAGGTCTTTCAGGTTCAACTTGCCCATCAACTCGCGCAATTCGGGGTCGGCCATAAGCTCCTGAAATTTGGGATGCGTGGCCAGCGCTTCGGGCTTCTTGGCCTTGATGGCCTGCTGAAAGTCGGGATCCTTGATCAATCCCTGGAATTTGGGATGCATCATGAGCTTGCGGAAATTCGGATCGCTCATGAGTTTCTGAATCATTTTGAAATTTCCCATCATGCCTTCGAACATAACGCCTCCTTCACTTCGGCCAGCGGAATCTTGCGCGTTTCTCCGGTGGCCCGGATTTTCAACTCCACCAAGCCTTCTTTAAGATTTCGATCGCCCAGGATGATCTGCTGCGGAATACCAATCAGATCCGCGTCCTTGAATTTGACGCCGGCGCGTTCGTCGCGGTCATCGTAAAGCACTTCCATGCCCGCCGCCGACAATTTTTCATACAACTCATCCGCTGCCGCCCGGACAGTGTCATCCGAATGATTGACGGTCAGGATCTCGACCGCATACGGGGCGATGGCTTCAGGCCAGCGGATCCCGGCATCATCGTGATGTTCTTCAATGGTGGCCGCCAGAATCCGGTTCACGCCGATCCCGTAACAACCCATGAGAATCGGCTTCTGCTGTCCCGCCTCATCCGTAAAGTGGGCTTCCAGGGCCTCCGTGTAGCGCGTCCCCAGTTTGAAGATATGGCCTACTTCCATCGTCGTCGTCAGTGTCAACTCCCCGCTGCCGTCCGGCGCCGCGTCTCCCTGCTTCACATAACGCAGGTCGCCGGAAGCCGTCACCTGAAAATCCCCGGGATAAACATGCTTCAGATGTTTGTCTTTTTCATTCGCGCCCGTCACAAAATCCGTCAGATTGAGGACATCCCAGTCGGCATAGACGGGAATTTTGAGTCCGATAGGCCCGGCAAACCCGACAGGAGCGCCGGTGGCCTGTTCCACTTCTTTCGACGTCGCGGGGCGCAATTCTTTGACGCCCGCCAGACGCCGCAGTTTGTTTTCATTGACTTCGCTGTCGCCGGTGACCAGTGCCGCAATCGCTTTGCCGTCGGCCATATAAATGAGCGTCTTGACCATCGCCGCCGCCGGAATCTTGAACCGGTGGCCGATTTCTTCAATCGTCCGCAGATTCGGCGTCTCGAAAATTTCCGGTTGATTCGTGCCCGGACGCTGAACATTTTCCCGCATCACCGGCTGGCCGCGGCCTGCAATATCCAGACTCGCCAGATACCCGCCCGGTGAACGCGCCACGCGGTCCTCACCATAGGGACAAACCACCATAAATTCCTGACTCATTTTGCCGCCCATCATGCCGGGATCGGCGGTCACGACCTGAAACGACAGCCCGCAGCGCGTAAAAATATTGCGGTAAGCCACCGCCATTTTTTCATAATGACGGTCGAGGCTCGCTTCATCGGCATCAAAGCTGTAGGCGTCTTTCATGATAAATTCTTTGGTACGGATCACGCCGAATCGCGGCCGCGCTTCGTCGCGGAACTTGGTCTGGATCTGATACAGGATCACCGGCAGATCTCGGAAGGATTTCACATAGGCGCCCACCAGTTCGGTAATCACTTCCTCATGCGTGGGCCCCAGGACAAACTCATGACCGGCGCGGTTCTTGAAGGCAATTTTGTCTTCCCCCAGCGCTTCATAGCGGCCCGTCCGCTGCCAGATTTCAGCCGGGTGCAAAGCCGGCAGCAGCACTTCTTCCGCGCCGGCCTTCGCCATTTCTTCGCGGATAATCGACGTCACTTTCTGCAGCACGCGAAAACCCAGCGGCAGATAACTGTAAACCCCGGAAGCGAGCTGGCGCACCAGTCCGGCCCGCAGCGCTAATTGATGACTGACCGCCTCGGCATCTTTCGGTACATTCCGCAGCGTCGGAATTAAGGTTCCCGTCCACCTCACGGTTTATCCCCCGACTTTCGAAAACCAGCTGCGCAGCTGATCGTAAAAATTCAGATTCACCAGATCATTGTAAATGACGAAAACCATCAGGCCCATCAACAGGACAAAACCAACCTGCGAGGCCCGCTCCTGGACTTCCAGCGATACCCGCTTGCGGCGGATACCTTCGATAATCAGAAACAGCAGATGGCCGCCGTCCAGCGCCGGAATCGGCAGCAGATTAATCACGGCCAGCGAAACACTCAGCGTGGCCGTCAGCTGGAGCACATAGGCCAGCCCGAGTTCCGCCGCGCTGCCCGTCAGCGCCACAATCCCGATCGGACCGGCGAGCGTTTTGGGCGAGAGCTTGCCGAGAATCAAATAAAAAATAGCTTTGTGCGTCATCCATGTCAGCTGCCACTCCATCACCGCTGCATGCCTCACGGATTCTATAAAACCGAATTTTTCAAAAAGGGCCGCTTCCGGATGCGGCGTAATGCCCAGCCGCCGGACTTTAACCGGTTCCCCGAATAAATCCGGCACGGTTTCCGTTTTCGGATCTACCGTAATCGAAGTCAGCCGCACCGTCCCTGCTTCTTCCGAGGGCTTCTGGACCATCAACTGCAGCGGCCCGTCCGGGGCTTCCGACAAAGCGGTCGTCAGCTCTCCCCATGTTTGAACTTCCGTGTCCCCCACGGTATGAATGCGGTCGCCCACTTCCAGACCGCTTTCGGCCGCCGGATAATCTTCCACAAAACCGCCCACGGTCGTGCCCGGCACGGGACGTCCCATCATGAAAATGGCGATAAAAAGAACAAAGGCCAGCAGGTAATTCATAATGACTCCGGCCACCACGATAAAAATCCGGGCCCAGAGCGGTGCCGCCAGATAATCACCCGGCTGAGGGGCTTCACCTTCCACTTCGCTGATGCTTTCCCCGGCAGGTTTCACATAGCCGCCCAGTGGCAGCAGCGAAATAGCATAACGCGTATTTTTGGTTTGCCAGTGCAGAACTTCGGGACCGAACCCAATGGAAAACTTTTCCACCCGCACGCCGGTCATCCGGCAGGCAATGAAATGGCCGAATTCGTGTATCAGAATCAGAATACCGAGAACGATCAGCGTCGGGATCAGGGAGATCAGAAAACTCATCAGGCTTTTCCTTTCATCGGTTGCCGGCGGGATGGCGAGGACTTCCTTAGTCCTCGCACTTCCCGTGCCGGTTTTCTGAAAACCGGCCTGCAGAAACGGACGGCGGTTTCGCGCGCCCAGAGATCCGCTTCAAGTATTTTTGCCAGGGCCGGCCGCCGGATTTTCTTGTGCCGTGCCATGGTTTTTTCGATCACTTTGGGAATATCCATAAAACCAATACTGCGGTTTAAAAAGGCTTCCACCGCCACTTCATTCGCGGCGTTCAACACCGCCGGCATGGTTCCGCCGGCCGCGCTGGCAGCGTAACCCAGGCCCAGACACGGAAATCTTTTCGGGTCCGGTTTTTCAAAATGCAGGCCGCCGAGTTTGACCAGATCCAGATCCGGCAAATGGTTGCTCAACCGCGCCGGAAAACTCAAGGCATACTGAATCGGGAGCCGCATATCAGTGATGCCGAGATGCGCCAGATGACTTCCGTCGACGAGCTCCACGAGCGCATGCACAATCGCTTCCGGATGAATGACCACTTCGACTTTTTTTGCATCCACTTCAAAGAGCCGCGCCGCTTCAATGACTTCCAGCCCCTTGTTCATCAAGGTAGCCGAATCGATGGTAATCTTCGGCCCCATTTTCCACTTGGGATGCTTCAAGGCTTCATCCGGTGTAATGCGCGCCAGCGATCCCTTGCGATTCCGGAACGGCCCGCCGGAAGAGGTCAGCACCAGTTTCTTGACCGTTTTCGCCGGACGGCCTTCCAGGCACTGCCACAGGGCCGAATGTTCGCTGTCAATCGGCAGAACGCTGACACCATAGCGGCGGCATTCCTGCATCAGAAGCTCACCGGCCATCACCAGCGGTTCCTTGTTGGCCACCGCAATCGACTTGCGTGCGCGGATCGCGGAAAACAGCGGCAGCAGCCCCGCCGCACCGACCAGCGCAAAAACCACCTGATCCACCGGTGCATAGCGGCTGGCTTCCAGCAGCCCTTCCTGGCCCGTGACCAGCCGGATCCCCAAACGGGCCAGACGCCGCGTCAAACCCGCGGCATATTTTTCATCATAAAGACAAACCATATCCGGCCGGAACGCTTTGGCCTGCCGGAAAAGAAGCTCGGCATTGCGGCGCGCCGCCAGCACCCGCACGCGGAATTCCCGCGGATGCGTGCGCACGATGCGCAGCGTATTCATACCGATCGAACCGGTCGATCCCAGAATCGCAATCTGCTTCATGAAACCCGCACAAAGATAACCACATAATAATAAACAAACGGCATGGTCAGGATCATGCTGTCGAGTACATCGAGAATCCCGCCGAGCCCCGGCACCTGCCCGGAATCCTTGATGCCGGCGTCACGCTTCAGCAGACTTTCCCCGAGATCCCCGAGCTGGGAAATGACACCGACCGCGGCCCCGATCACGAGTAAATGAAACCATCCGACCGGCGGCAGATAAAACCAGGACAAGAGCGACAAAACGACGCTGGCGACGAAACAAGCCACCGAACCTTCCACGGATTTCTGCGGACTCACATGCGGAATCAGCCGGTGGCGCCCAAACGCTTTACCGGCAAAATAGGCCGCCGTATCTCCGCCCTTGGCCAGCAACACCGAATAAAAAACCCAGGCATGCCCTTCATTCCATTCCCGCAGAATCAAAACGTGAGCGGGAAACCAGACCGCATAAATCAAACCGAAAATGGCGACTGCCGTACTGCGCAGAATATTGGCAGGCAGCGGCGGACGAAACTGCAGAACAAAAAGCAGCAGTACGGCCGCTCCGAGCACAAGCGATTCCCGCTGCCAGTACATCGAAAGCGGCAGCAGCAAGGCAAAAAGCAGAAGCAGGGCTCGCGGCGCGGGCAAAGCATCTTTCAAAGCCATATCGAGGAATTCGGAAAAACCAATCGTCAGGAAAACAACAATAAAGAGGAAAAACAGCCATACCGGCGCAATGAAAATCATGGAAAGCGCAACCGAAAGAATGGCGGCCGAAGAAACCAGGCGTTTACCGAGTTGGGTCATTGGGACTCCGTTCCGGGCCGCACCGCTTCCGTGCGGCCAAAGCGGCGTTCGCGTCCGGCATATTCATCCAGCGCTTTGTGAAATTCCTCCGGCGTAAAATCGGGCCAGAGCGTTTCCGTCACCACCAGTTCCGCATAGGAGATCTGCCACAATAGGAAATTACTGATCCGCATTTCGCCGCTGGTACGGATTAATAAATCCGGATCCGGCAGCCCGGCGGTATACAGATGCGACGACACGGTTTCTTCGGTGATTTTTTCCGGCAGAATCTCGCCGCGCACGGCTTTTTCGGCAATCTGCCGGCAGGCGCGCGTGATTTCATGACGCGAGGAATAGCTGAATGCAAAGGTGATCACCATGCCGGGGTTGGCACGGGTTTCTTCCTGATGCTTCAGAATGCGCTTGCGAATCACGGAAGGCAGGTCTTCAAGATCGCCGATTGTGTTAAAAACCATGCGGTTACGCTTGAGTTCCTCGATCTGGCGATCCAGATAATCGGCAAGGAGTTCCATGAGAAAACTGACTTCCGCTTTGGGCCGCTGCCAGTTTTCTTTCGAGAAGGAATACAGCGTCAAATAACGAACGCCGGCTTCGGAAGCCGTCCGGATGATTTCAACCACCCGGTCCGCACCCGCTTGATGCCCTTTGATGCGGGGCAATCCCTGGCGGCGGGCCCATCGGCCGTTGCCGTCCATGATAATGGCCACATGCGCGGGAATATTTTTGTCCATAATTTCAGTACCCGCGTCCGGAAAGATTCTCCGGCGCTTTGACGTTTACACAAAAATCGTCTGGCTGCGCTCGCTGCCGACGGAGACGATCCGGATGGGAATCTCCAGCAGTGCCTCGAGCCGTCACAGATACTGGCGGGCCCGGAGAGGAAGATCCTTCCAGCGGCGGGCGCCGCTGATGTCTTCATTCCATCCCCGTACTTTTTGATAAACCGGCTTGCAATGCGCCAGTTCATGAACGGAGCTGGGTAAATGACGAATCAGTTTGCCCCGCAGCCGGTACGCCGTGGCAATCTGCACCTCGCGCAAACCGGAAAGCACATCGAGTTTGGTCACAGCCATCTGCTTCATGCCGTTGAGCCGCACGGAATGACGCGCAATCACGGCATCGAACCAGCCGCAGCGCCGCGGACGGCCGGTCGTGGCACCGAACTCTTCACCCTTGTGACGAATGCGTGTCATCATGCGTCCGGAAAATTCAGTCGGAAACGGGCCTTCGCCGACCCGGGTCGTGTAGGCCTTGACCACGCCGATGATATCGTCCACCATCGTCGGCGGGAAACCCGCGCCGGCACACGCGCCGCCTACAGAAGCGTTGGAAGACGTGACAAAAGGATAAGTACCATGATCGACATCGAGCAGGGTTCCCTGCGCGCCCTCAAAAAGGATTTCCTTTTTGTTGCGGGCCGCCTCATACAAATAGCGCGGCGTATCGATGATGTAAGGCAGCAGCTCTTTGCGGTAACGCTTGTAATTCTCGAAAATCTTTTTGAAAGAAAGCGGCGGATAATTGTAAATCTTCTTGAGAACGAAATTCTTTTCCTTCAAAACGACGGTCAGCCGTTCCTTAAAATGCTCCAGATCCCGCAATTCACCAGCCCGAATGCCGACGCGCGCCATTTTATCGGCGTAACAGGGGCCTATTCCCTTTTTGGTGGTGCCGATGGCTTCTTTTTGCGCCAGGGATTCCTCGCGCAGACTGTCGAGAATCTTGTGGTAAGGGAAAATCAAATGCGCCTGATCCGAAAGAAAAAGCCGGCCGCGCACGCGCTTGCCGCGCGCTTCCAGCGTGTTGATTTCTTCCAGAAGGGCTTCGGGATCGACGACCACGCCGTTGCCGATGACGCAGACTTTACGCGGCTGAAGAATCCCGGAAGGAATCAGGTGCAGGATGAATTTAACGTTCTCGTACTGCACGGTGTGGCCGGCATTGTTGCCGCCCTGAAAGCGCACGATAACGTCACTGTTCTCGGAGAGAAGATCGATGATCTTCCCTTTGCCTTCATCTCCCCACTGGGCGCCGATCAGGATCCGGTTCACAGCTTGACAACTTTGGCATCCAGAACGGGACGCAGTTGCTTGAGTTTCTTGAGGACGGAATCGGGAACATCATTATCGGTATTGATAATCGTCAGGGCCATCATCTTGCTGCCCTTTTTAACGCGGCCGAGCGACATTTCCGCAATATTAATCTTGCTCTTTCCCAGAATCGCCCCCACACCGCCGACAACGCCCGGCTGATCTTCATTATGGATGACGATCATGGAACCTTCCGGCTCGACGTCCACCTGGTATTCATTGATGCGGACAATCCGCGAAAGCCGGTTCTCGAAAAGCGTTCCCATCACCCGCGGCGATTCTTTGCCGCGTTTGACTTCCACTTCAATGTAATTGGTATAAACTTCCCGCTGCGTGCTTTTGATTTCGTTGACCGTAATGCCGCGTTCTTCGGCAATACTGCGGGCATTGACGTAATTAACGGATTCGCCGCAAATCGGCGTCAGCAGGCCTTTGAGCACCGCGAGCGTCATCGGCGCCAGCGTGTAATTGGCCACTTCGCCGCCATACCGGATGGTGACCTGTTTCAAGCTGCCGCTGAAAAGCTGGGTATGCAGCATGCCGATTTTCTCGCCCAGATGAATCCAGGGCTTCAGCACCTGGAAAACTTCCGGATCGATACTCGGAAGATTGACCGCATTCTTGATCGCCCGGTCCTGCAATGCATCCACTACCTGGCGGGCCACATCCAGCGCAACATTTTCCTGCGCTTCCTGCGTCGCGGCGCCCAGATGCGGCGTCGCAATCACCTGCGGGAGTGAAACCAGCGGATTGTTTTTCGGCGGCTCTTCTTCAAAAACGTCAAGCGCCACCCCGGCCACAATCCCGGCCTTGATGCCTTCCAGAATGGCCTGTTCTTCATAGATACCGCCGCGGGCGCAATTAATGAGACGCACGCCTTTTTTGCAAAGTTTGACGTTCTGGCGGTTGATCAGATAACGGGTCTGGTCATTCAAGGGGGTATGGACCGTGATGAAATCAGAACGCTTCAATAATTCTTCCACCGTCACAAACTCAACGGGCTGTTCCTTGGCGCTGGCCTTGGCAATGAAAGGATCAAACACGATGACCTTCATATTGAAAGCCGCCGCCCGCTTGGAGACTTCGCGTCCGATACGGCCGTAACCGACAACGCCCAGCGTTTTGCCGGAAAGTTCGGCACCGAGAAAACGTTTCCGGTCCCATTCGCCGTTTCTAATCGACTGGCAGGCCTGCGGGATATTCCGGGCCAGTGCCATGAGAAGTGAAAAGGTATGTTCCGCCGTCGATATCGTGTTGCCTTCCGGCGTATTCATCACAATGATGCCGCGTTTGGTGGCGGCATCAAGATCCACGTTATCGACGCCGACACCGGCACGGCCGATGACTTTCAGGCGCGAGGCTTTTTCGATAATATCCGCGGTGAGGCGCGTCCCGCTGCGAATCAGAATGGCGTCATACTGATGAATGATCTTCTTCAGCTGATCCGGTTTCAGTCCGGGCCGCTCTTCAACTTCAAAATTCTTTTCTTTCTGCAGAATTTCCAGACCGCCTTTACCGAGCGGATCGGAAACCAGAATTTTAATCGTGGCATTTCTCACGGAAGCTCCTTTAATTTGAACCGCCTCGCGGGACCGTGTCTTGCCCGGGCGGGAAAGCGCTGCAACACTCACCGGCTGGCTACCTTCATTTCCTGAAGCGTTTCCTGCAGGACCCGGAATCCTTCATCCAGATCCGGCTGGGTGATCGCGCCCATGTGACAAATGCGAATGATTTTACCCTTCAGCTCTTTGCCCTGACCGCCGGCCAAAGTGACCCCTTTTTCATCTCGCATAATTTTGACCAGCCGTTCCCCGTCAATCCCTTCCGGCACCCAGGCCGCCGACAGCGTATTCGACGGCGCCTTGGAAAAAAGCTCCATCCCAAGCGATGAGAGTTTTTCACGCGTGTACCCGCCCAGCCGGCGGCAGCGCGCCCAGACATTTTCAATCCCTTCGGCTTCGATCATTTCCAATGATTTTTCAAGCGCAATGACAAGCCCGACCGGCGGTGTAAACGGAGAATCCCAGTCCGCGAGGCCTTTCTTGTAAAGCCGGATATCCGTATAAAAACGAGGAAGGTTGGAGCGGCTGATCTGCTTTTCCGCTTTTTCACTCACCGATAAAAACGCCAGCCCCGGGGGCAGCATCAGGGCTTTCTGAGAGCCGGCGGCAACGAGGTCCACGCCCCAGGCATCCGTTTCCAGTTCATCCGCGGCGATCCCGGAAACCGCATCCACAATCAAAAGCTTGTCGGTATTGCGCAGCATCTCGCCGAGCGTCTTGATATCGTGGGTCACAGCCGTTGAAGTTTCGCACAACTCCACGCAAACCGACCGGATTTCCGGGTGTTTGGCGAGCATCTCTTTGACGTCGGCCGGGCGCACGGCCTCGCCGTAAGGCACTTTGAGAATCACCGGCTTCAGGCCGTAGGCTTGCGCGATATGCGTAAAGCGTTCGCCGAATTTACCGGCTTCAATGACCAGGGTGGAATCTCCTGCCGCGTGAAAATTTACCAGCGCTGTTTCCATCGCCAGCGTTCCGGAACCCGCCATCGTATAAACGGGGCGTGCCGTGCGGAAAACGCGTGAAAGACGGGCCGTAACCGATTCGAAAATCTTTCGATATTGCGGCGTGCGGTGATGGATAATCGGCTGCGCGAGAACTTCGCGTACGGCTTCCGGAACCGGCGTCGGTCCGGGGGTCAAAAGGATGTTTCTTTTCATTCGTTCACCGGAAAGTTGGAAAGATTTATTTTTTCGTGTCCGGACGCGTCGTAATCACTTCGTCCACAAGACCGTAGGCTTTGGCTTCGTCCGCCGACATAAAGTTGTCGCGGTCCGTATCTTTTTCCACCTGTTCCACGGTTTTGCCCGTGTGGTGCGCCAGAATTTCGTTAAGCCGCTTTTTCAACTTCAGGATTTCAGTCGCCTGAATCGAAATGTCGGAAGCGGTTCCCTGAGCCCCGCCCCACGGCTGGTGAATCATCACACGGGAATGCGGCAGTGAATAACGCTTGCCCTTGGTCCCCGCGGTCAGCAAAAGCGCGCCCATACTGGCGGCCTGACCGACGCAGTAAGTGGCGACGTCACACTTGGAATACTGAATCGTGTCATAAA
>CAZGID010000017.1:0-22597 GCA_964526065.1 uncultured bacterium
GGGCCGATGGCTCGATTGTCGTTTCCAGCCCGGTGAACAGCGATGGCACCTTCATTACGAGCGGCGCCAACCCGACCGAGCACACGCGCCAGAAAGTGCTCGATGCCGGCACGGCGGATGAGCGCACGTTGATCTCGGCTCCGGTGAATGCCGACGGCTCATTTATTACGACGGGTGAGAATCAAACGGTTCACAGCATTCAGAAACGCCTGGCCGACGGCTCGATTGTGGTCTCCAGTCCGGTGAACAGCGATGGGACGTTCATCACGAGCGGCGCCAACCCGACCGAACACACGCGTCAGAAAGTGCTCGATGAAGGCACGGCCGATGAGCGCACCTGGATTTCCGCGCCGGTGAATGCGGATGGCTCGTTTATTACGAGCGGTGAGAATCAAACGGTGCACAGTCTTCAGAAACGGCTGGCGGATGGCAGCACCGTTGTTTCTTCTCCGGTGAAGGATGACGGCACGCTGATTACCAGCGGCGCCAACCCGACGGAACACACGAAACAGAAAGTGCTGGATGAAGGCACGGCCGATGAACGGACGCTGATCTCCACGCCGGTGAATGCGGACGGTTCTTTCATTACTTCAGGAGAAAACAAGACAGTCCATTCGATTCAGAAACGGCTGGCGGATGGTTCGATCGTGGTCTCCAGTCCGGTGAATAGTGACGGCACGCTGATTACCAGCGGCACCAATCCGACGGAACACACGCGCCAGAAAGTACTCGATGAGGGCACGGCCGATGAACGGACACTGATCTCCAGTCCCGTGGATGAGGATGGCTCTTTTATTACGACGGGAGAAAACAAAACGGTCCATTCGATCCAGAAGCGTTTGGCCGATGGCTCGATTGTGGTCTCCAGTCCGGTGAACAGCGATGGCACCTTCATTACGAGCGGTGCGAATAAAACCGAACACACCAAGCAGAAAGTGCTGGATGAAGGCACGGCCGACGAGCGGACGCTGATTTCCGCGCCGGTGAACGCCGACGGCTCGTTAATTACGACGGGTGAAAGCCCGACCGCCCATTCGATTCAAAAGCGCCTGGCCGACGGCTCAATTGTGGTCTCGAGCCCGGTTAATGCCGACGGAACATTTGTTACGAGCGGGGACAATCCGACGGAACATACGAAACAGAAAGTGCTCGATGAAGGCACGGCGGATGAACGCACGCTGATTTCGAGCCCGGTGAACGCCGACGGCTCGTTCATCACCTCGGGAGACAATAAAACGGTTCACAGTATTCAAAAGCGCCTGGCCGACGGTTCGATTGTGGTTTCCAGTCCGGTGAACAGCGATGGGACGTTTGTCACGAGCGGCGCCAACCCGACAGAACATACGAAACAGAAAGTATTAGATGAAGGCACCGCCAATGAACGCACATTAATTTCCGCACCGGTCAACGCCGACGGTTCTTTCATTACGACGGGAGAAAATAAAACGGTTCACAGTATTCAGAAGCGTCTGGCGGATGGCTCGATTGTCGTTTCCAGCCCGGTGAACAGTGACGGGACCCTGGTTACATCAGGCGACAACCCGACCGAACACACCAAGCAGAAAGTGCTGGATGAAGGCACGGCGGATGAACGCACCTTGATCTCGGCTCCGGTGAATGCTGACGGTTCATTGATTACGACCGGAGAAAACCAGACGGTGCACAGTATTCAGAAACGTCTGGCCGACGGCAGTATTGTGGTCTCCAGCCCGGTCAATAGCGACGGCACGTTCATTACGAGCGGCGCCAATCCGACGGCACACACGAAACAGAAAGTCCTGGATGAAGGCACGGCCGATGAGCGGACGCTGATCTCCACGCCGGTGAATGCGGACGGTTCTTTCATTACTTCAGGAGAAAACAAGACAGTCCATTCGATTCAGAAACGGCTGGCGGATGGTTCGATCGTGGTCTCCAGTCCGGTCAACAGCGACGGCACGCTGATTACCAGCGGCGCCAATCCAACCGAACACACGAAGCAGAAAGTGCTCGATGAGGGCACGGCCGATGAACGCACCTTGATTTCCAGCCCGGTCAACGCGGACGGCTCGCTGATTACCAGCGGTGAAAATAAGACCGTGCACTCGATTCAGAAGCGCCTGGCCGACGGCAGCATTGTGGTCTCCAGTCCGGTGAACGCGGATGGTACCTTTAAAACCAGCGGAGCGGACAAGACGGAACACACCAAACAGAAAGTGCTGGATGAGGGTACCGCCAATGAACGCACCCTGATTTCGGCCCCTGTGAATGCGGATGGTTCGTTTATCACGTCCGGAGAGAATCAAACGGTGCACTCGATTCAGAAGCGTTTGGCCGATGGTTCGATTGTGGTCTCCAGTCCGGTCAACAGCGACGGCACGCTGATTACCAGCGGCGCCAATCCGACCGAGCACACGAAGCAGAAAGTACTCGATGCCGGTACGGCGGATGAACGGACGCTGATTTCCGCGCCGGTGAATGCCGACGGCTCGTTCATTACCACGGGAGACAATAAAACAGTTCACAGCATTCAGAAACGCCTGGCCGACGGCAGCATTGTGGTCTCCAGTCCGGTCAATAGCGATGGCACGTTCATCACGAGCGGCGCGAATCCCACAGAGCATACCCGGCAAAAAGTGCTGGATGAAGGCACGGCCGATGAGCGCACCTGGATTTCGGCGCCGGTCAATGCCGATGGATCCTTTATTACCTCCGGTGAAAATAAAACCGTGCACAGCATTCAGAAGCGCCTGGCCGACGGCAGCATTGTGGTCTCCAGCCCGGTCAATGATGATGGCACGCTGATTACCAGCGGCGCCAATCCCAGTGAGCACACGAAGCAGAAGGTGCTGGATGAGGGCACGGCCGATGAACGCACGTTGATTTCGGCGCCCGTGAATGCCGATGGCAGCGCCATCACTTCCGGCGACAATCAAACGGTTCACAGCATTCAGAAACGCCTGGCGGATGGCAGTATTGTGGTTTCCAGTCCGGTGAACAGTGACGGAACCTTTATTACGGGCGGTGCCAATCCCACGGAACATACGAAACAGAAAGTACTGGATGAAGGGACGGCCGATGAGCGAACTCTGATTTCTGCGCCGGTCAATGCGGATGGCTCGTTTGTCACGTCGGGTGAAAATCAAACAGTTCACAGTATTCAGAAGCGTCTGGCCGATGGATCAATTGTCGTGTCGACGCCGGTCAACAGCGACGGCACCTTGATCACAAGCGGTGCGAATAAAACCGAACACACGAAACAGAAAGTGCTGGATGAGGGCACGGCCAATGAGCGGACCCTGCTTTCGGCGCCCGTGAATGCGGATGGCTCGCTGATTACCAGTGGGGAGAATCAAACGGTTCACAGTATCCAGAAGCGTCTGGCCGACGGCTCGACGCTGATTTCCTCTCCGGTTAATGCGGACGGAACGCTGATTACCAGCGGGGCCAATCCGACGGAGCATACCAAGCAAAAAGTGCTGGATGCCGGTACGGCGGATGAGCGGACCCTGATTTCGGCACCCGTCAATGCGGATGGCTCGTTGATTACGAGTGGTGAAAATCAAACGGTGCACAGCATTCAAAAGCGTTTGGCGGACGGAGCGATCGTTGTCTCGACGCCGGTCAACAGTGACGGCACGTTCATCACGAGCGGCGCCAATCCCACGGAACATACGAAGCAGAAAGTGCTGGATGCCGGTACGGCGGATGAGCGGACCCTGATTTCCGCGCCTGTGAATGCCGATGGCAGCGCCATCACTTCCGGCGACAATCAAACGGTTCACAGTATTCAAAAACGTCTGGCCGACGGCAGCATTGTGGTTTCCAGCCCGGTGAACAATGACGGTACCTTGATCACGAGCGGCGCGAACCCGACGGAGCATACCAAACAGAAAGTACTCGATGAAGGCACGGCGAATGAGCGGACGCTGATTTCGGCTCCCGTGAATGCCGACGGTTCGTTTATAACGACGGGAGAAAATCCCACGGTTCACAGCATTCAAAAACGCCTGGCCGACGGCAGCATTGTGGTGTCAAGGGCGGTGAGTCGCGACGGCACAGTGAGTACAAGCGGTGCGAATAAAACCGAACACACCAAGCAGAAAGTTTTTGATGCCGGCACGGCCGATGAACGGACGCTGATTTCCGCGCCGGTCAATGCCGACGGATCCTTTATTACCACGGGTGAGAACCCCACGGTGCACAGCATTCAGCAGCGCCTGGCCGACGGCTCGATTGTGGTCTCCAGTCCGGTCAACAGTGACGGCACGTTCATCACGAGCGGCACCAATCCGACCGAACATACACGCCAGAAAGTATTTGATGCCGGCACCGCCAATGAGCGGACGCTGATCTCGTCGCCGGTGAACGCCGACGGCTCTTTCATTACAAGCGGAGACAATGCCACGGAACATACGCTGCAGAAGCGTCTGGCGGATGGCAGCATTGTGGTGGCGACGCCGGTGAACAGTGACGGTACGGTCATCACGACCGGTGAGAACAAAACCGAATACACGCGACAGAAGATTCTGGATGCCGGCACGGCGGATGAACGGACCTTGATTTCCACGCCGGTGAATGCCGACGGGTCGTTTATTACGACGGGAGAAGGTCAGACGGCCCACAGCGTGCAGCGCACCTTGTCCGAAACCCGGACGGTAGTTTCGTCCCCGGTCGATCCGGATGGCGGTTTTAATGGCGATACGGAGCATACGCTTCAGATCCGGCTCAATGAAAACGAGACGGTGATCGGCGAACCCGTCAGCCCGCTGGGAGTGACCGATGGGGACACCGGGTTCACTCTGCAGAAGCGCCTAGATGAAAACCGGACGGTTTCGGGTACGCCCGTAACGGAAGCCGGCGTTCCCAATGAATTGACCGAGTACACGCTGCAGATTCAGCTCGACAGCACACGGACCGTGATTGCTTCGCAGGTGCAGCCTTCCGGCGATCCCGGACCGAAAACAGAATATTCGCTGCAGACCCGCATTAATTCCGGAAGCTTTATTACGCATACCGATGTGAATGGCACCGATCCGTATGCGACCAAGGCCTCGTCCCAGACGATTTATGCCCGGGATACCGATGGCGATGGCGGCATCGACCGGCAGGATGTCTTTGCCGGCGTCTGCTCGGTAGCGGAAGTGACAGGCGGCACGTGTGAATCCGAAACGCGCCCGCTGATCCGCAGCATTTTCTTTGAGAAAGTTCAGCCCGATGAAACCGTCGTGGATCCGGACCTGGTCGCCGAAGTGCAGTTTATTGTCGATTACAGCCGGGATCCGGTAGAAACGACCTTTATCCGGATCGATCATGACGGCAACAACATCAACCCGCAGACGGTTTATTCGCGCGAAATTACGTCTTTGGCCGAAATCGGCGGAACGCCCGGCATGCAGATCCGGGATTTCGGGAACGAGCGCCTGATTTATGATCCGGAGCAAAATACGACGACCTACATCAAGTTCAAGGCGGACGGCTCGCCGGACTTCCAGGAACTTTATCTGGAACCCAATCCGCTGACCATTATTCAGGAGCCGGCTGATCTAGCCGCGCGGGCTGCCGATCTGATCTCTACCACCATTTTTGTGACCGACTTCAACCAGGTCGAACAGGATCATGTGGAGGGGCTGACCTATGACCGTTACTTCGATCCGTCAACCGAAGCGCTGAAGCGCGTCGATGTGTACGGCGATATTCTGCTGCCGAGCCTGGCGGATCCCTCGGAATTGATTGAAACGACCTACATTGTCAGCGCCACTCAGCAAGTCGTGCTGGACTACAACCCCTCCAATGACGTCGGTGCCTTCGGGGAAACGCGCCGCATCACGATGAGCGGCAACGATGTCGTTCTGATCGAAACCTTTAACGGCCTGCCGCTGGAAGAAGACTTCCCGTCGGATCCGTTGCTGCCGCCGGATATCACCGGTCTTGATAAAGTGCAGGAAACAGTTCCTGTTTCAGACACTGAAAATCTGGTCCGCATCTACCGCGAGTTTGATCCGGATGACTTCTTCGATGAAGTCGGTTTTGAAATCACCAGCACAGAACTGCTGGTATTCGATGCTTCCGGCGACCTGGCGGAGCGCCGGCTGTATGACGGTGTGCATTTTGCCAGCCGCGACGATATTACCGCCGAAGCCGATACCCCGGTTTCGCGCAGCGCAAACGGTAAACTGACGGCGGTCATCTACTTCACCGACCTGACCTTTGATGATCCGGTGGAATCGCGCCCGGTGACCTTCATCAAGGATTTCGTCAACGGCGAGACTTCGATTCTCTGGTTTGACGCCACCTTGTCCTGTATTGAGCGCCAGGATATCTACGGCGACGTCGACGACGTTAATGTCGCGAGTCTCGATGTCAGCAGCCTCGGTTCGGCCTCCGAAATTCCGGGCAATTGCTCCTGATCCCGGGCTTTTTCCGGGTTCCCTCTTGATGTATAATTTCCAGCTAATGACGATCACCTACAGTGCTGTCATAAAATAAGGATTTTATGAACAATTACCTCGACCTGCTCCGCCATATCCTCGACCACGGCACCGAAAAGAAGGACCGTACCGGCACCGGCACCCGCTCGGTTTTCGGTTACCAGATGCGGTTTGACCTCCAGAAGGGGTTCCCGCTGGTGACGACCAAAAAGGTGCACCTGAAATCCGTTATTTATGAATTGCTCTGGTTTTTGCGCGGCGAGACCAATATTGCTTATCTGAAAGAACACGGCGTGCGCATCTGGGACGAATGGGCGGATGAGCGCGGCGAACTGGGGCCGGTGTACGGGCGTCAGTGGCGTTCCTGGCAGACGGCCGACGGTCGGGCGGTGGACCAGATCCGCGATCTGGTGGACCGTCTCAAGACCCAGCCCGACAGCCGCCGCCTGATTGTGAGTGCGTGGAATGTGGGCGAGATCGACAAAATGGCTCTGCCGCCATGCCACTGCCTGTTTCAGTTCTATGTCGCCAACGGCAGGCTGTCGTGCCAGCTCTACCAGCGCAGTGCCGATGTGTTTCTGGGCGTCCCGTTTAATATCGCTTCCTATTCGCTGCTGACCCTGATGCTGGCGCAGGTGAGCGGATTGCAGCCGGGCGAATTCGTTCATACCTTCGGCGATGTGCATATCTATCTCAATCATCTTGAGCAGGTGAAGCTTCAGCTCAGCCGCGAGCCGCGCGCGCTGCCGGTCATGAAACTCAATCCGGCGGTCCGCGATCTTTTCGCCTTCCAGTACGAAGATTTCCAGATCGAAAACTATGATCCGCATCCGGCGATCAAGGCGCCGGTGGCGGTTTAAACGGGCCGGCGCATGACGGGCGGTCCCGCGCTTTTTCATGTGGTGGCAGCTGCCGGGGATGTGCAGGCCGGCCGTGGCGTCATTGGAAAAAACAATGCGCTGCCCTGGCATTTCTCCAGCGATCTCAAGCATTTCAAGGCCGTGACCCTGGGGCACCCGATTCTTATGGGCCGCAAAACATTCGAAAGCATCGGCCGCGCCCTGCCGGGACGGCAGAATATCGTGCTCAGCCGGTCCGGTTACCGGACGGATATTCCGGATGTCCTTGTTTATTCCTCGATTGAAGAAGCCCGGCGTCAGCTGCAGGCCGCGAAAGCGTTTATCATCGGCGGGTCGGAACTGTACCGCCAGACCTTCGATATCATCACCGGCATTTATCTGACCCGGATTCATGCAGATTTTGACGGGGATGCTTTCTATCCGAAAATTCCGGAGGCGTTTGAACTCAAATCTTCGGAAACCGTAACCGAAAAAGACGTGCGCCTGGAATTTCAATACCTGGAAAGGAAACGCGGATGACGGATTCCCCGCTTTATTTGCGGCAGATTGAAGTCGGCCCGATGGAAAATTTTGTTTACCTGATCGGCGACCGGGAAGCCCGCGAATGTGTGATGGTCGATCCGGCCTGGGATGTGGATGCGGTGTTGGGCGTTGCCGCCGAGGACGGCATGAAAGTGACCGGCGGGCTGATCACCCATACCCATTTTGACCACTGCAACGGGGTGGAGGCTTTGCTCGAAAAAACGAAAAGCCGAATTTACGTCCACAAAACCGAAGCCGAATTCCTGCGGGGAGCGAAATCGGAAATCCGGAAGGTGGAAGGGGGCGATACCCTGAAAGTCGGGAATCTGACCATCGAATTCCTGCACACCCCCGGGCATACCCCGGGCTCCCAGTGCTTTCTCGTGCACGGCAATCTGGTTTCGGGGGATACCCTTTTTATCAATGCCTGCGGGCGCTGTGATCTGCCCGGCGGGGATATCCGCCAGATGTATGACAGCCTGAGCCGCCTGGCCCGGCTGGACGAAGGAACGATTCTGCTGCCCGGCCATAACTATGCGGAGATTCCCGCCTCGACCATCGGCCGGGAAAAGAAGCAGAACCCCTACTACCAGTGCCATTCCCTGGCCGAATTCCTCTCGCTGCGCGGGTAAATTAAAGGAACCCTTTTCCAGCCGGGGACAGTCTGATATAATAGGGCTTCCTTTCAGGGGCGTTTTAACTCCTTCATTCATTCGCAGTTACGACGATCCCAGAAATCCCCTTAAAAACGAGAGTAAAAAAATGGGCGCAGCGGACAGCTATTATCACGGCGAGGCGGAAAAATATTTTAAACTGGCCTATGAAAAACAGGGCCGGGGCGAACTGGAAGAAGCGATTGACTGCTATCGCAAGTCGATCGAACTTTTCCCGACCGCCGAAGCGCATACGCTTCTGGGATGGGCCTACAGCTTCCGCGGAAGCTATGACGAGGCGATTCAGGAATGCCGCAAGGCCATTGAAATCGACCCCGAATACGGCAATCCGTACAACGATATCGGTTCTTATCTGATTGAAAAAGGGGATCTGGATCTGGCGCTGCCCTGGCTGGAGAAGGCGCTGCAGGCCAGACGCTACGATAACTATTGTTACCCGCATTATAATATGGGAAGAATCTGGGAGCGGAAAGGCGACTGGAATAAAGCCATGTCCAGTTACCGTCAGGCCCTGATCGAAAACCAGGAATACACGCTGGCGCGGCAGGCCTGGAACCGCCTGCAGTCGCTACTGAATTAATCGCAGACGAGCATGTTAAGTCATTATCTGGGAATCGTTTTTATGTTTCTGCTGGCGCTTGGCGTCGCCGGCCTTTTTGTGTGGCTCGCCCAGGCGCTGGGGCCGCGCAAGCCGAATGCCGCCAAGAACACGCCGTTTGAAACCGGCAAGGTGCCGTTTCAGCAGCCGTCGGGACGGCATTCGGTCCGGTTTTACCTTCCCGCCATGCTCTTCGTGCTGTTTGACGTCGAATTAATTTTCTTTTTCCCGTGGGCGGTGATTTACCGGGAAATCGGCATTCCGGGATTCGTCGAAATGGCGATCTTCATGGCGCTTTTGGTACTCGGATTCGTGTATGCCTGGAAAAAAGGAGCCCTCGAATGGAAATGAACCCTTTTTCAAGTTCTGCGGGGTTTGAAACCTCGAAGCTGGATGCGGTACTGGGCTGGGCCCGCAAGTACTCGATTTTTCAGTACCCGTTTGTTACGGCCTGCTGCGGCATGGAATACATGTCGACGGCCTGTTCGGATTTTGACGTGGACCGTTTCGGTGCCGGTCTGCCGCGTTTCTCGCCGCGCCAGTCCGACGTCCTGTTTGTGGTCGGCACGATTTCCCACAAAATGGCGCCTGTGCTCAAACACATCTATGACCAGATGGCCGATCCGAAATGGGTCGTGGCCTTCGGCGTCTGCACCTGCACCGGCGGATTCTATGACAATTATGCGACGGTGATGGGCATCGATACCATTATTCCGGTCGACATCTACATTCCGGGCTGCCCGCCGCGGCCGGAAAACGTCATCGACGGCCTGATGAAACTGCAGGAAAAAATCCAGAACCAGAAACAGGAAGTCTGATGCCCTCCAATCTGCACGAAAAGCTCAAAGAAAAATTTCCCGAAGCGGTGCTGGAGATTCACAATCAGCACGGCGATGAAACCGCCGTCGTGAAGCGTGAAGCGCTGCTCGACGTGCTGCGGTTCGTGCGCGAGAACGAAGGTTTTGATCTCAATATTCTGATGGATCTTTGCGGTGTGGACGGGCTCAAGATGAAATGGTCGCCGCGCTTTGAAGTGGTGTATCACCTGTATTCCATGGCGCGCAATCACCGCCTGCGGATCAAGGTCCGAGTGGATTTGAAAGATGCGGTAGTGCCGTCGGTTACTTCCTTGTGGCCGGTAGCGGACTGGTTTGAACGGGAAGTCTGGGATATGTTCGGTATCCGTTTTGAAGGGCATCCGAACCTGCGCCGCATTCTGATGTATGAAGAATTCCAGGGGCATCCGCTTCGCAAAGATTATCCTTACAACAAACGGCAGCCGCTCATCGGCCCGAAAAACTGACCGGAACAATTACAAGATGCAGGATCAGGCGCAGGTTCAGAAAACACGTAAAGAAACGATGCTGCTCAACGTCGGGCCGTCCCATCCGGCCATGCACGGCATTGTGCGTATCGTGGCCGAGCTCGACGGGGAAACGATTGTCGGCTCCGACGTCGAGATTGGTTATCTGCACCGCTGTTTTGAAAAGCATTCGGAGCAGAGCGGTTACCTGCAGGTGATTCCGTACACGGACCGGCTCAACTACGTTTCGCCCCTGATCAACAATACCGGCTATTGCATGGCCGTTGAAAAGCTTTTCGGACTGAAAGTGCCCGAGCGCTCGCAGTACATCCGCGTCATCATGAGCGAGATTTCGCGCATCACGGATCACCAGACCTGTGTCGGCGCCTCGGCCATGGAAATGGGCGCGTTTACCGCATTTCTTTATCTCATCAAGGCGCGTGAAATTCTCTACCGGATCATCGAACAGGTGACGGGCGCCCGCATTACGATTTCTTACATGCGTATCGGCGGCGTGAAATCCGACCTGCCGCCGGCCTTTGCCGACAATATGCGCGCGGCCATCCGGGAAATCCGGAAAATTCACGCCGAAGTCGACAAACTGCTGACCCGGAACCGGATTTTCGTCGACCGCCTGGTGGATATCGGCATGCTGACACGTGAAGTGGCGCTTGGCTACGGGATTACCGGGCCGTTTCTGCGTTCCTGCGGCATTGATTATGATGTGCGCCGCGCCAATCCCTATCTGGTTTACGACCGTTTTGATTTTGAAATTCCGGTGGGTGAGAACGGCGACAATTATGACCGCTATCTCTGCCGCATGGAAGAAATGGAACAGAGTATGCGGATTATCGAGCAGGCGCTGGACCAGATGTCGGCCGGGCCGGTTCTCGTGAATATGGAAGGCCATGTCATTGAGGCGCAGGAGATGATCGACGAGGCCAAGATGGGCCGTACTTCCGGCCTGAAAAACCAGACGGCGGCCGTGGAACCGACCCTGGAAGGCGCGCACCGGAAAGATTACGCGGCGCTCGAAACCGAGAACAAAAAAGCGGCGCTGCCGCCGAAGGAAGCCACCTACAGTTCGATTGAAGGACTCATGCATCATTTCAAAATGATTATGGACGGCCACGGCATCCGCCCGCCCAAAGGCGAAGCGTATCAAGCGGTTGAAGGGGGGAACGGAGAGCTTGGTTTTTATGTCGTCAGTGACGGCACCGGCACTCCTTACCGCGTGCGCGTACGGCCGCCCTGCTTTGTGATTATGGCGGCACTGCCGCATTTAATTAATGGCAGCACGCTGGCGGATGTGGTGCCCACTTTCGGATCGGTGAATATGATCGGGGGAGAACTGGATCGATGAGTCCTGCCGTGGAAGAAAAAATCCAGAAAACATTTCCGGGCGAATTGCGCAAGGAAGCCGATGCGGTCGTGGCCCGCTATGAAACGCGCCGTGCCGCCGTGCTCGAAATCCTGCGCCTGCTGATGGAAAAGAACGGTTTCATCACGCTCGAAATGGAAGAGGCCGTGGCTCATTACCTGGAAATCGCGCCGGTGGATGTGCGCGAAGTGATGACCTTTTATACGCTTTTCTACACTAAGCCCAAGGCCAAGATCCGGCTGCATGTCTGCCGCACGCTTTCGTGTTCGCTTATGGGCGCGGACAAGATCATCCGCTATCTGGAAAAGAAACTGAATATCAAACCGGGCGAAATGACGCCGGACGGCCGGGTCGCCTTCAATACCGTGGAATGCCTGGGCGCCTGCGAAATCGCGCCGATGATGCAGCTCAATGACAGCGAGTTCGTGGGCCCGCTCACGGAAGAAAAGCTCGAAGAAATTCTGGATAAAGGAAAATAAGCGTGGAAAAACTGATTTCCAAATATTTCGTTCCGGGCAAGACCTGGAGCCTCGATGAGTACGAAAAAGACGGCGGCTATCAGGCGATCCGCAGCGCTTTCGACAAGTGGGACCCGAAAGGCGTGATTGAGCAGGTCAAGAAGTCCAATCTGCGCGGCCTCGGCGGCGCCGGTTTCCCGTGCGGGATGAAGTGGAGTTTCGTGCCGCAGGATACGGGCAAGCCGGTGTATCTGGTGGTAAATGCCGACGAAGGGGAGCCGGGCACGTTCAAAGATAAATACATCATGCGCCATTGCCCGCATCTGCTGCTGGAAGGCATCATGATTGCTTCCTATGCGAACAACGTGCACAAGGCATTCATTTATATCCGCGGCGAATATGTGGAACCGTATGAAAAACTCAAGCAGGCCATCGCCGAAGCGCGCGCGAAGAATTACATCGGGAAGAAAATTTTCGGAAAAGAATTCGATCTGGAAATTATCCTGCACCGCGGCGCCGGTGCCTACATCTGCGGAGAAGAAACCGGGCTGCTGGAATCTCTGGAAGGAAAAAAGGGCTTTCCGCGCCTGAAGCCGCCGTTCCCGGCGGTGGTGGGGCTCTTCGGCTGCCCGACCGTCATCAATAACGTCGAAACGCTTTCTTACCTTCCTTTTATTCTCAACCGCGGCGCCGAATGGTTTGCCTCGCTGGGTTCGGAAAAAAATGGAGGCATGCGTCTTTTTGCGGTTTCCGGGCATGTGAAAAAACCCGGGGTCTATGAACTGCCGCTCGGGATTCCGCTGCGTTCGATCATTTATGACCATGCCGGCGGCATTCGCGAAGACCGGCCGCTCAAGGCCGTGGTGCCCGGCGGACTTTCCGCTGCGATTCTGACGCCCGATGAAATTGATGTCGGAATGGATTTTGATCAACTGCGTGCCAAACAGACCATGGCCGGTTCCGGCGGCGTTGTGGTTTTCGACCAGACGGCCGATATGGTCAAGGCCCTGCATGTGACGATGCGGTTTTATGCGCATGAATCCTGCGGGCAGTGTTCTCCCTGCCGCGAAGGCACGGGCTGGGTCCACCGTATTCTGAGCCGCGTGCTGCACGGCGGCGGCCAGGAAGGGGATATTGACCGCCTGCTCGACATCTGTTCGTTTATGGGCGGCACGACCATTTGTGCGCTGGCCGACGGCGCGGCCATGCCCTTGCGCAGTTATCTTGAAAAATTCCGTTCCGAATTTGAAACCTTTATTCGCGAAAAACGTTCCGTGGATGACCCCGAACCGGTGCATGCGGGGCTGGAAATCCACCGGGGAGAGGGCAAGAGCTTTCAGTTATGAGTACCGTCAAGCTGACGATTGATGGCAAGGAAGTCGAAGTTCCGAAAGGGACGCGCGTGATTGAAGCCGCCAAAATGGCGGACATCGATGTTCCATTCTACTGCTACCACCCCGGTCTTTCGGTCGCGGGGAACTGCCGCATGTGTCTGGTGGAAATTGAAAAAATGCCGAAACTCCAGATCGCCTGTCATATGATGGCGACCGACGGCATGGTGGTGAATACCAAGACGACGCGCATTCAGGAGACGCGCAAGCATGTGCTGGAATTCTTGCTCGTCAATCATCCCGTCGATTGTCCGGTCTGCGACCAGGCCGGTGAATGCTGGCTCCAGGATTACTACATGCGCTACGGTACGCATGACAGCCGGTTGAATGAAAACAAGCTGAAGCGCAAAAAGGCGGTGCCGCTCGGCCCGACCGTGATGCTGGATCAGGAACGCTGCATCCTGTGTTCCCGCTGCGTGCGCTTCACCGACGAAGTTTCCAAAACGCAGGAGCTGGGCATCATCAACCGCGGTGATCATTCCGAAGTGGTGACGTTTCCCGGCAAAGAACTCAATAATCCCTATTCCGGCAATGTCGTCGATATCTGTCCGGTTGGCGCCCTGACGGACCGCGACTTCCGCTTCAAGGTCCGCGTCTGGTATCTGAAGTCGGAACCGACGATGTGCAACGGCTGCTCGCGCGGCTGTAATATTGATCTTCAGTTCCGCAACGTCCGCATGCATCATGCCAAGGGGGAGCGCGTGATGCGCCTCAAGCCGCGCTTCCACAGCGAAATCAACAAGTGGTGGATGTGCGACGAAGGCCGTTACGGTTACAAATACCATGATCACAACCGGCTGCTGACACCGTGGGTGCGGCGTGCCGGAGCCGTCGAGGAAAAGAACTGGGACGATATGCTCGCCGATGCGGCCGCCCGGATCCAGGAAAGCGGCAAAAAAACCGGTGTGCTGCTCTCGCCGCAGCTTTCCAACGAAGAACTCTTTCTCGCCGACCGCCTGTTCCGGGAACATTTGAAGCTCGAAAATGTTTTTCTTGTTTCGCCCAAGCCGGAAGGCTTTCAGGATGACTTCCTGATCCGGGCGGACAAAAATCCCAATGCCCGCGGCGCTGAATTTCTGGGCTACAAATACGATGATAAAAAAGTCGTGCGGTTTCTGGAATCCTGCGCACGCGGCAGCGACTGCGAAGGCCTGATTATTTTTGGCCAGGATCTGATCGATCTGGAACAGATGCCTGTGCAGGAATCGCTGCTTGAGAAGCTCAAGTGGGTGATCTTCATCGGGTCCAACAGCAATCTGATGGCCCAGTGGGCGACGCATGTGCTTCCGGCGGCAACTTACATTGAGAAGGAAGGCACGTTTACCAATTTCG
The DNA here is from genome assembly GCA_964526065.1 of uncultured bacterium. GTDB lineage: Bacteria > Omnitrophota > Omnitrophia > Omnitrophales > Aquincolibacteriaceae > CAZGID01. Next base: position 14,930 of record CAZGID010000017.1, read on the forward strand.
AAGGCCGTATCCAGAAATTCAGCCGCATCCTGGACCCGCTCGGCGATGCCATGCCGGAATGGGAAATGCTGATCCGCCTCAGCCGGCTGCTCGGGCTGGAAAGCGGCTGGCAGGATGCCGCGGATATTTTCGACGCGATGGCGGCCAAGCTCGAACCGTTTAAAGGGCTGAGTCACGCTTCGCTGGAGCCGGGCAGTCCGGATCTGCGCAAATTTGCGGCGCCGATGATTCCTCAGCTGGTGCAGCGGGCGGATCTGATTTTCGAACAAAAGCAGGTGGCCGGGTTTATTCCGGAATCCACCCCGCCAGAGAGACAATAAATGGTCTGGATCACGTTTGTCATGGCCGCGGTGGTGCTCTTCACCGTATTTAACTTCGCGGCGCTGCATACCTGGATCGAACGCAAACAAAGCGCGCTCATGCAGGACCGCATCGGGGCCAACCGCGCCCACATCGTGCTGCCCTGGAAATGGGCGGCTCCGATTAACGCGCTGCTCCGGCCCATCGGAAATCTCGGGCTTTTCCATCCCATCGCCGATGCGCTGAAAATGTTCACCAAGGAAGACTACATTCCGCCTTACGGCGACCGTTTTCTGCATACCCTCGCGCCGATTCTTTCACTCGTGTTTGCGCTGGTGGCCTTTGCGGCCATTCCGTTCGGCGATGTGCTGCGCATCGGCGGCCAGGAGATCGTGCTGCAGGTGGCCCCGGTCAACGTCGGCGTGCTCTACATTTTTGCCATGGCGTCGATGGGCGTTTACGGGGTTGTGCTGGCGGGTTTTTCCTCCAACAGCAACTACGCGTTCCTTGGCAGCATGCGTGCGGCGAGCCAGATGCTCGCCTATGAAATTACGCTCGGCGCCACCATTCTCGGCGTCGTGATGATTTATGGTTCCCTGGATCTGCAGGCGATTGTGCGAGGACAGGGCGAACTGTGGTGGGGCTGGCTGCCGGCCTGGGGCATCGTGGCGCAGCCGATCGGGTTCTTTTTGTTTGTCGCGGCCGGGCTGGCGGAAACCAAGCGCATTCCGTATGACATTCCCGAAGGGGAATCCGAGGTGGTCGGGTACTTTGCCGAATACAGCGGCATGAAGTTCGGCATGTTTTTCTTTACGGACTTTATCGAGACCATTCTGGTGGCGGCGCTCGCGACTACGCTTTTCTTCGGCGGCTGGCAGGTGCCGTATCTGGGCTCGGACGGGTTTGCCTTTCCGTGGGGGGCCGAATGGGCCCTGCCGCATCTGGCGGTGGTCCTGCTGCAGGTTTTATCGTTTACCTTTAAGGTTGTTTTCTTTTGCTGGCTGTTTATGACCATCCGGTGGACGCTGCCGCGTTTCCGCTATGACCAGCTGATGTCACTCGGCTGGAAAGGGATTTTCCCGGTAGCCCTGGCCAATATTTTTATTACGGCCCTGGTGCTGCTCTGGGTGGGTTAACGCAGAAATAACAAAAGGAGCCCATGATGCAATGGATTCCGCTGGTGGCGGGCGGTGTGGCCGGCACGGTTTCGCGTTACCTCGTGACCGGGTGGATGACGCGTGCCTTCGGCAGCCAGTTCCCGTACGGGACCCTGACGGTCAATCTCCTTGGATGTTTTCTGCTCGGCTTCTTCGCCATTGTTTCTGAAACACGCTTTCCTCTGAATCCGCATACAAAGCTGCTGCTGCTTGTCGGCTTTTGCGGGGCCTTCACCACGTTTTCCACCTGGATTCTGGATACCGCCACATTGATGAAAGACGGCCAGATGATGGCGGCCGCCGGCAATGTGGCCTTCAGCCTTGTTCTTGGATTTGTGGCGCTGCGGCTCGGCGTCCTGGCCGGGAATTGGCTGGCATGAAGGTTCGCCGACCGATCCAGAACGCTGCTTTCAAGCTTTTCATGAGCCGCCTCTCGAATTCGAGGCTCGCCATTCCGCTGGTCCTCGCCAGTTTGATCGGCATCGTCACGGGTTTTTTGCTGGTCGCCTTTGTCAAAGTCATCGATTTCTGCCGCTTTTTTTTCTTTGAAACCATACCCTCGCTGCTGACCTGGATGGGCCCATACAGCCTGATTCTGATTCCGGCGATCGGCGGACTGCTGGTCGGGCCGATTGTGACTTACCTGGCGTCTGAAGCCAAAGGACACGGCGTGCCGGAAGTGATGAAAGCCGTGACCCTGCAGGGCGGACGGATCCGGCCGGTGGTGGTGATTGCCAAAGCGATTGCTTCAGCGCTGGCGATCGGATCGGGCGCTTCGGTCGGCCGGGAAGGGCCGATTGTGCAGATCGGTTCCGCACTGGGCTCGAATATCGGCCAGGCATTCAAGCTCGGGGAGTCCCGTGTGCGCAATTTTGTCGCCTGCGGCGCGGCCGCCGGGATTGCGGGTGTTTTCAATGCGCCGATTGCCGGCGTCATGTTTTCGCTGGAAGTGATCCTGCGCGATTTCGGAGCGCGCGCCCTCAGCACGGTGGTCGTGGCGGCCGTGTCGTCGAGTATCATCAGCCGCATCTTTCTGGGCGAATCGCCCGCCTTCGTGGTGCCGTCCTACAGTCTTTCGAGCCCCTGGGAAATTTTTCTGTATCTGGGTCTCGGCATCCTGGCGGCCTTCACGGCGCTTGCTTTTATGAAAGTGCTGTACCGTTTTGAAGTGCTGTTTGACCGCTGGAAATTTCCCGACGTCTGGAAGCCCGCCCTCGGCGGTCTGGCGGTGGGCGCCATCGGGTTTTTCTTTCCGCAGGTGCTGGGTTCCGGTCTGGAGACGATTGAAAAAGTGCTGCATGGCGGCATGCCCTGGAATCTGCTGGCCCTGCTGGTGGTTCTGAAAATTCTGGCCACGTCGCTTTCACTCGGGTCCGGCACTTCCGGCGGTGTGTTTGCCCCGGCGCTTTTTATCGGGGCCGTGATGGGCGGCGCCTTCGGCCACATGGTCTACCAGAACATGCCGTTTCCGGTGTCGGCGCCGGGCGCGTATGCGCTGGTCGGAATGGCGAGCGTTTTTTCGGGTGCAGCCCATGCGCCGGTGACCGCGATTCTGATTGTCTTTGAAATGACCGGCGATTACCGGATGATTCTGCCGATCATGGTGGGGGTGGTGGCGGCGACGTCGCTGGCCCAGTGGCTGCAGCGCGAATCCATTTACACCATGAAACTGACGGAGCGCGGTATCGATATTGATTCGCTCGAAGAAGTGCAGGTCATGGGCGCCATTCAGGTTCGCGATGCCATGACGGATGAATTTGAAACCGTGCCGCGTTCACTGCCGGTCCGCGAACTGGCCGACCGCATGGCGCGCGCCAAACACAAAAACTTCTTTGTGGTGGATGATCAGGAGCATCTGCACGGCATCATTCTGCCGGAACGGGTTCAGGAAGTGCTGTTCGAAAAGGATCTTCCGATTCTGATCGCCGAAGACCTGGCCTCCACGGCCGAAGAAAGCTGTTATCCTGAAGATTCGCTGATCGATGCCGCGCATATCATGATGCGGCATAACCGCGTCCAGCTGCCGGTGCTCGATGCCGGTGAATCGCGTAAAATTGTCGGCGTTCTTAAATCGGAACACGTCTTCCGGGCTTACACGGAAATGAGCGTCAAACGCAAACGACTGATTTCGCGGCTGGAACAGCAGGAAGTGTCGGCCAGCGGTACGATTCCGATTCACTTCGATGTTCCGGCCGCCGCCGACATCGTCAATCAACCCATCGCCAAACTCGGTATTCCGCATGGCGTGGTATTGACGTCCATTCAGCGGCGGCATAAGACGCTGGTGCCCGAGGGCGATACCGTCATCCGGGCGCGCGACAAGGTCTGGGCCGTGGTGATTCCCGAAAACGAGCAGGCCTTCCGCGACTGGCTGAAAACCCATCACCTGGAACTGTATTCCTTTTTTGGATAACCGGAGCCGGGCATGAGTGCCTCGACAACGACAGAAGTTAAAGTCCTTCCCGGTCAGGGCGAGGATTTTCGTCTTACCATCCGCACCCCGGACGTCATCGGCCTGCTGTCGGTCGTCACCGGCTACATCACTTCCTGCGGCATGGATGTCACGCATGCCCAGGTCGGCACCGAAGGCAAAACAGCCAGCGACACTTTTCATGTGGCGGCGCCGCACGGCGTGACCGCCGCCCAGTTCGAGAATAAACGGACGGCTTTGCTGACCCATATTTCGCATGACGGCATTGAGAAGGTGCAGGAAAAAATCGAGAAGCGCCTCATTCAATACCTTCGAAGCCGCGAGTCGCCGGCCAACCGGCTTTTCCCGATCGAGCTGTCGATCGATCAGGAAAGTTCGCCCCATGAAACCGTCGTACGCATCCAGTCGCAGGATACACCCGCTTTCCTTTATGAATTGACCAACGCGCTGGCCCTGCTCGGTATCAATATTGTCCGCATGGAAGTCGAAACCGAAGCGGGGCGCGTCCGCGACACGCTCTGGCTGACGCAGGAAAACGAAAAAATCCTTTCCGAGAAAAAATTGAAGGCCCTGCAGTGGGCCATTCTTTTTATCAAGCAGTTTACCCACTTGCTGCCCGGCGTCCCCGATCCCAAGGCCGCTCTGCGGCAATTTGCCCTGCTCGGCAAAGATCTGTTTGAGCGCGAGGATTTTCAGGAAATTGCGGTGACGCTGAAAAAATCCAAAGTGCTCGAAGACCTGGGCCGGGTGCTCGGCACCAGTAACTTTCTCTGGGAAGAGTTCATCCGCACGCAGTATGAATCGATTATCCCGATTTTCGAACAGCGTCAGCTTCTTGAAAGACCGAAGGCCCGCCGCGAGGTGCTGCGGGAACTTGAGAATGCGGTCGCGCGCAAGGACGATTACGAATCCCGTGTGGAGGCACTGAATGCTTACAAGGATCATGAAATGTTCCGCATCGATCTGCGGCATATTCTCGGACAGGTTTCCTACGTCGGGGAGTTCACTCAGGAATTCACCGATCTGACCGAGGCGGTGGTGGAAGTGGCCGCACGTCTGGCGCGCGAAAAAGTCATGGCGAAGCGTTCCGAGCCGTCCGGCGGGGCGTACGCGTTGTTCGGGCTGGGAAAATTCGGCGGGCGCGAGCTCGGCTATGCTTCGGATCTGGAAGTGCTGCTTGTCTACCGCGATCCGGCCGGCGGTGTGGAAGAAGCGCATGAGGCGGTGGAATTTTACGGCGATATGGTGCGCGAATTCCGGCGCATCATCCGGACCAAGAGCGAAGGGGTATTTGAAATCGATCTGCGGCTGCGGCCGTACGGAGAGGACGGCCCGCTGGCGTCTTCGGTGCAGGCCTTCCGTGATTATTATGCCAAGGGCGGCGGGGCGTGGAACTTTGAACGCCAGGCTTTGATCAAGCTGCGGTATGTGGCCGGGGACGCGGCGCTGGGCCGCGAGATTGAGACACTGCGCAGCCAGTTTGTCTACAACGAAGAGCCCTTTGATTTTGCCGATGCCCTGAAACTGCGCGTGCGCCAGATGGAAGAACTGGTGACGCCGGGAACCGTGAATGCCAAGTACGGCACGGGCGGACTGCTTGATATCGAATACCTGGTTCAAACGCTGCAGATTGCCTATGCCCGCAAGCTGGGCGGGGATGCGCGGCATCCGAATACGCTGAAGGCCATGCGTGCCCTGTGGCAGGCGGGCGTCGTGAAGGAACAGGAATTCCAGGAATTGCGGGCCTGCTATGTCTTCTTGCGCAATCTGATCAATGCCCTGCGCATTGTGCGCGGCCACGCACGAGACCTGGCCCTGCCGCCCGAAGAAACGGAAGAATACATCATCCTCGGGCGGCGCATGGGGTTTGTCGGCGACGACCGCAAGGTGCGGGCGCAGTTCAAACTCTCGAGCACCCATTATATGCAGTTGGCCGCCGGGCATTATGAGCGGCGCATGGAAGCGCTGGCCAAATGCCCGTGGGACAAAATTACGGAAGGCGTGGTCATGCTGCCCGAGACGCTGCGGATCAGTCTGGACGACTGGCTGCGCGGGGACCTGGAGCAGGAAGATTTCGAAAAGCTGACGCGGCTCGGCTTTCACGATTTTGAAACCAGTACGCGGCATTTGAAACACCTGGCATCGCACACGCCGGCCTTCGAACATTTTGCCAAAGTGATGGACCAGGCCTGGGTGCTGTGGCCGGATGTGCCGGACGCGGATCTCGCATTGCAGCATCTGCAGTGGTATGCCGAAGCCTCGAGCGACAAAGACCTCTTCTGGAGCGGGCTGGAGCGGTCGCAGGGGCTGGGCGATCTGCTCCGGATTTTCGGCGCGAGCCGTTATCTCGCCGATATCATTATCGAAAACCCGGAGGGTTTCAGCTGGGTCCGCGACCGCACGCAGATTTCAGCGGCGGAAACGCGGCGTGTGCTTGAAGAGCTGCGCGACGCTCCGCTTTCACTCGATGGATTGCGGGCTCTGCGGCACCGCGAAACGCTGCGGCTGGCGCTTGCAGATCTGCTGACCGGCGCGGATTTGCGGGAAGTTTTTGCGGTTTTCAGCGAACTGGCGGATTTTGTGCTGCGTCACTGTGTGAGGATTGCGGGGCTTGAAAACCGCCTGTCCGTCCTGGCGCTCGGCAAGCTCGGCGGCTGCGAATTGAATTTCAGTTCGGACGTCGATCTTTTATTTCTCAGTGAAGAAGACGGCGACCCGCAGGAACTGGCGGCTGAAATCCGCAAACTGCTGAATCTGCTCAAGGAAGGCGATCCCACCAGTTTTCTCTACCGCGTGGATTTACGGCTGCGGCCGCACGGGGATGACGGGGCGTTGTTCATGAACCTGGCGGACTACCGGCATTACTATCATCACAAAGCCGAGCCCTGGGAATTTCAGGCGCTGTTGAAACTGCGCCACGTCGCGGGCCGCCGGGACTGGAGCGATGCGTTAGCGGCGGTGGTGGCCCCGCTGGTCTGGCGCCGCGAATGGCCGGCCAAATTTTGGAGCGGCATGGAAGAGGTCAAGAAGCGCTATGAAGATCGCACCCGTGCGCACAAGGAATGGGAAAAAAATATTAAAATGGGTTACGGCGGCATCCGCGACATTGAATTTTCGGTGCAGCGTCTGCAGATGATGCGCGGCGGCGAACCGGCGCCGCTCCGGACGGGCAATACACTGGCGGCGCTCGAAGCGCTTGAAAAAGAAAATGCGCTGCCGGCCGAAGAAATCCGCATCCTGCGCGACGGGTATTTATTATGCCGGCGGATTGAAAACCGGCTGCAGCTTTACTGGAACCGGCAGGAGTTCAATCTGCCGGAGGAGGAGCGCGGCCTGGGCAAGCTGGCGCGCAGCCTGGGGTACACGGGCGCAGACGCGAAACAGCGGTTTGTCACGGAACTGGAAACGAAACGGAATGCAGCGCGAAAAATTTTTGAACGGATTTACTTTCAGCATTCTTAAAAGGGATAGCTGTCAAGAATCAAGGAGATGACGATGGGAATTGAATTGCTGATGCTCGCGGCCGGACTGGCGCTGGTGATCAAGGGCGGAGATTTATTTGTGGATTCCAGCGTGACGCTGGCGGATTTTTTTCATGTGCCGCGGATTGTCATCGGCGGCACGCTGGTGAGTCTGGCGACGACCATGCCCGAACTTGTAGTTTCGGCGACGGCGAGTCTGATGGGCGATTCCGGGATCGCGCTCGGCAACGCCGTGGGTTCGGCCATCGCCAATATCGGATTGATTGTCGGGCTGACAGCTTTTTTGATTCCCGTGCAT
>CAZGID010000018.1:0-22382 GCA_964526065.1 uncultured bacterium
AATCCGCGCTTCGGGACGCTCAGTTTCAATCAAACGCAATAGATTGTCAATCTGGCCATCCACCACGCCACGCCGCCGCCCCGGCTGGGATTCCAGCTGAGCTTTTCGTTTTTTCAGATACTGTTCCAAGATGCCCGCAATCTCCGCTTCCTGTCGGACAATATCCCCGATTGACTCATTAATGAATTGGCCGCCTTTGGTTTCAGCTGCCACCACAATCAGTGTGAGCAGGGTTTCCGCAAAAGCAGCTTCACTGTCCGGCATTTCAAAGATAGCGGAGATGCGATCACTAGCAGTCTCTATCAACAGACCGGTCGCATCAATGACTTCAACTTTGCCAGCCGCCGTTATCAAATATTGAAAGTCATTACGCATGCTGAATTTTTGCGTAGAACCACTTTCCGCCAAAATCTCATTGGCTCTATCCAACCTCTTTTTGATTTCAATCAGATCACGTATCGTTTCAAGGCGAATATTTTGATCATTCGTCCTGAGACCATCGCCTGGAACGATATCGGTCACAAAAGACACCTGCCCGTTCTCTTCGTAAATTCCATGCACGGCCGGCCCGATTCCCAGAACTTCCGCAAGCCTGGCCCTCAAAAATTCGCGGGGCAAAACTTCCTCGGCATTCACATTTTTCATGTACGTTTTAACGGCCACCGGCCGGTCTTCGAGAAAAGCAATACGGATGCCCGCTGAACTGCCGGAATCTTTTCCCGCTAGAAAGACGTCATATCGCTGGCCGCTTGCATCTTCCGGCCAACTGAGTCCTACAGTTGAGGGTTGCTCGGAAAACGTCGCCTGCAGTTCTTCATAACGCACATTTTTCAGGCCCGGCGCATAAGGCAGATGCTTTTCCGCCTCTATGGCATCAACCGGTAAAACTTGATAGGGCCTCTGCAGTTCCCAATCCCGTCGAAAAGCATTGATATTGGTCGTTCCGTATTTTCTTCCTCTCTGCTGCGAATCGCGCTCGAGTTCAGCAATATCTTTTGATAAAGCAAGGAGTTGATCCCGCGCTTCGGGGCGTTCGGCCAGATCCCGCCGAATTTCAGCCAAGGCTACTCTGCCCCGGGAAATAATTCCAGCATTGACACGCCCTTCCCGTTCAAGGTCAGAGAGTTCTCTTTCCACCCGACCGATGAAAGCCGATATCCCCTGTTCATCAAACTGACCTTGTTGAGCTCTGAATGCCGTACTCAAGGTGTTATCGGCAATGCCCGCGCCTGATAATCCACTTTCAATATTACCAATTGCATTGCGCAGTTTTCTTATCGCATCGTCAAGCCGCGTTTCGGGGCGTTCGGTTTGAACGTCATCAACCCCAATCTCCGGCGTAGTAGTTAAAAAAGTGTCAGCCGCCTGAACGGCTCTTGTGACGGTATCCGGATAATAGATGGAATCCCGCAAAACTCTGAGGACGTTATCGATCTGTTCATTGGCCTGGTCGGCCAGCGTATCGTTGTCTGCATTTATAGAAATACTCCTCAATTGATCAATGATACCGGGAGCCACGGCCAAGACCGTATTCACGTAGCTAAGCCGGTACTGAAATCGGCCCAATTCCAGTTGGTCCAAAATATCGAGCAAAGAAGACGCTGTATATTCGGCGATATTGGCCAGACCCTGCGCTTCACGCGCATTGGCGGGCCTCCTCTCTGACAAGGATTCATCCACCGCAGCAATTGCGCGAGCCGCCTGCACCGTTGCTTTGGCATTGAACATTCCATCGTCTGCAGCATTTCTCTCGGGATCATTTAATACCCGGTAAAGATAGGAATCCGTAACACGAACATCATCTGTTGCAAGGTTTCCGTTCCAGCTGGCTGTATTCAATTGCTGGAATAATTTTTGCGCCGCAGTTTGAACCGGCGACTGTTCATCCACAGCGATACGGGCCAGCGCCATCAGCGCCCGGGCGGCATCCCGTTGCGGCTGGCGAGCCGTCTGGAGCAGTCCTTCATCCCTAATGTGTCGAATACCAAGCAGCAAATTATTCGCCCCCAGTGAATTCTGGCCCACCAGTTCAGCTGCCGGCTGCAGAGCCGCATCGAATTCTTCCTGCGTTACTATATTCCGGGCTTCAGGACGTTCAGCCGGCGGAGCTAAACGTGCCCTTCTCTGACCTTGGATTGCCTGCAAAGCATCCAGGCGGGCATTAGCTGCCACAAGCCGGCGTACGAGTTGGCCTTTTAGTGCGGCATCAGCTTCTCTTTGAATCATTTGTATCAAATCCTGAAGATTTTTCATTGCTGCTCTAATGGCTTGCACAAGCCCCGCATCATCCAGTTTCGCCGCTTCCACTTCCACTTGCTCCCGGATCAATCCCCTCCGGGCTTTTTCCAGCATTCCTTTCACGTAGCGCGCCTCGTCCGTACTCAGCTCGGCAGTAATATCCGAACGCCCTAAAAGGGCTTCCAATACCGGCACCAGATCGGCATTCGCCTCTACAATCCCTAAAGTTGTATTTTCTGCGACTCCAATCCGAATGCCATTCGTCGAGCGGATCGTGAGTTCAGCCGTGCCCACTGCCAGCCTTAAATCAACTTGACCCGGTTGAAGCACACCGCGATTGCCCGAGACCCTTTTCACTTGGGGAGTTTGTTGCACTGTTGAGGCAAGCGCGGCACTATTCACTATAGCTTTCGTCGCCTCAAAACTTACCGTTTCGCCTGTTTCTTCATCCACAAAACTATCGGTCTCAAGACTCTGGGAAAAAATCGGGCCCGCCGCCGGTTTCGGAACCGTAACCGGTGGCAGAGCCAAAGTTCCTTTTCGCCGGCCCTGGATCGCCTGCAAAGCATCAATGCGGGCGCTGGCTGCCGTCAGTTGGCGCACAAGCCGGCCTTTTTGTTCCGGATTTGATTCTCTTTGAACTGCCTGGGATAAGTCTTTGTGATTTTTTGTTGCTTCTGCAATAGCGTTTGCAAGCCCCGCATCATCCAGTTTCGCAGCTTCCACTTCCACTTGCTCCCGGATCAATCCCCTCCGGGCTTTCTCCAGCATTCCTTTCAAATAGCGCGACTCGTCCGTACTCAGCTCGGCAATAATATCTGAACGTCCTAAAAGGGATTCCAATACCGGTATTAAATCGGCATTCGTCTCTACAATCCCTAAAGTCGTATTGTCTGCCACACCAATTCGGGGGCCATTTGATGTGCGGATCGTCAGCTCAGTCGTCCCGACCGTCAGCCTCAAATCAACCTGACCCCGCTGAAGCACGCCTTGCTCGCCTGAAACCCGTCTTAGCTGGGAGGTTTGTTCCACTTTCGCCGCTAGCGCAGCACTATTCACTATAGGTTTCGTCGCCTCAAAACTTACAGTTTCGCCTGTTTCTTCATCAATGAAACTTACCGTTTCCTGTGCATAGGAAAAAATATCCCGCGCTTCCGAGCGGGTTCCTTCCGGCTCTTGCATCTCAGCATCCTGAAGGGCCTCGGCCAAGGCAGCATAAAAACTTTCCTGGATGCGGCGGTCTCCGGCGACAAGCTCGCGCAGCGAGGCATCTCCGATATTCATCAATGCCTGTCCCTGCAAAATTGGATCTGTCTTCAAACGGGAAATCAGGCCTTCGTTGCCGCGCCAGCCGCGCAAAGATGCCGCAATCCGCTGAGCTTCTGTTCGAATCGCCGTCCTTTCCAGAGCCGCAGCGACTTTATCGAAAAATCTCAGCGCGGTCAGCCGCTCTCCGAGACGCGTCATGAGTTCCTCATCATTGCTGCTCATGACACTCGTCAGAATCTGGATCTGGGGCATCGTCGCGCCCTCCCCTCTGGACCGCAATGCCGCCGTAAAACTGCGAATGTCAAAGCTGGAAGGACGGGCAGCGTAAAAAGCTTCCGCAAGATTTTCTGCCGCGCCGGTGAGCGCCTGATCCTGTTGTATGCTTGTCACAATTCGTTCCACAAAGTCAGCCAGAATTTGCTCATCGGCCAGCAAGTTTTCAAGATCCGCCTGCTGGGCTTCCGCCAAACCGGATCGCTGCACGCTGTCCGCCGCAACCCGGACCAGATAAGAGGGCGATTGCAATCCAAGATTCCTCTGAAATAATTCAATCTCATTCGCCGGAATCGTATCCTGATAATGCCAGGCCAGTTGCTGTGCGGCCTGGTCAAGAACCGAGCGCGCTTCAGAACGACCTGCCCTCCGTGACAAATCCACCGCGCTGCGGAAGTTGGCATAAACAGGGACGGAAGCAATGTTATCGTAAACGAATGCACCGCTACGGCGAATCTGTGTCTCAATAACACTGAGCTTTGATTCATTCAATGCATCCTCGATCACTGTTTCATCTTGTGTTTCTAACGCCCGCTGCGCTGCTGTAATTGTCTCCCGAATTATCTGATTAGCAGCTCTCGCTTGATCCGATGTCGCCACCGGCAAGGAAGCCAGCGCCTGCGCCAAAGCCTCCTGCGCATTTCGCGCTTCGGAGCGAACGACAGCTTCTTCTTGAAGCGCCTGATCGACTTCACCGGTAATGGCGCGCATGCCTTCGATTTCATTCTGGATGGCGGTTCTAAACTTATCGAGAATCCGGTTACTTAAAGGAGCGCCGACTTCCACTGTTCCCAGCTCGACATAAGAATCCTGCACCGCGGGGCCGCCGATCAACGCAGCACGGGCCTGAATCTCCAGGTAAACCCGGTCTTGCCGCACCACGATGTTCACTTCAACGCTTCCTTCTTCCAGTTGCTGTCTTTGTTCTTCGGTCAGATTTTGAAAAAACCGAGTCGCCATGCGGACGCTTTCTTCTGCAATGGTCTGCTGCTCAAAGTCCCGGGCTCTTTCCGCATTCTGACGAGCCGTGCGGGTAGCCGTCGTAAGTGCATTCACTTGCGTGCCCCGGATACTGCGGGATTCTTCCGCCAGGGGATTGAGAGCCTCCCGGGCGGCTGCGGCATCAAGACCCAGGCGGGTGACGGTTTGGACCGCTTTGTCGACCTCCGCCAGAAAGTCAGCCTGTGCCTGGTTAATGGCACTGATTCCCTGGATTTCGACATTCGCAATGGCTTCCCCCAGATTATCCAAATCAGCATCTTCCGCTAATGCATTCACGGTTCCGACCGCCGTTTGAGCCGCTTCCAGCCGGTTGCGCAAGATCTGCATTTTTTCCCGGGCTGCCTGAATGGCCGCTTCTCCCTGCTGACGGACAATGGTCTGCCGGGCATTTTCCTCGAAGCGGTCAATGGCGGACACGGCAAAGTCAGGCTGCTGGGCTCGCTGTCCAGCCAAGGTTGCGGCACGCACCGGCCCGCGAGATGCATCGAAATCCAGAATCCGGCGATCCACATCCGTTTCCCCGCGCGCCCAGTCCCGGTTCGCCTGCAAAACACGCGCGCGTGTAAGCGCTTCGTTTAATTGCACTAATTGCGTCACAGCGGCCACTTCATTTTGTGCTGCAACGCGCGCGGCCTGAACAAATTCCAAAACCTGTGCCTGATTGGCGGGAACACCCGTGCGGGCTCCCAAATCCAGAAGCCCCTGCGCCTGAGATAAAGCCAGATCGCGCTGAGCCTTGGCTTCCGTAATCCGCACCGCAACGGTTTCCATCTGAGGAAAACTGTTAGCCCGCACTTCGGCTTGATTGCTGGCCCGGGTGGTTAAAGCATCCAGTTCCCGAACACGAGTCAAAATCGTGACGCCCTCATCCCGGGCAGAAGTGACTTCAGCGATCTGTTCTTCCGTGAAATAACCGGCGGGTGCCTGTAAAACTGCATTAGCCGCCTGATCTAAAACTGAATTCTGACTAAATGCCGCTTGTGAAGCGCTGACACCGGCTTCGATATCCGCCGGCTTCTGTCCCAAAACGGCACGATCCGCCGCCTGCTGATATTCCAGCTGCGCCCGCAAGCGCAATTCCTGCATTTTCTGCAAACCGGTCCGGGCATTTTCCAGCATTTCACGGCGCGCCTGCAGTGTTTCCTGCACCCTCGCGCGAAGGGCTGCCACCGGACCCCGCACATTGACTGTGACATCCAGAATTCCATCAAGAAATTCCTGATAAGAAGGCGCGATGGTCAACTCAAGAAAATTAAAAGCCGATTCGATTTCGGCCGTGGCCGCATCCTGATCCAATGCCGTTTCGACCGCCGCCACCGCTCGTTCAAAACGTCCTTCAAAATAAGCCCTTTGCGCATCCAGTGCTTCCTGCCGGGCAATGCGCTCTTGCCTTTCCTGTTCCAGACGCGCCATTTCGGCATCCAGCACCTGCTGGCGTTCCAGATTAAAAATTCTGCCGGAAAGATCCCGGTACTGACCTTGATAAAGAGCGCCAAGGTCCTCACCCCGGCCGCGGGCTTCAATCGTGGTATGCAGGGCAGAAAAGGCGGTATCAAAATTTTCGCGGACCGTTTCATCCGGAACTTCATTGCGATCCAGCGACGCCTGCACCTGATTCCGGATGGTGACAAAATTACGCCTTTGCTGGGCAATTTCAAATTCGCCCGCCCGCTGATTCATTTCGCGCACGACGGTTTGCGTGCTTTCCGCTCCAAATCCATCCTGTCCGGCCAAAAATTCGTAATACGCTTCTGCCGCGCTCTGATAAGCACCATAGGCGGACCGAACCTGACCAGTCAAAGAATCTTCATTTTCAAAAGCCGCATCAAATGCCGCCCGGGAACTATCATAAACCGTAGCAAGTGCGGTTCGTTCGGCATTCAAGGCTGCCTCTTCACGTGTCTGCTGCAATTGTGAAACGGCATTCTGATAACTTTCAAATTCGGCGCGGAGTTCGATGGCTTCTCCCTGCAATCGCGCCCCCACCGCCGCCAGTTCGCCTTGATACACCTGATAGGCCGCTTCATAAGCGGCAAATGTCTGTTCCACGCGTTCCATAGCCGCATCCGTTGCAATCTCCGTTTGCCGAGCAACGGCCAAAGCCGTGTCCAAGGCTTCCGATGCGCGGTTGTAGGGCACACCGGCAATGGCCGCAATCTCCTGATCTCGCGCCAGAATGGCGCGCTTGGCGTTATAGGCTTCCGTATTCTGCTGCAAAAGTTGAGCGACGTTAGAAGCGGTACGGAAATCGCCCTGCGCTTGTAATACCCCAATGTAGGACTGGGTTTTGGCTTCATAATTTGAAAACGCATCATCCAGTGCATTTGTGAGATTTGCCGATTCCAAAAAATAATCAAATGCACCACGCGCTTGATCGTAAGCCTGTTCGGCCGCGGCCAGGGCCGTCTGGGCGGCTGTCTGTGCCTGCTGCTGGCGGGCTGCTTCTAATGCTTCCACGCGTGCCTGCAGGGCCTGGAACTCGTTTCCGATCGCCAGCCCTTTTTCAAAAAGCCGGCTGCCTTCTTTTTCCATTTCATTCTGAAACGCCTGATGCAACGCGATGGCAGTGCCGAGTGCTTCGTTCACCGCTTCCATGGATGCATCGCTGGCGACAGATTCGGCTTCCGCCCTTCTCAAGGCCCCACGCAGTTGATCGGCCGCGCGATCAAAGGGGACGCCAAATCCAAGCGCAATATTCTGATCGCGGACAATCTGACTCCGGACTTCATTGGTTGCCTCCGTTTTATCCTGAAGCGCTGTTCGAACGCGGTTTGATTCCGCGAAATCGCCCTGGCGCGTCAGAAGATCCGCATAGGATTCAGCCGCCTGTCGATACGCTTCGAAGGCCTCATCGAGAAACACGGTGGATGTCGGAACTTTTTGCAGAAATTCATCCAGAACGGACTCAGCATCACTATAAACAGCCTCTGCCTGATCCCGGACCGCGCGAGCTTCTGTTTGATCCTGCGTTTGTCGCGCGGCTTCCAAAGCCTGGACACGGCTTTGTAAACCCTGAAACTCGTTTCCAGCATTTAATCCTTCTTCAAAGGTACGGCTTCCTTCCTGCTGCAAAGCTTCCTGATACTGTTGATGTGCAGAAGCGAGTATTCCATAGGCGTCCGTGACTGCTTCCAGCGATTCAGGGCTGACGACTTCCTCTTTTTCCGCATTCCGCAGTAGCACACTCAAGGTGCCGGCCGCATTTCCAAAATTGACTGCCCGCCGGGCAATTTCCTGATTCCGCAAAACTTGATCCCGGGCATTATTCTTGGCTGTAGTTCTTTCCTGAAGTTCATCGCGCACGCGCGCCGACGCCGCAAAGTCGCCCTGTGCCGTCAGCAAATCAGAAAAAGCCGTGGCTGACTGCTCATACGCGGCAAAGGCTTCATCCAGAAGAACCGTGGAGGCGGGGACCTTTTCAATAAATTCATTCAAAGCTCCTAAAGCACTTCCATATTGCGTTGCCGCTTCCGTGCGCGCCTGGCCCGCGGCTGTGCGTGCCTCTTCCGCCAGAACCCCTTCAAGCACTTGAACGCGTCCAGTAACCGTTTCATACTCGCCCCGCAATTGAAGCCCCAGTTCAAAGTCACGCGCGGGTTCCAGCTGCCCTTGGTAAGCCGCGTAGGTACTTTCAAAAGCGCCATAGGCCTGATTCACCTGGTCCATCATCGCCTGACTGATCGTCCCGGTCGTTTCCACTTCAGCTTCCGCCGCCGCGAGAACTGTTTCCAAAGCTTCAGAAGCACGGGCATAGGGTTCTCCGTACTGAGACGCTATTTGTTCATTGCGCACGAGCTCACTGCGCCGATTGCTGTAACTTTCCCGATCTTGTTCCAACTGTTCCAGAACCGCCTTGGCTTCCTGGTCTTTGACAATGGCCTCTTCAAATCGAAACTGCTCATTGCCCAGCACATGCGCTTCTTGTTTCAAGACACGTGCCTGCTCCTGCGCCGCTGCTTCGTAATCGGTAAAAGCATCATCCAAAACAGAAGACCGTGTTGCCGATTCCAGAGCATTCTGAAATGATCCCTGAGTCCGTTCCAGCTTGTCAGCCGGATTCTCCTGCACCGTACCGGAATCCACAGACGCTTCCTCCGTCGTGACTTCTGCAACGGCTTGCTGCACCGGCGGTGTAGTATCCGGCACATTGGCATTTTCCACCGCCAGCTGATTGTCCGCCGGCTGCGTGGCGTCCCGTTTGACGGCGGCTGTGACGGCGGACGGTTTATAGGCCCTCACATTTCTTTTCACTTCGCGGACACTTCCATCTTCCTGCTGTTCTCTCTGCGTAAACGTTTTGGCCACCTTTCCGTCTTTGCCCCGAGCCCGTTCAAACTGCGCATCTTTCATCGCATCATTCAGCGCAGTGACTCTTCCGCTGACCGGATAAACCGCCACAAAACGTTCCTTTCCATTTAGAGATACCAGAAAAATTTCGAAACCTGCCTGTTCCGGCACGGTGACCGGCCCCGTGCGGGATTGAAAAACCAGATTCCCCTGCCCGTCGGACTGTCCGCGTTTGTATTTCAGCAGCCTGTCGGTGCCGATATCCTCGCCGGCAAAAATTCCGTCCATGATCCCGAATTCCTGCATCGCATCCATGAGACGGTCTTCGGCCTCGGAATATCGTTTGGCTTTCTGAATCCGGATTTTCTTTTCCTGAGTCTGCGTACGAATCGAAAAGCGGCGGTTGGGCGCGTTCTCTTTGGTGGCGGTAAATAAAAGAATCCGGTTTTGAGCTTGCCCGGTGGCCTGCACCATAATGCTGTAACCTGCCGCTTTCATTTCCTCGATGAAGGTCTGCAAATCACTGTTTGTGGCCAACGAACCGCGCAGAATACGCTGATCCCGTTCACTTAATCCGCGGAGGTTCAATCCGTCCAATGGATCGGCCTGCACCACCTGAGCTCCCTGATCGATCGCCTTCCGGCTGTCCTCTTCCGCTTGCTGCACATCATCCGAAACATCTTCGACTTTTTGTTCATCCGGCGTCACATCTTTATCTTTCACTTCCGGAGCCACTTGAGGCGTCGCATCAGGTTGCTCTGCAACCACATCTTCAGAAGGTGTCACCTGCTCCGCCCGCTGACCCGTTTCCTGCCCCGTTACCTGATCCTGCGTTTCCTTCTGTAATTGCTGATCCGCTTCCAGTTGCGCGGCCATATCGGTTTCGGTTCCAGTTTCCGTGGTGCTGCTCTGAACTGCTTGTGATGTTTCTGCCGCGGTTTCGCCAAACTTCCGCTGGCGGTATTCCCGCTGTAAAAAAGCAAGCAAACGATCAATTGCTTCCCGGCGTGTCTGCCGTTCGTAACCGGCCTCTTCATTGAAGGCGGCCACCAGAGCATCCAGGGCTTCATTAAAACTGCGATCGTCAATTCGTTCTTTTAAATCGGAAACCCTATCGGAACGAAATCCTTCTTCAACGACATTCAAAAGCGCATCTTCTGAAAGCCCGGTGATCAAGAATAAATCCAGAACGTCCCCGGCGGTCTGCTCAACCGCTGACTGTTCGACTGCGGGCTGTGTTTCCGCGCGTTCTTCACCCCGGAACTGTCTTTCCAGTTCCGCGCGCACCGCTTCAAGCACCGCCGTCTGATCCGCTCGCGGATCCATGCGGTCGGAAATCTCTTCAGCCAGAAATTCCATCGCCGCCGCCAAATTCTCATCCCCGGTTGCATCTTGTACAAAACGACCCACACGAAACGGCACGGACTTATAGAGCTGAAAAAGACCTTCTTCAATGGCATCGAAAAGCGCATTGCGGCTGACCGATGTATTTTCTTCCATCATGGCGATCACGAGGCGGATCGCATCCTGCACGGCTTGTTCGTTCAAGAGCGAAATCTGTTCGACTGCCTTTTGAACCTGTTGCTGCACGGCATCCACATCAGTGGTTTTTTCTTCTTCATCCGGCGTCTCCGCCACAAGATCCTGCTGCGGAGCTTGCGTACTGGTCGTTGTTTCCGTTGGGCCGGTTTCCGTTTCCGTAGCATCCGTTTCTACCTGCGCCTGATCCGCGGTATTGAGCTGGATTCCTTCATCGACCTCCTGCGCACTTTCATCCTGCAGCATTTCAGAGGAAGTGGTATCGGCGTCGGTCGAAACGGATTCTTGGGGTGTTTGAGTCGCCTCATCCAACGGCTGTTCTTCTTCCGGAACATCCTGCTCTTGATCGGCTTCCTCAACTTTGTCCTGGGCTTCTTCTGCAGCTTTTACGGGCGTCAATTCCAGCTGTGTTTCGATATATCCCTGTTCCGTCATCATATTCGCAAATTCCTGCTGCAACGCCGAGACGTCTTCCCCCTGTTCCTGCAATTCCGCGATCTGTTCAACTAAAGCCTCCATCTCCTGCTCAAGAGCGTCCAACCGTTCGAGCAGACGGTTGCGGACGGCCTCGGCCAGATCTTCATTCCGGGACAGAATCTCCCGATACTGACTGGCGATGATTTCCTGTGCTTGATCGACAAGTTCTGTCCGCTTGGCTTCATCCCGGCCGGCTTGCTGCGCAATCTGTTGCGCCAGAGCAAATATGGCCTGAACTAATGACTGGTCTTCCGCCGACTGCGCGGGCTGCAAACCATAACGGTCAATCAGATCGGAGGCCACGGCATTGGCATCGGCCGCGGGCGTTCGCAAAATATCCAGAGATCCGCTTAATTCTAAAAGCAGCAGGCGCGGACCGCCGTCGACTCCCAGCCAGCTTTCCAGCACACGTTCGACGGCTTCGTCCAGATTGCCCGCTTCTTCGGCCGGCGCTTCTCCGTCGGATTTTTTTTCAGTCTCGGCTTTGGCCGTTTCCGCCGCTTCTTCGTCGTAAAACGACTTCAACTGAAATTGCAGCCGCTTGATCTCTTCTTCCGCCGCGGTCAAACGGTCTCCCAGCAGACGAACACGCTGCATTTTGGGTCCAACCGCTTCATGATTTCGCGCGGCATTGAAATATTCGCTGCGCTCCTGCGGGCTCATGGCTTCCAACGCCGCGTCAAAGGATTCCACATTTTCTCCCAGCAATCCCGAGGCAATTGCCGCCTCCTTATACTCGGCCACGGCCTGATCGCGTTCCTGCGCCACCTGATCGCGGGTTCTCTGGATCTCCTCAATCTTTTCCTTTAAACCGTCCTCGCTGGGAAACGCGCGTGTTTCTGTTGCAAAATTCATAAAGGCCAGCACGGCCCGGACACCGGCAACGATCATGACCGTTGCCGAAGCAAACAGAAAGGCATTCACCAGCACCGGAGCGCCAAAAAACATGAAAGCTAACAAGCCCGTCGCAGAAATAGCCGTGGTAATGCCTGCGGTATATCCCATGATGCGTGCTCTTTGTTGAGCCTGCTTCAGCTTCTGATCATAGGTGCCGTCGCCGGTGAACCGGAACGCCATACTGGCAACCTGGGCCTTCAAATTGAATCGTCCCCATCCCAAAAACACCGAACCAACCGTCCAGACCAATAGAGACAAAGCTACCGGCAGAATGAGATAGCCTGAAACCGCGCCGGCTGCGATAAAGATTCCGCCGGCAAAAACAGAAGCGAATGCCATAGCAATCGTTCCGATTCCCAGTGCCCGGCTGAATCTTCCGCGGGTCTGAGTATTCAGAAAATAAGAGAGAGCCTCCGTATTGAGTTCCACTTGCCGGAGAAACGCCGTCTGATCTTGCGTCGCCTCCGATTCGGTTGCCGTTTCAACATCCGGAATTTGTTCGGCCGCATCGGCGTCGTCCTGGCGCGCTTCGGATCGCTCGACATAGGTACCGCTTCTGCTGTTTGCATCCTTAAGCACCAGCTGCCCGTTTTCCAAAGTCAGGACCGCGTGCACCCCTTCCTGAATATCCGCCTGCTGCAAACGCGCCTGCTCTCCTGTAATCGACCTTTCCGTCCCAGCCTGCCTCCCCATGGGATAACCTCGTTCCAGGCTGGCGCGCGGAATAAAAACCGGCACCACAGTTTCCAGTCCATCCCGGAATATCAAAACGGCACCCTCCTCGGTTACCGAAATGACATGCCCATAGGTATAATTTCCTATGTTTCCCATAAAAGTGATTGTCCGTTCGCCCAAACGAAAATTGGAACCTTCCTGCAAAACCGTTCCTTGGTCAGCGCTCACCTGCTGGTCGTTTTCCACAACAAAAACACCGGCGCGCTTGGCTTCCGATACCGCATAATTTGCCAGCTCGCCTAGTATGGCATTGAATTTTTCCAGATCTGTGAATTCGAGATCCAAATCTCGAAGGGCCATTAGAAAGCGGTTGCCTGCCGCATTAATTTCCTCATTAAGCCCCTGACGGTTTACCGCTAAAGCGGTGATCACCTGGACCAAGGAGTAATAATCCAATCCACGCCGGTTGGCATAATTTCTTAGAGCAACGGCGGCTTCTGCGGCTGAAAATTCGGTCTCCGCTGTCTCCTGCTCCCTCGATGGAATTTCTTGCGGAAGCATATCCGTAAGCTCCTTCAATGCATTCCGGGTCTGCATCCGTTCCGGCGATAAGGCAATGCCGTTTTCAAAAGTTATTCTTTCCATCTCAGTTCCGAGAGCAACGATTCTTTCAGGCGTGATCGCGCTTTGTGCCTGGTCATACAAATCCGAGAAAGCAGGAACGGTACTGGCCAATTCAATCAGTAGGGAACGGGCCTGAACAATAAATACCTGATCGAACAGAAACTCTGCATCGGCAATCAGTTCACGGGAGGAAGCTAGCTCAAAAGTATGATCTTCATAATGCGTACGAATAAACGCTTCGGCTCTCTGACGTTCGAAATTTTCCGGCCGGTTAACATCCCGGCGAAGTTCATCAATCCCGCGCAGCAGAAAGCTGCGTTCATCCGAACTTATCGCCAGAAAACTGCTTATCAGATTGGCGCGTGCCTGCAAGCGCGCACTGATCATATCCAGATCGCCCGCGGCTGCGCGCCCCGACGCCCCCTGAAACAAAGCAACAACAGCCCGCTCCTCATCACTGACGGGACTTCTTTCATCTCCACGGCGGAATCGATCTTCCAATTCGGTCATTCCCTGAACCACCGATTGCAGAGTGTGCTGGCTGTTAAGACGGAGAAAGCTTTCTGCCGCTTTCACCAGCGCCGTCCGGTCGGTCACTTGCGCCATACGAAAAACGGCATGTCGCAGCGGCACAAGCGTGCCGTTCCGGGATTCAAGATCCCTCAAAATTAATCTTCCATCGGAAAGGCTTAATTGCGCGTGAGAACGGGATACCTGCTCGGACTCCAAAACATAACTGGAATTGGCTGCCCGCCCGAATATAAAGCCTTTTTCTGAATTCAACTGGGCATAGGAAAGAGTCTGGCTCACGGCTTGCTGCCCTTCCATAATCACAATATCCACGCCGTCCGAACCGATGCGGCTGACATAGACCTCGACCTGATTCGAAAGCTTGAACGAATCCCCAGCAACGAGCTGCGTGCCCTCGCCTTCAAGCCGGGTATCTGCTTTCTCTGACTTGTCAAGATGCTCTTTTACCAGCTGAAACTTAATGGCGGGGAAACTGGCGGTATCGATGCCGGCACGAATAAGGTCCGATACATAAACGGCCGGCCCTTGAACGATGCCGGGATTTTCTTCCATAAACTCAAGCCCGCTGAGAACGTTCCGAAATCCATGCTCGGTGACTTTTCCGCGTAATATGTTCATGGCTTGAGTCACAACCGTATTGTCCGCATCATCCACCGAAGCCGAATCCTCGCGGGATTCAGGACGATCCGCTTGCAGTTCCGCCATACGGGCTTCAAAGTCGCGGCCCGCCTGATCACTCTCCTCCTGCTGTTGGGCAGTGAGTTCGATTTCGCGAGAGACAGTCAGCACTGCTTCTTTTAAATTGGAAACCCGAGATCCCAATGCAGCAACAGAAGCTGTTTCTCGGGACGCAAGATTGATGCCCTGATGCACGGTTTGACTGCCCGCAATGGGCTGCAGAAGCCGGACAATGTTCTGTTCATTCAGCTGGTTACTGGCCTCCAGATTTTTCAGCCCGGCCACAAATTGATCAATTCGCTGGGCCCACAAGGAGCCGGTATCCGGGCGGCGGTCTTCGGTTAACTCATCGATAAAACGCGTATAACCGGAAGCTTCTTCGATTCGGCCGGCATCCGCCAGATCGCGGATAATCTGGTCGCGCCAGCCCTTGAGCATGCGTCCGGCATCCTGATTTCCGTGTTTGAGCAACAAATCGCGGGTCGCCCGGACAAAAGCTTTATACACATTGACCCGGCCATCCGGTTCCAGTTCATAATATTCACCCCAGGTCACCTCCCCCTGCATATGATCCTTATAGTGAATCACCTCGGGAATCGAGCCGATCGCCGGCATCAGCAATAAATAGGAAGTGTCTTCCTGGCGAAGCCGGTAAGTCAAACCTTCGGCATGAAAACCACCGGCCACCATCAAGGCCTGCCGCGTGTTGTACTCCTGCATAAGCTTGCGGATTTCACGAATAAAAACATGATCGCGCGCCACCGCGCTGAAATAAAAAGCGATATTCGGCCGCAGGGATTCCAGGATGGGATCAACACCTCCTGGCAATGTCACTTCACCGCTTACAATTTCGTCAGGCGCTTGAATCATGGATTTCACAGCTTTCCAGTCTTCCTGTGAAAGTTCCAGCTTGGCCAGTTTTTCAAAGAGGTACAACTCTTCACTGCGCTGATCGAGCCGGCGTTCGTCCTGGTTGCGGAAAAGTGATTCCTTTACCGACCGGGCATAATCTTCAAATTCACGAAAAAGCCGGGTGCCTTTGATATCCCGGACGCGCTTCTGATTCCGGACCAGATAATCCAGTTTCTTGGAGACACGCACCCGGATCCGGTGTTTGATGGCAAGTTCCTTGAGGTGAAGCGCAAACTCATCCGGCGCCAAGCGGGACGTGAGAAAAGCCTGATACTGTTCATGAAAACTTTTGATGTCTTCCCGCATGGATTCGGCGGGAGGGCGTGATTCAAAGAAGGCTTTGATCTGAAGCGCAATCTTTTTGACTTCGAGTTCAAGCGAGGTGTCCTGAATATTGTTCCGGCGCGATTCTTCCAGCATGACCGCAACTTCCGTATTGCCTTCCGGCACCTTGTATTCAGCCAGCTTCTGCAATACCGGAATGAGATCCATATAATCGTGACGGAAATTTTCAAGCGCCTGATCCACTTCAAGAAGATCCGGAGAATAAACTCGCTTCTTCTCCGATGATAATGTATCCAGTTGCCGCGACACCGTTTCAAGGACCGCCTTCTCCTGCTTCATCGAATCCAGAAAGTGAATGACGCCTTCCTCGAAAAGGTTCCATTCTTCGATTCCGTGATAAACACTCTCATTGCGGTTAAAAATAGCGGCCGCTACACTGCCCGTCAGTTCTCCGCGGTTAAAATAATCTTCGAAGATTTTCTGCAGGAGCTCTTTGTCGGGAAAGCTTTTAAAAATACTGGGATCCAGGGTGGAAGAAGCACCTTCCACCGCAATCAGCCGGAAACCATATTCCACCTGAAAAAATTCAATGAGTTTCTGGATGCTGCGCTGGGCATCGGGTATGGCGTGCGCGTCCTGCACAATAACGACGATTTTTTTGCCTTCACCCTGAAAAAGCTCCTGCACGCGGCCCAACGATTCCGGAATCGCAATCGAGGTTAAATCGGGCGGTACTTCCTTATATACAGACGGTCCGGGGATATCCGAAGATGCATTCGCCATACCGGGCGTATGCAAGTGGTAAGAAATTACGTAGGTGAGCGATAGAACTGCGCACACCAGCCGGCGAAAAAGAAGATGATCTCGGCTCGTCGACAAAATGTTTTCCTTCTTCTCTAGACTCGGGTTTTCGGGTGCGCGACCAAAAACGGCTTCAACTAAACTCTTTAATAAAGCCTACCTCATGAATTGAGGTTTTCAAGTAACCCCAAACGAGAATAATCAATATATGTAAATAGTGATCAATATATAGCAAACAATGCGGCGAGTTGCAAAATCGGGGGTAAAGAGCAGAAAATTAGGCGGATTGGCGCATCCGCTGCTCAGCCATGAAGGAAATGTAGGCCTTCAACACACGGGTCGAAATGCGGATCTGGTTGCCTTCCGGGGCTAAAAGCGAGTTCAGGATCTGTTCGCGGACTTCTTCATATTGCCGGTCCAGTTCTTCGCCGGCAATACCGGCCGGCCGCTCGCGCATCCCGGAGAACAGATTGTAACTCTCGATCATATCTGAAAGCGTTTTCTTGTTCAGCAGAGCTTCCCGGCCCTGCGCTTCGGCTTCCCGCGCCAGCACGATCGCCACCACCGCCTGCAGGGTCATGACAGCGGCATCCACCAGGGGATCTTCATCCGCCCGATCCTGCAGAACCGTAATCGGTACCACCACTTTATTATTTTCGAGATCAAAGCGGACGTCGAGCGACGGGTCGTCATTAAAGGAAGCCGGCACGACAAATCCAACGGCGGATTCTTCACGCACGGTCAAATTCAAGGATCGCGTCATCTGTGAAATCAAACGAAACATCTGAAATGGAATGTCGGATTCCCGCAGACGCCCGGCCATTTCCGGATCCACCCGGCCATCCTGAGAATACAACGCAATATTCAGATCCGGAACGCGGGTAATCACATTCAGAAAATCCTCATTCCCCTCTCCCGAACCCGGAAGCGCATATGCAATCCGGTGACCGCCGCGCAGATCCCGGATCACGGCCAGCATTTCCGTGATCAGCGCCCGGCCTTCGCTATTCAAGACCTCAAGACGCCGCTCCAAACGCGCCATCGCAAAATCCGCAAATTCTTCCACGCCCATGGTGACGACACGTTGCGGTACCGATTCCAGACGCCGCGATTCGCTGCGCTCGACCAAACCGGCCGGTGCCAACTGATTCAAGGCCGCATCCACGTCTTCAGCGATCTCTTTTCCGTCGGTATAAATATAGGTTTCTCCCAACGCCATCTCCGCAACTTTTTCTTCAGCACTTGGCATCGCCGCCGTTTTTTTCACTTTTTTGGTTTCCGTTTCCATCGCCACCCCAGTTGCCTGCAGGGCCTCTTCTTCCGTTAAAAGTTTTCCGTCTTCAGGCCGGACCGTTTTGGAAGCCGCCTCCAACGCTTCCACGGCCTCTTCGAGGCTCAGATCGATTTTCGGATGCACGACTTCCTGAAGGCCCTCCGCTTCGGCTGCAATTTCAACCAAAGCGTCAAGCCGCGTGAGGAGCGAAAACATGATGTCCCGCGCATAAAGGCCCTTTTCCGCATAGGGCGCGTCTGAAGAATAGGTCCCCGACTCCCGCTCTCGAGCCCAATCGATAACCTCCTCCGCGTTATAGCGCTCTAATTTTCTAATGTCGTCCAAAACATCAAGAAATCTTTCCGCCAGTTCCAGCTTTTCTGCGCGGGCCGGATCATCCGGGTCCTGCGCGTCGAGCCCCAGCTCTTTCAGCAGCCGGCTTTCATCCATTTCAAAGCGGATGATTTTCCCCTGAGCATCCCGCACGGCGCCGGCGCCAGCCGCCCATTGATAAAACGTCCGCACATTCTCCAGCACACCGATCAAACCAAAATAGTTTCTCCGGGTGATTCTCCCTTCTCCCAGATCTCCCATCATCCGCAAGAGATCGAAAGTACCGAGATAACCATAAGTAAATTCGGGGATATTGTTGTCCTGCGGATCGAACGGAATTTCGCGGCCCTCCCGGTCCGTCACTTCGACATAGGCCGCCAGGTCAATACTGAGCACTTCACCGTCTCGCGTCAGAAGGATATTTTTGGGTTTGTTATCACCCGCCGCCAGACCTTTTTCAAAGAGCTTGAGATCCATGGCGGCTTTGTCGCGTAAAATCTAGAATCGCTGAGCAAGCGTGATCGGAGGAATGATACCGGCCTTGCTTAAATCTTCCGCTTCCCGCAGTGATAATGCCGTCTGGCTGCGGATCAGGAGCGCCGGACGGTTCCGCACTTCCCCGTCCCAGATGACTTCTGAAAACGGAAGCCGGGCTTCGGGTTCGCTGCGGGCCGTGATTTCGTCTGAAATATAACCTTCGCGGCTGACCCCCCGGTGGATGGAATCTCGCAAAGAGGTAAATTTGCGCCGAGAGTCTTCCGCATCCGGCGTCTTGACGCGCCGTTCAATTTCTTCATCCGAAAGCGCAATTTTCAGAATAAAAGTCTCGCCGGATCCGGATTCGTAAAAATAAATTTCGCTCAACCCCTTCTGCGTTAAAATTTTCAGCGGTAATGTCGGCCCGCCGGACAATGCGATTTGATACTGATGGTTGCCGAGAGCGTCCAGCCCCAAATCTTCGATAGAAACAATTTCTTCGGCATTCGCCGGCAAATCAGAAGCTTCCGTTTGAAGCAGATTCCGCGCCTCAAGCCGGTCGGCCGCCTGCGCCACAACAGCCGCCGCATCCACAACCAAGTCCCGGACTTCACTTTCGGTTAACGGCTGTTCAAGCGATTCGGAAACAGACACATCCTGGACTCTGGACTCGGGACGGCCCCAGATGGCTTCCATCATGGACTCAATGCCCGGAAATGGCCGGTAAGGATCATGCTCCAGAGGAACCGTCACATCCCAAACGTTCACGGTATCCGGTTGAACAGCATCCAGAGTCTCAAAGGCCCTTGGGTCCTGTTCCGCCCGTCGCCTTGATTCCAGCAGCGCCCGAATGGCCCCGGCATCCAGAGAAGCTTTCTGCATCTGGATCTCTTCGACATCTCCCCGTTCCAGCCGGAGAATCGTGGCAATTCCAACGGGTTTACGCCGCAACTGTTCGCCGGACACCTGATAGGGCATAAAGCGGGTATTTCCAGGAGAAGAAGTCACACGGAAGTCGAGTTTCGTGAGGTATTTGAAGGATGTGGCAACAATCCGGCCATCGGCCACCGTGGCGCTGAACTCATCATCGGCAACGATCCCGAAATCAGGAAACAACTTCAGCAGATCCACGGTCAGGGACGATTTTCCGGAAAAACTTTCCCCGACGATCATGACTCCGGCGCCTTCTTGATCGGTCAGAACTTGTCCATGCAGACTGACACTTGGAACCTGATGCCAGTTTTTGCTCAACTCACGGATGATTTCCTCCTCTTCCCGTGCTTCGGAACGAAGCGATGTTTCCAGATCGTGAAGATGCTTCAGGAGAAGCGGCCGCGGACCCGTGGGTTGATACGCCGTGCGCGAGATACGCCGGATAGCGGCTTCTACTCTTCTTAACGCCCGGCCGTTTTCGGGACGGATCAGGTCGCCCATAATTCCCTTTAGAGCGTCCTGCGCACTTCCCACATGAACTTCATCTCCGCCGCGGCTTTGTGAAAGCAGCGCATCCAGCGCTTTTTCGGCCGCTTTGACCAAAGCAATCCGCTCATTCATCGGATCTTTTTCCTGCCGTGAAACGGTGAGAGAAACAGGCGCCGGCAATGACAAGCCTCGATTGCGCGCGTAGGAGAGGAGGCTCTCGATCAACTGCCGGCGCCCGGTAATTTGCGACGGAAGACGCGCCGCTTCCTGTTCAATCCGGCTCCACAATTCTGCCGGGGCTTCCTGTCCCGGCTGAAGACGGCCCACAAGGGACAATAATCTGTTGACGGAAGGATCTGTCTGATACGGCATCAAAGCCGTGCGGATTTCATCGAGCGCTTTTTCTTCCGGCGCAGTCACCGATTTGGGCAGCGATCTTTCAAGCGCCACATCCAGGATACGAAGAGCCGAAAGTACACCGCCGAATTCCAGAAGCATAACTTCCGGAAATACTTCTTCCAACCCTTTCAAAGTCTGAATGGCCACCAGGGTGCGCCCGATTTCTTCTTTCAGCAGCCGGTATTCCCCAACCGTCATGGGGCGATCCGGCACCGTATCCGCTAAACCGCGCAGCGCCTTGTCGATATTTTCAACCACGCCTCCCGGGATTTTCCGGTCCAAGCGCCTTTCCACCAGCCGGTTGCGCGGGAAAAGTTCCCAGGCTGCCTGAATCAATTCACGGGGACTCACCGATGCATCAAGTGTCACTCCCGGCACCGTTTGAGGCGCTGTAAAGGTTCCGCTCTGCGATCCGAGATCGCTTAGATACAACTGTCCATTGCGGACATGAAGTGACGCATGACCGCGCGGCATGACGGTTCCGTCATTAATCCGAGCCGAAAATTCATCGATCTCGGTTTTCTTTCCGCTTTCAAAAAGGTAACCTCCCTTCAATACGGCCAGCGGTACAAAAACCGTATCCGTGCCCTCCGGCGTTTGAATCAGCAGCTCGGCACCGCCGGCTTTTCTTCCCTCTTCCTCATAAGCCGCCGGGAATTCTTCCTGTAACTCTTCCAGACTGGCGGTATCGCCTTCAACATAATCTACAAACTGGATGATCTGCACCCGGATGCCGGAAGCAATGTCGCCAATTTGAAAGGACTGCCCGGGCTGAATGGGAACCGATTGAACCTGTCCGGCTGAGGCCACCCGGCGCGGCAAGACCTCGGATATTAATTCGCGCCGGGCTTGATCCAGTTCACGCGCCAGTTCATCGGCAATGGCGATATATAAACGGTCGTTATTTTTCATCAGTTGCTGCGCCGCTTGAAACTGGCTCAACTGCCGCAAGAGGAAAACACCAAAAAGATTGAAGGTCCCTTCCGTCATAATGAATCGTCCCCGGCCGCCCGTATTCTCTTCCAGTCCCGAAACGGAGGCGTGAACTTTTCGGAAAGATTGCTGAATGCGGGAGGGGCCGAATTCCTCAACAATTTCTCGCAGAAAGGGCATTTGCCTCACCTGCCGGGCCACCTGCTGTTCCTGAGCTGCCCGCTGGAAATCGGGATCGCCATTGGCGTCCAAAGGCAGGTCCAGCCGCGCGGCCAGATCCCGCTGCGCCAGACGCCAGGCCGTCCGCACGCCCAATTCCGAACGATTGGCCTGAAGCGTTTGTGAAACTTCCCAGATCAATTGCAAAAAGGCATTTTCTCCGTAACGCTCATCCGCAAAATAACCGGCCAAACGCGCGGACAGCACTTCCTGAACCGCCGCTTTTTCTGCTTCGGAGCGCGGCGTGTTGTCCGGTGTCATCGTCATGTAGGAGGATAGCAAGCCCGATATTTCGCGTGCCGCGTCCGCATAATCCCCCATGAAATCGAACGCGGCGCTTTCGGGACGAAATCCCTGAACGGTCTGCTGCAATAAATCTTGCACTTGGCCGCCCCACCATTCGGAGCGGGCTTCGGAGCGGCGGGTCAGCATCCGGGCCCATTCCGATCCCTCTTTAAGAACAACCCGGACCTGGCCGCGATTCCGCAAGGTCGCCTCTTCAAAATGCTCCAGCACCGTGAAATTCAAATCCTTCAGCGTTTCTCCCGCATCCGTCTTATTCAACTGCACGCGCCTTTTTGGGTACACCTGAATCTGTTGAGAGTCACCCAAGATCGGAAAAGCGCCGGGATAAGCATCAAAACTGAACATCAGAGGGCGATCTTCCAACACTTCCACATAGTCTTCCGGAGATAAAACATAGTCCGTCATTTCCGGCAGCGACGTCAGGGTTGCCGTCCCCCCCGGCGCCAGTACCCGGAAACTTTCATTCAAGAATTCAAAGGGATCAAAAACCCACTGAAGGACTTCCGTACTGACCAGAAAATGAATACTGTTA
>CAZGID010000019.1:0-10584 GCA_964526065.1 uncultured bacterium
GAATGAAGTGGAATAAGGAGAGACAGTAACTATGGCTGAAAAAAACGAAAAGAAAACAAACGGCACTTTTGAAAAAAATCTTTTTAAGGCGGCGGACAAACTCCGCAAGAATATGGATGCCGCCGAATATAAGCATATCGTTCTAGGTCTAATTTTCCTCAAATACATTTCGGACTCTTTCGAAGATTTGCACTCAAAACTCCTGGCCGGTAAAGGCGATTATGAGGATTCTGACCCCGAAGACGCCGACGAATATCGTGGAGAGAATGTTTTTTGGGTCCCGAAAAAAGCACGTTGGTCATACCTGCATTCGCGGGCAAAACTTCCCTCAATCGGCAAAGATGTAGATGAGGCGATGGAAGCGATCGAGAATGAGAATGCCGCACTCAAGGGTATATTACCAAAAGTTTATGCCCGGCCGAATTTGGATAAGGCTTCGCTTGGCGGTCTCATTGACCTTATCGGAAATATTGCCCTTGGTGACGAAGCCGCAAAGGCCAAGGATATCTTGGGACGGGTTTACGAATATTTTCTCGGGGAATTTGCTCTCGCTGAAGGAAAAAAAGGAGGGCAATTTTATACCGCAAAAACAGTTGTCAGGCTTTTAGTTGAGATGATCGAACCGTACCATGGGAGAGTTCTTGACCCATGTTGTGGTTCAGGTGGAATGTTTGTGATGAGCGAACGTTTTATCCAAGAACATCAGGGTAGACTTGACGATATTGCGCTTTACGGACAAGAAAGCAACCAAACTACATATCGACTTTGCAGAATGAATCTTGCAATTCGAGGAATAGACGGATCTCAAGTTAAATGGAATAACGAAGGCTCTTTTCTTAAAGATGCTCATCCGGATTTGAAAGTTGATTTTATTCTTGCAAATCCACCATTTAATGACAGCGATTGGAGCGGAGATTTGCTTAAGAAAGATGGGCGGTGGAAGTATGGAGCGCCGCCATCATCCAATGCAAATTTTGCATGGATACAACACTTTCTTTACCATCTTTCCCCAACTGGAACGGCAGGTTTTGTTCTTGCCAATTCTTCACTTTCTTCTGAATCTGCTATTGAAAACGAAATTAGAAAAGGAATCATTCAGGATGACCTTGTAGATTGTATAGTTACTCTTCCGGGTAAACTTTTTTATTCCACACCGATTCCAGTTTGCCTTTGGTTTGTTACTAGACATAAGAAAAACAACGGCAACAGACATCGATCTGGCGAAGTCTTAATGATTGACGCAACCAATTTGGGTGTTTCCGAAAGTCGTACCAGCAGTTATCTTTCGGACGATGATATTAAGAAGATCGTTTCGGTCTACCATAATTGGAAACACAAAGACGGTAACTTCAAAAACATAAAAGGATTTTGCAGGTCAGTATCGCTCGAAGAAATTGCAAAGGGTGATTATAGTGTTTTCCCGGGGCAATATGTTGGGATTGAGCATAAAAGAATACAACTTACGCATGATCAAATTTCCTCAGAATTAACTCGTCGCGTAAATCTTTATAAAGACGCTGAGGATCAACTTCGGATTACAAATAAGGATGTAAAAAAGAACATCGAAATCATCGCTCCGTCAATGAAGTTGAAACTGCCCGGGAAATTCATAAAAGTTCATCTGTCAGATGTGCTCGAAGAATCCAAGGAAATATTGGGGGATCGTGAAGAACCGGAGATATTAACCTGTACAGAAAAAGCGGGTTTGATTTTTCAAAGGGAACGATTTGCAAAGCGCGTTGCGACAGATAATACATCGAAGTACAAGGTCGTCAGAAAGACAGACATTGTTTATAACCCTTATTTGCTCTGGGCTGGTGCTATCGATCAATGCTGGATCGTCGACATAGGCATTACCTCTCCCGCGTATGAAGTTTTACGAATTAAACCAGATTATGATCCGACCCTTGTTGGATTGCTTCTAAAAAGCGAGAAAATGATTAAAACGTATAACGGCATATCCGTTGGAACCATTCAGCGACGGAGAAGGGCGCCTGTCGAGAAGTTTCTTGACCTCGAAGTAATTCTTCCTTCAATTAATGATCAAAAAATATTTTCGGATATATCCGAATGCATGCAAAAAGAAGTTGGTTTATTGAAAGAAAAGGCAGGGCGACTGACGGGTCTTGTTTCGTATATAACAAGCGTGTGGCTTTCAGCCTCGGAAAACAAGTTTTAATAAAGAGAGCATTTAAATGGGCAATAGAATAACTGAAGACGCGGTAGAGAATATGACGATCGAGCTTTTGGAGGCTCAAGGCTATTCATATATTTATGGTCCCACCATTGCACCAGACGGCGAACAACCCGAACGTAATAGTTTCAGTGATGTTGTATTAAAGGCAAGACTTACACAGGCAATCGCAAGATTGAATCCTAAAGCAAGAACTGAAACTCAAGAACAAGCTGTCAAACAAATTACAAATTTACCAAGTCAAAACTTAGTTGAAAACAACGAAGTCTTTCACCGGATGCTTACCGATGGGGTTGAGGTCGAATATCTGGCGGAAACCGGAGTCCGGGGCGAGAAGATTGCTTTGTTTGATTTTAACAATCTTTCTAGGAATGAGTTTCTAGTTTGTAACCAGTTCACGGTAATCCAGAACAATATCAACAAGCGCCCGGACTTAGTTTTATTTGTTAATGGCATTCCCCTTGTCATTATCGAGCTTAAAAATCCTGCCGATGAGAATGCCACTGTTAAGAAAGCATTTACGCAGATTCAGAATTATAAGAAAGCTATCAGCAACCTTTTCTTCTACAACGAGATTTTGGTTGCCTCAGACGGTTTCGATGCTAAGGCAGGGTCATTGACATCCGATTGGTCTCGGTTCATGGCATGGAAGACGGTAGACGGGGTTAAAGAAGACAAGACTACGGTTCCTCAGATTGAAACGCTTATCAAGGGCATGTTGCGGCCAGATGTCCTGCTGGATTTGATCAAACAATTTATTGTTTTTGAAAAATCCAAGAAAGAAGACCCCAAAACAGGTCTAATTCGGATTGAGACGGTAAAAAAAATGGCCGCCTATCATCAATACCATGCAGTCAACAAGGCTATTGAATCTACTGTCAGAGCGGCATTGGAGGATGTCTCTGGTGTTAAGGAATCACCTGCTTCGTTCGGTTTACCGTCGGTTAAAACGCAATCCAAAGGTGATAGAAAGGCAGGAGTTGTCTGGCATACGCAAGGAAGCGGCAAATCCCTTTCCATGGTGTTTTACACCGGTAAAGTTGTTTTGGAATTGAACAACCCAACGGTAGTGGTAATAACGGATCGAAATGATTTGGATGATCAGCTTTTCGATACATTCGCTGGGTGCAAACAATTATTAAGGCAGGACCCAACTCAGGCTGAGAGCAAATCCCACCTCAAAGAATTGTTAAAGACTGCGGGCGGTGGGATTGTTTTCACTACAGTTCAAAAGTTTTTTCCTGAAAATGGAGCATTGGATTTTGACCTCTTATCCGATCGTAAGAATATTATTGTCATCGCGGATGAAGCGCACAGAAGTCAGTATGGTTTTGCCGCAAAGACAACGATTAAGAATGGCGAGGCGCTTACTTCCTACGGTTTTGCAAAATATATTCGGGATGCTCTTCCACACGCTTCCTTTATTGGTTTCACCGGCACGCCAGTTGAAAAAGAGGATGCTTCCACTTTAGCTGTTTTTGGAAACTACATCGATATTTACGACATTGAACAGGCCGTTGAAGACGGTGCGACGGTTCGCATTTATTACGAGTCACGCCTTGTAAAAGTTCAACTTAAACCGGAGCAGAAGGAACTGTTGGACGCTGAGGTCGAAGCAATAACCGAAGGCGAAGAGTCGACGGCAAAAGAAAAAGCTAAGGCAAAGTGGACACAGCTTGAAGCGATTGTTGGCCACAAGGATCGATTAAAAGTTGTCGCTAAGGATGTCGTCGACCATTTTGAAAAGCGACAAGAAACATTTGAAGGCAAGGTGATGTTTGTAGCCATGAGCCGCCGAATCGCTGTTGAGCTTTATGACGAGATTGTGAAGTTGCGACCTAACTGGCACAGCGAGGATAAAAAGAAAGGCTCGATCAAAGTTATTATGACCTCAAGTTCTAGCGACCCGGAAACGTGGCAGTTGCATAGCACATCCAAAGAAGACCGAAAGGCAATCAGTGAACGATTCAAAGATCCATCGTCCGACTTAAAAATCGTTATCGTCCGAGATATGTGGCTGACAGGTTTTGATGCGCCTTGCCTGCACACAATGTATGTGGACAAGCCAATGCGTGGGCATAATCTCATGCAGGCGATTGCTCGGGTGAATCGTGTGTTCAAAGACAAACCGGGCGGTCTGGTAGTGGATTATATTGGCATTGCATCAGATTTAAAGAAAGCGTTGGCAACGTATACCGAAAGCGGTGGTAAGGGTTCGCCAACGCTAGATCAAGCAGAAGCGGTTGCCGCAATGCTTGAAAAATATGAGATTGTTTACCAGATGTTCAACGGGTTTAATTACAAGAAATACTTTTCTTCCGACACCAAAGAAAAAATGGGACTCATCCTTGAGGCACAGGAGTTTATTTTAGGTCTCGAGGACGGCAAAAACCGTTTTACAAAACACGTAGGGTTACTTTCAAAGGCATTTGCCTTGTCCGTTCCGCATCCTGATGCGATGAAAATTAAAGATGAGGTCGGTTTCTTTCAGGCGGTTAAGGCACGTCTAACGAAGTTTGAGCCAACAGGCGGCGGCAAGAGCGATGAAGAAATTGAGACAGCTATTCGCCAAATTGTGGACAAAGCAGTTGTATCAGATGGAGTTATCGATATTTTCGATGCAGCCGGGATCAAGAAGCCGGACATCTCAATTCTTTCTGAGGAATTCCTTGCCGAAGTCAAGGGCATGGAAAGGAAAAACATTGCCTTAGAGTTGTTGCGAAAGCTGTTGAATGATGAATTAAAGCTTCGGCTCAAAAAGAACATCATTCAGAGCCGCAAGCTTTCCGAGATGCTCGAGAACGCCATCAAAAAATATCAGAATAATTTGCTGACGACCGCTGAGGTTATCGAAGAGCTGATCAGGATTGCCAAGGACATTAAGGAAGCGGATAAACGCGGCGTGGATCTTGGTTTGTCCGTTGATGAGCTTGCGTTTTATGACGCGCTAGCCAATAACGAAAGCGCCCGGCAGGTGCTCGGCGATAAAACCCTAAGGGAGCTTGCGGTTATTCTTGTTGAGAAGGTTAAAGCGAATGTTGCTATCGACTGGACGCTCAAAGAAAGCGTTCGCGCGAAATTGAGAACGATTGTTAAACGACTTTTGCGGAAATATGGATACCCGCCGGATCAGCAGAAGCTCGCAACGGAGACGATCTTACAGCAAACCGAGCTTTTGTGTGATGACTGGGTGGAAGCTAAGAAATAAACGAAATAGGTGGTCTATTGAAAAATGTGAAAGTTATTAGATATCCCGGAGGAAAACAAAGGCTATTGAGTAATCTGATGCCTCATTTGCCTCCCAGAGAAACCATCAGGGGCACTTTTGTCGAGCCGTTTGTAGGTGGAGGGTCTGTTTTTTTTGCGTACGCACCCCAAAAGGCACTGCTCGCGGATATCAATCCGGTTCTAATCGATTTGTATCGCGGACTTCGTGCTTTCCCCAAAAAAGTATGGGACATATTTAAGAAGTTTCCTGCAACTAAGAAGGGTTACTACAAAATTCGTGACGAAAGAGAAAAGCAAAACCTCGCATATCGAGCGGCCCGAACTTTGTATCTCAACCGTACTTGCTTCAAGGGTATGTGGCGAGAGAATTCCAACGGTGACTTTAATGTCGGCTATGGAGGTCAGGACCGGCGATGGGTCATTAATGTTGATACATTAACAACGGTTTCTCGTTTTTTAAGAAAAGCGGAACTCATTGCAAGTGATTTTGAGGAAATCGTTTCATCATGCACAAAGGATGATTTCCTGTTTTTGGATCCTCCGTACAGGCCGGGCGAAAAGGAATTGCGCCATGATCATTACGTATATTCCAAGTTTACATATTCGGATCACCAGAGGCTGGCGAAATGTTTGCGGAAGGCTACAAAGAACAAAGTACGTTGGGCGATGACTACATCGAACCACAAAGATATTCTTTCTTTATATCGTAATTGTCAAATTCATAAGTTTGCGACAGGGACGGGTAGCCGCCCCGGATTGTTATCAAAACGTTCAGGCGAAGTGCTCATCTGCAATTATTAGGAGGAAATCCGATGAAAAAATTCTTGGAAGAAGCGGCCAATCAAAATCACCCCCTTCGTATCTTGCGGGAATTTCTAGAAAAAGAAGCCGCTTTTGAAAAAAGCAAACAATATGACCAGATGAGATTTGTCGGCTACGTTTTGGAAATCGGTTACGATGAAATCACAATCATTACCAGCGATCCTTTTAAGGTGGCCGTTGGGGGCATCCCCCGGAATTCACTTCTCATTATGTGCCCTGCCTCGTTTGATAGTGAAAGCGTTTCTATTCCTCCCCACTTCACGTTATTGCGTGTCTTGGACTCCGCAGTGACACCACTATCAGGCGAAGTTCAGCAAACCTATTTTGAGCTTCAAAAAAAATCTATGCCTGAATTGGACGTCTTTACTCAGAGCGAATTGCAGTGGGGAGCGCTTAAAACCGGTGTGCTTGGAATGTTCTATCCGCACCCGCAAAAAGCCGATGCAGTGGAATTTTCAGGAGATCTAAATAACTTTGTTAGTGCCCATAAATA
The DNA here is from genome assembly GCA_964526065.1 of uncultured bacterium. Taxonomy (GTDB): domain Bacteria; phylum Omnitrophota; class Omnitrophia; order Omnitrophales; family Aquincolibacteriaceae; genus CAZGID01. Next base: position 6,738 of record CAZGID010000019.1, read on the forward strand.
CAGGATTTACGCACCGTGCGATAAATTGCTCGATTTGGTCAATAATTCCATGGTGCCACAGCAAAATAGATTTCAGGTCGGAAATCTTCGGTTAACTGAATGCAGATTACCTTTACCTAATAAGCCACAACCTAACGTCGATATTGTTTTGTCTACCTCAGATTTCTTGGGGTGTCGCACGGCAATGTTTGGAAAGACTCGTCTTGGGAAAAGCAATGTTGTGAAACTGATCATTCAAAGTCTGATTGAAACTACGCGATCGTCAAAAAATGCCGGACAGCTAATTTTCGACATTAACGGTGAATACGCAAATGACAACCCGCAAGATGATAACCGGTCGATTGCGAGCGCATATCCTGACGCATGTTCGGTTTATGCATTAACTCCCAAACCCAATACGCCGTCGCGGCCTCTCAAATTAAACTTTTATGAGAATCCAAGCCAGTCAAAACTGGTACTAGCCAGCCTTCTCAGAGATGCTGGCAGAACTTCAGGTTATATCGAATCTTTTAACAGCGTTGAATTGCCAGTCTTGGATGAGGTGCGGCAGTTGCCCCCGGGTAGTGAAAAGATTAGAGCGACACGAAAGCTTCAAATGTATTGGGCTGTTTTAAATAAGTCAGGTTACACGGCAGATGAGGCGCGACTCAGAACGTTAGCGCCTACAGGAAACATTGCGAGTCACTTCAATCCTGGGTTCAGCGCGGCTCTTCGGACTGCCGCTTTCGGTAGTGAAAATGTGCAGGTCCCAAACCCTCCGAGCACTCTCGGTGAATTAGTGAGAGAACTTGAAGTAATGACAAGATTTAAGAGGTCAAATAATTCGCATCCTTCACTCCAAAGCGGGTCTGGGAACCCTGTTTTTGATGCTGATGATAATGCAATTCTGGAATTCTTGGAACCGGCTCCGGGGCGAAGCGGTGTGACATTGATACAGCCCTTCAGGACCTATCACGATCAAAATGCAGGCAATTTCATATCGGAAATCCTGCAGTTCTTAGATCAAGGCAGAACAGTCATCTTGGACCTTGGCAATGCAAATGAGGCCGTAATGCAGTATTTTTCGCGTGAATTATCTGAGGCTGTGTTTAGGCATCAAACTACCAAATTCACTACCAATGCTCTGGGAACCCATTATGTGCAGTTGTACTTTGAAGAAGCCCACAATCTTTTTAAGGACAACGATAACAGTGATGAGACCAGAATCTACCGCCGGTTCGCCAAGGAAGGCGCGAAATACCACATCGGAATGGTTTACTCCACACAATCGCCCACTACGATTAATGCCGATCTGCTGGCTCAGACAGAAAATTTCTTTGTCGCACATCTTGCCTCGCAGGACGATGTCAACAAGTTGGCGAAAGTTAATGTGGCTTATGAAAGTTTGAAGAATGATATTTTGCATGCAAAAACTCAAGGGTACATTCGAATGCTTACGCGGTCCCATAGATTTGTTGTATCCATGCAAGCATTGAGATTTTCACCCCCAGCCCAGAGGACATAAAGATGCCGTATCAGGGGAGTAATCGTCTTCCAGCAGAGAGAGCAAGTAAGCTAGGGCATTTGGAAGTGATAAAAAGCCCGCTTGTGCAGAAGCTCTGCAAAAACTTTGAGGACCCGACATGCTGTGCTCCCGCTCCAAGTGGCGTATCGTGGCAAGCTTTGCCAGATTCAAAGAATGAGCTCAAAGTAATTTTTTCTACCGACGGATCGTTGCAAACCATTGAAAATCCCCAACCGCCATACAAAGCTATTGCTTTTGTAAAAACCGCCTTATTAAAAGTTGATCAATTTTCAATCTCCAAATTGGATAAAGAAACGCCAAATCCGTTTGCAATAAGAGATCTAATGAAGGATTCGGCTCTTTTTCACTCAACCGCCTTTCCCTTGAGGCACGTCGTCATTCCCGGAAAAACCATTTACCATGCTGTGCGTGAAGTTATTTTTGAGTCCATAAAAGACAAGGGTTTGAACGACGCGCTAGATGGCGCAATGATGGAAACATTGAAATGGCTGGTTTATGAAAAATGGAGTCCAACGCCGAAAACTCAGTTAGAAGAATTTGATTGCCCGCATTGCAATAAAACGGTTGCGACATTGCCGTTTGATCAAGAAAAAGGAAATTGTCGGCAATGCAACGGTGAGATATTTATTACCGATATGTTTGGCCTTCATTTAAACATGCAAGATGATTTTGCCCCAAATCAAGTGGCCTCCGATTATATGTCAGTCAGCGAAACGCTGATGATCTTTACGCCTGTAAGGTACTTTTGGGAGACCAATAAAGATGTTCTGAAAAATTGTCTCATGGTTAAAGACGGACCTCTGTCTTTGCGCGCCACTCTTGCGAAATTAGCCGCACCGATTCGCCGGTTTTTCAAGCATGCAAAAGCTACTGGCATTGAGGTCGCAATGATTGGGCAAGAAAAATCAGGGGCATTTTTTGATCACCTCCAACTGATTGGCGATCACGCACCAAGCTCTTCGGTCTTTGTTCCCAATAATCATTACGTCCGAGGCGAAATTCAGCATTCGAATTCCGCAAGCATTTATGGGCAAGACACGAATTATGGAGCTAAGGTTTTTATTAAATACAATGACTATCACAAGATGATAATAAATGTACCAACGGGCGAACGCGGCGAATATGTTGAGAATCCCGCGCTATCTCATTTGATTGCTTTTGACCGGATAGTTGCCACACTGCCTAAGATTTTAAGCAATCGCCACGAAGGAGCATTATTACCAATTGAGCTGGCTCACGGGGTTGCATCGTTATCGACCTATCCTTCTGCGAAAGCATTGGAATTGTTTTCTGTCGCGGCGGCTCAAAACCATTAAGACGGAAATGTGTAAGGAACAAATATGGGAAACTATCACCAACGTTTTAGCTTCGACAAATTAATTAAGACAGCTGATTCCTCGCTTTTGACCCAATATTTTTCTAACCACAAGATTGCCATCCCATCCGGCATTAACATAAATGACCCCGATGAAGCACGCAAATTGATTTCAGGGTGCGCGGAAGACCGACAGAAGCGGATCATTGAAGAACTGCAACGAATCTATGACCTTGCAATACGTCAGATGGATAGAGTGATGGAAGTCATTAAGGAGCACAAAATCAAGTACGTTGAAGGTGAAAAACCAGCCACAAGCGTGATGCGTGTTTTTTTCTGTGACGATCCAGACGCTTTTGACAAACTATATGATTTGTATTTATACGATACGCATTCTCGAATGTATTTCTATCAGTTTGATGGCGAACAATTCAAGTTTTCAGAAAAATCCTTCAACGGGAATCTTGAGAAGTTTCAAAGTGAAGTGGAGACATATTTTGAGGGGTGCGGCAAAGGAAGCCATTGTATTATTCGTAGCGGAAAGGATGAGGCTTCCGGGAAATACTTTGTCATCATCCTTCGCGGCGATGTCATGAAAACAGATTACGAATTCCTCGAAAAACGAACGAAATCTGACAACTCAAATATGCGCCCGCTTACCTATCGACAAGCGAAACAAGAAGTGATCGATTTTGATCCAGCGACTGGCGTCATAGGCGTTACTTCCAACATTAGAAAGATTGATGACAAGAAAAAGTATGTGAAGTCGTTTGGCATCACCATCCTTGGGCTCAAGGACGTGCCGGATATTACATTTAAAAAAGCACTGGTCGATTCCGAGCCTTTGAAAGACCCAGCTTTTTATGCGCCAACAAAGGAAATTGAGAAAATCACGGTAAATAACGCGGTCCTATTGCGTCGAGGCAAGATCATTACGACTATGCGAATAAAATCTTCCGATGTTATAGCGTCTTTTGATCAGATGAAAATCAAACCCCAGTACTATG
>CAZGID010000019.1:10594-21492 GCA_964526065.1 uncultured bacterium
GGCGATGAAGTTCAAACTTCACGGCATTGAAAAGGAAATTTCTGTTGAAATTACGCCGCCCGAGGTTGGTTGTATTAAACATTCAGACGGTGAAGAGATCATCAAGAAGCATTTAAAGACCAAGAAGGTGATGCTTGTTTGACGAACTAACCGCTCGTATTTTGAAGCGTCTCGAAGCGTTTCCCGATGCGACTTTCCGGGAAAGTGAACTCACCGCGATTTCGAAGAAACTCTTTGATTCCCTCGTGAAGAAGGAAACCCTTGTTTTCGACCGATATGATAAAAATGGGAGTTCCTATTTCTCTGATCATATGGGCGATGCTGATAACGAAAGGATTTTGCGAATCAATGGAGATAAAATCAGCGCATTCTCTGGAGATCCAGAAGTTGCCACGATTCAACTCACCAAGCCGGAAATCACTTATTATCGGTTTGTTTGGGATGGCTTGACCCAAAGCATAAGAAGCAAAAATGCGTTATATAAAAACAACGCTGGAGTTACGGAACGGATTCATTTTATTGGCGCAAAGGATATTCTTCGACAAAGAGTCGGGATCTACCTTGGGTTGTTTGGGGATGAGCGAGAAGCCACTGATGAATTACTCGGCTTAAGATCGAAGACAGATCCTTATCATAGGTATTATGTTCTTTGTCCAACCTACGAAATTAAATCGCAAGACTTATTGAGTCGACTTCCCGGAGAAGGCATAACCTGTTTGCCCTTTAAAGAATGTCTGGCCAGAGATTGCGCTATTGATTTTAGTAAATTAAAAGACAAGAAGCTTGCCACTGCGCGGACGAACGAGCAGATTCTGGAAGCCACCGATCATGATTATAACTGCCAGGATAGACTTCACATTCCAGGAACTTGCTCGCGAAAAAAAAGCAATGCTATTGAGGTCAATGATTCGAAAATTAGTATTGGTGATTCACTGTTTCGGTTGCTCGTGCAGTTAGTCATCGGCGCCAAGAAAAACGCCAAAAAAGGCGGCTGGGTTTACTTCGATACAAGCACTGGTAAATATCAACAATACAGCAATCTTAGAGCTCCTTTAAAAGGCGCATTGATAAAGAAAGATGCGGCAAATTTCATCGAAAACGATGGGCAAAAAAATTACCGACTTTCAATACCGCCAGACCACATTACTTTTAACCGGAATGCCCTATTGAAGCATCCGGACCCGACGATAAAAGGGTTGGCCAAGAAATTGCCCGCGAAAAAGATAAAAAAGGAGGGAGCATGAAGAGTTTTGGCATAATAATTTTCTGTATTTCTTTAATTCTTAGCGGTTGTGCGACATCTGAAGGATACAAAAAAATAGTAGATTCATGGATGGGTGCTAAAGAGGAAAAACTCATTGCGCAGTGGGGCGTACCAGCCAATGTTTACCAGCTTAATGCAACAGACAAAGTCTTCACCTATGAAGAGAGTAGCCAAGCCATAATCTCTGGGAATGTTGTGACGTATTCATGCAGGACAGATTTTACGATAAGAGATGGCGTTGTCGTTAACTGGCAATTCAAAGGAAATAAGTGTAACGCGTAGCTGTTAATTGCTCGGCTCCAGCAAGTATTGAATATGAGCTTTCCGGTCGCCGGGGTGACGCATTCCGGCGATGCGTAGCAGGGTTTTACCGGAGCATCGGCGGATCAAGTTTTGGTCTTGGCATTCGGCCATTCGGGCGATGAAGTCATCGGGCAGGTTGTTTACGATCTTCATAAGCTGGGATACCCGGGCGCGGGTCATGCAGAATTGCTGGCTGGCGTGCAGATAGGATCGATCGGGGTTTTCGCTTAGGAATTGCCGCACCCGAAGGGCCTGTGGTATTATGTTTTTGAAAATTGGTTTGCGGGGCGCGGGTCGTTCAGGTAGCGGTTCCCCGAAAGCTATCTGAGTATGGCGTCCGCGGTAGCGGAACATTGAAACAAGCAAGTGTGCAACTTGTTGATTTGATTGGCGTTGCGTTATGTGTTTAGCGACCACTTCGGGGAGCCATTAAGGCGTTGCTGTTATAATACGGCAACGCCTTTTTATTTTGAATCCTGCCCTTGGACATGCTGCTATATAATCTTGGCGATGAAAAAAAGTAAATTATTACGAATGGATAACGTTCTTCTTGTGGTTGACGACCTCAAGGCGGCGATTTCTTTTTTCACTGAGCTGGGTTTGGAGCTTGAAGGCGAGACATCCGTGGAGGGCGAATGGGTGGACCGCATGGTCGGTCTCAAGGGAGTCCGAAGCGATATTGCCGTGATGCGAACTCCGGACGGTCATAGTCGCCTTGAGCTGGACAAGTTTCATGCGCCCAAGGCGGTTAGGGTTGAGCCGAAGGATACCCCAGTAAACACTTTGGGCATCCGTCGCATCATGTTCACTGTTACGGACATTGATGACGTTGTTGCCCGCCTGCAAAAACTCGGGGCTGAGCTCCTCGGCGAGGTGACCCAGTACGAGGACAAGTACCGGCTCTGCTACCTCCGCGGCCTCGAAGGTATTATTGTCGCGTTGGCCGAACCACTCAAATGATGCCGGATTTTTTCGCTTTATTCAATCAGGGAGGGAAATGGGAATGTCTAAATCAGAAGAAATCAAAGGGACGACGAATACCATTCAGCTGCATCGGGTAATGAAGGCGCCGCCCGAACGCATTTATAAAGCGATTCTTGATCCGGCGGCAAATTGCAAATGGCTTCCGCCGCATGGCTTCACCTGCACCGTGCATCATCTGGATGCCAAGGTCGGTGGCAGGTACCGCATGTCATTTACCAACTTTACGACCGGAAAAACGCATACCTTTGGCGGGAAGTACCTTGAGCTGGAGCCAGGAAAGCGAATCGTTGCGACCGATGTTTTTGAGGATACGAACCTGCCGGGCGAAATGCGGACAACTTATACGCTTACAAAAGTTTTCTGCGGCACGGATGTAAGGATTGTGCAGGAGAATATTCCTGCGGCCATTCCGGCCGAAGCTTGTTACCTGGGGTGGCAGGAGTCCCTGGAGCTTCTGACTAAACTGGTTGAACCTCAAATTCCGGATTAAAATCAATGCGGGTTGGCTGGGGTAAAGGACTCAAAGGAAACGGCTCATGATATCCAAATTACAGAAATGGGTCTGGGCGGGTGCCGGCACGCTGACGTTTTCTGCCGGCATGGTCAATGTGATTGCGCTTTCCAGTTTTACCCATAAGGCTGCCACCCATGTCACCGGGGTTGCCAGTTCCTTTTCAATGGCGCTTGTCCGGCGGAACTTTTTTGCTTCAATGGAAACTTTGCTTATTCTCCTGTTCTTTTTTGCAGGTGCATTTATGAGTGGGATGATCATCCGGGACGGACATTTGAAAATGGGGCGGCGCTATGGTGCGGCCCTGGCCGTAGAAGCTATTTTATTATTACTGGCGACTTTTTTTTACGTGAAAGGCAAAGTCGCCGGTGAGTATTTTGCCTGCATGTCGGCCGGGTTACAAAATGCGCTGGCCAGCACTTACAGTGGCACCATTGTAAGGACAACCCATCTCACCGGGGTATTAACGGACCTCGGGGTTTTAATGGGAAGCAAACTTCGGGGAGTAGCAGTTGAGACAAAGAAATTGAAGCTGCTGACGATTATTTTTGTCTCATTTATTGTTGGCGGTCTCGCAGGGAGTCTCGTTTATAACTATTTCGGCCCCTGGTCGATGCTGTTACCTGCTCTGATGATCACGGCATCGGCATTTGGCTATGAATTGATCCGGCGGCATCTGGCCCAGGTGACCGCTTCCGAAAGCCATTGACGTGAATTTTGCAGGGTTAATTCCCGGTAATCGCGAATCGCCGGAAAGACTCAAGCAATCCCCGATTATCTGCCCTTAGGCGGCCTTCACAAGCCGCTCTCTTGTGATAGAATGATGCCCGATGGCTAAATTGCTCCGAATGTTGCTTTGCTTCCTGGCACTTGCCGGGTTGATTCATTGTTCTCTGGTCGAGCCCGCGCTGGCCTATCAAGAAGAAGCCGCGCATGGGGAGTCGGGGGAGGACGCCGAATGTTGTTTTATTTATTGTGCCAGCTGCCACCACTGGGTTTCTCCTGCAGTTGAAACACTTGTATTTGATTTTCAATCCTTCAGCGATGTCACAGCTGAAAGTCTTTCTCTTCTTCCTGATCCGCCTCTTGGGGCCATATTTCATCCCCCTTCGGTTTTCTGATTTCAGACGGGATCCGTCTGTCTGAAATTGCTTTGAACCCGTTGTTTTAAAAAAGGAGTCTGTATGCAAAAAATTATTTTTTCAATCCTGTGTCTTGCTCTGATGCAGGGCCAGGCTTTCGCCAATCCGGCACTTGAAGCGCGGGTGGAGGAGCTCGGCCGGATGGTGCATCAACTCAGCCAAACGGTGGCGCTTCAACAAAGAGAAATCGAAGCACTAAAGAGCGCTCAGCCGGTTTCTATACCGGCGCCGGCGGCAGCCACGGCGACATCCCGGCCCACGTCTGCCTCCAGCGGGCGGTGGAACCCGGATATCGGGGTCATTGCGGATGCCGTTTTCCAGCACGATTCCGCGCAAACGGATGCGGAAGGGGCGGACCGGCTCAGTATCCGGGAGCTGGAGTTGATTATGGGCAGTTACATTGATCCCTATTCGCGGATGGATGTGAACATTGCTTTTTCGGATTTTGAAGAGGTGCATATCCAGGAAGCCTACATTACGCGCTTTGGTCTGCCGTGGGAAACGACTGCGAGAATCGGCCGATCCAAACCGAAGGTGGGCAAGTCCCTTCAGTTTCATCGCGACGTTCTGGATACGGTGGATTACCCGCTGTTCATCCGGCGTTATTTCGGGACAGATGGACTGAACAAAACCGGGGTGGACTTGACCAAGCCGCTGGAGCTTCCGCTGGATTCCGCCCATGAAATTACCGTGGGTATCATCGAAGGCGGAAACGGGGAGGATGGTACGGTCTTTGGCGATGCGCGCCGTCGGCCGACGGTTTACGGGCATCTGCGGAATTTCTGGGACCTGACGGATGTGTCGTATCTGGAAATGGGCACCTCTTATATGCTTGGTTCCGCGGATGACGATGCGCGCATGGAGAATAATCTGCTGGCGCTGGATGGAACCTTCATTCATCTCTATGGGCCCGACCAGCGCATCAAGCTGCAGAGTGAGCTGTTTTATCTTCATCAGCAAGAGTCTCTGGATGAAAACCGGCTGGGAACCTACGGGCTTCTGGATGTGAAATTTCACAAGCGCTGGTCGGCCGGGCTTCGTTTTGATTATGCGCAGCTTGTGAACCGGGCGGGGGTGGGTGCGGGGGGCGCGGAGACCGGTTACTCTGTCTTTTTGACCTTTTTCCAAACCGAGTTTGCCCGGTGGCGCTTGCAATATAACCATATCAACTCGGCGATCGAAAAAGATGACAACCAGTTCCTGATCCAGGGGATTTTCGCCATCGGAGAACATAAGCACAAGATCCAGTGAGGTACGGCATGAAAATAAGACCATTTCTGTTTTTGGCGGCTTTTGCTTTTCTGTTCCGGATTCCGACAGGAACCGCGGACGGCCAGCATCATCACGAGGAGCACCATCACTACTACAATGGCCCGATTGAGCCGGTAAAAGGAAAGCTCAAGATTGTGGCGACCACCACCACATTCGCCAGCCTGGCACGCGCCATCACCGGCGACCGGGCGGATGTCAAAAGTATTTCGTTGCCGAAATTCAATACGCACTTCTTTCGTCCGAAATTCAGTGATGTCCGGAATGTGCAGCGCGCGGATTTGTTTATTCAGGCCGGGCTTGATCACGAACTCTGGACGGAAGCTATTCTGGAAGCGGCCGGAAAGCCGAAGCTGTTCCGGGGTGCCTCCAATAACATCCAGATGTCGGAAGGCATCACGCTGCTTGATGTGCCGGAAAGTGAACTTTCACGGCAGTACGGTGATGTGCATATCTTTGGTAACCCGCATATCTGGATGAGTCCGGAAAACGCCTGCATCATGACGGCCAATCTTCTGGAAAAGCTTAAAAAGTTTAATCCGGAAAATGCGGATTATTTTGAACAGCGCGGCCAGGCATTTCTGGCTGAGTTGGACAAGAAAATTCCGGAATGGAAAGAGGCCGCCGCCCATGTCCGCGGTAAGGAAGTGGTTTCCTACCACAAGGATATTGCCTACTTTGCTGATTTTATGGGGTTTAAAGCCGAGCAGTATTATGAACCCAAACCGGGCATTCCCCCCACGCCTAAAGACCTGATTGCGCTCGAAAACTACATGAAGGAGAACGATATCAAGGCCATCATTCAGCCGGTGTATTACTCGAGGGCTTCAACGGATGTTTTGGCGGAGCGGGTTGGCGGCAAGGTTTACATTATTTGTCAGAACGCCGGGGAGCTTGAGGGCACCGAAGATTACATCAGTCTCTTTGACTATAACGTTAAAACCATCAGCGAGGCTTTGAAATAAGATGACCGACGTGATTCAGTTTATGACCTATCCGTTTCTGGCCTGTCTTGTTTTGACAGGTATTCATACTTACCTCGGCCAGCATGTGATTGAACGGCAGGTGATTTTTGTCGACCTGTCGCTGGCCCAAATCGCAGCGCTTGGGGCGAGTATTGCGTTGATCATGGGGCATGAACTCAATACTCCGCTATCTTACTGGCTTTCGCTGGTATTCACGGTGCTGGGGGCTGTGATTTTTGCATTCAGCCGTTTTCGAAAACAGCTGATTCCGCAAGAAGCCGTGATTGGAGCATCATATGCCGTTTCAGCCGCCCTTCTGATTCTTGTTCTCAGCCTTGCGGATGAAGGCGACGAGCACATCCGGGAAGCGCTCATTGGAAAGCTTCTTTTAGTTTCCGATAAGGAAGTTCTCAAAATGTTTCTGATTTATGCCGGCGTTGGCATCTTTCACTATCTGGCCCGGGACAAGTTTTTTTTGATTTCGAGGGATCACGACGGCGCTTCCAAAAAATTAAATATTCGTTTGTGGGATTTCCTCTTTTACGTTTCTTTTGGAATTGTGGTGACCAGTTCGGTAGAAGTCGCCGGCGTGCTGCTGGTTTTTTCGTTTCTGGTGATGCCCGCAGCCTGTTCCATTCTTTTTGCGCAAACGATTCAAGGCCGTCTCGTGGTGGGATGGGGGATCGGATTTCTGGCCAGTGTCACCGGCATGGCGGCATCTTATTTTCTGGATCTGCCGACAGCTCCGACCATTATTTGCATCCTGGGCGTCGTGCTTTACGGTTCGATTTTTATTAAAAACTTGAGGCAGGCGAAGATCGGCGCGGCGGCGTAAACGGCTGCCAGCCGGTACCCTGGTGGCCGAAATCAAACTGGTCCGGGTACAAGATCTCGGCCAGAATTTCAAGCGATTCCACCAGGCGGGGGCCGGGGCGGTTGAAATATTGATTGCCGTCGGTGAGATAGACTCGCTTGTTGCGCACGGCTTTGAGGGATGGCCAGTCCGGCCGATCCGTTAAGGCCTTCATTTCCGGTAACGTCCTCACGATATCCCAGCCGCAGGGAAGAATGATGATAAAATCCGGGTCAGCGGATTTTAATTCGTCCCACTGCATCCAGGGGGAATGTTTTCCCGGTGTTCCGAATAAGTCCCGGGCGCCGAGAAGTGCGACCAGTTCCGGAACCCAGTTGCCGCCGGCCATCAGCGGGTCCAGCCATTCCAGGCAGGCGACGCGGGGGGAAGCCGTTAGGTCCCGTGCTTTTTGAGAGATGGCCTGCATGCGTTCCTGATACTGTTGAATCCGGGCTCGTCCCTTTTCTGCAATGCCGAGGGCGTCGGCAATTCGCTGCATGCCGGACCAGACATCCTTGAGATCATTGGGAAGAAGCGTCACAATTTCCGGCCGGTTGTCGCCCCAGTTGCAGACGGCATTTTCAACATCCTTGAGGCTGACGGCGCAGACCTCGCAATGGTCCTGCGTGATGATGACATCCGGACGGAGGGATTTTAATTTGGCGGCATCAATCCGGTAAACGGAACCCGATTCCTTCACAGCAGCTTTGACGCGGTCATCGATTTCACGGCTTGTGCCTTCAATGTTAAATTTGGGTTCCGAACAAACCGGCAGGCGCCGGACCGATTCTGGATAATCGCATTCATGAGAGCGGGCCACCAGCTGGTCGCCGCAGCCGAGGGCATGCACCATTTCAGTGCTGCTGGCAATCAGGGAAACAATTCGCATGGTCAAAACTCCTTACACCGGTGCGGCGGCAAGCCGCTTCGGATGGATAAGATCGCAATAATAAAAGCGGTCATCTTTGATAAAGAATCCCTTTTTTTCAAAGAGAATGGGTCGCTGAAATCCAGGACCGTCATAGACGAACGTATGAAACTCGCCGCGCTCACCGCAGGGATCGACCGATTCCGGCAATTCATTTAAAAAAGCATCATCCAGCTCTCTTCCGGCAAACGAGGCATCAAGCTGCGTTGTGTCGACACAGGTGACCAGGATGCGGAAACCGGCTTGAATCATTTGACGCGCCAGGGAGGCTGTCGGCCGCTGCCAGACAGGATAAAGCCCCTTCATTTGCCACCGCTTCAGAAGAGTATCGCGATAGACCTTGATGTCTTCCAGGAACAAATCGCCATAAACCAGGGTAGTGACGCCCTGATGCCGGTACTTCTCAACCACCGCGCGGGTCCGTTCTTCATATTCCGGATTAGCGGGATGTTCCGGCAGGGCAATGACTTCCAGCGGCAATCCCAGACTGCGGGCCTGGGCCTCAATCAGTTCGATGCGGATGCCCTGCATCTTGGCACGGTTTTCCGGCGTGACATGGGTGAGCAGGGCGGCCGGTTCGTAAGCCCCGGATTCAAGGAGTTCGAACAGGCTGTAAGCGCTGTCTTTTCCGCCGCTCCACGAAATGAGAACTTTTTCCATGAGGGAATGTAACATAATCATCCCAAAATTAAACTTTAAAAAATCCGGATTTTTAACGAAAATATCAGCTGATGATTATCTCACGGCAGTACCAGTTTATCTTCATCGCGGTGGGCAAGACAGCAACGACCAGTATTGAGTGGGCATTACAAGATTTCAATGAAGTAAAACTCCCCAAGCACACGCATCTCTACAACTTATCCCGTCTCGCGCAGTTGAATCATGAACCGTACTTCAAATTCTGCTTTACACGGAATCCCTGGGACAGAATGGTCAGTATCTATTTTCAACTCAGGCGCGCGAAGTACCTGAGCGGCAGTGTCAATAAATTGCTTACGGCATGGGCAAAGCAGTATGATTTTAAGGCATTTCTAAAAACGTTAAGCCGGAGGATGCCGGAACAGCTGCAAAAGAGAACCGTTGTGTCTTATATTCGGGATAAATCGGGGCAGAGGCAGGTTGATTTTATGGGAAGGTTCGAAAACCTGCAGGCGGATTTTAATCAAGTCTGCCGCCATTTGAGCCTGCCGGGCATCCGGCTGCCAAAAATGAATGCCGAAAAAAGAGAGCACTATTCTTTCTATTATGATGAAGAATCGAAAAATATTGTCCGGCGGTACTTCAACCGCGATATTGAGCAGGGCCGATACCTTTTTGAAGTGATAGAAAAACAGAATGTTTGCGTTTAGGGGATAATATGCCGTTTACGGGACCGGTTTTAATGTGCTTGTTAGGATTGGGGCTTTTGATTGCCGGAGGCGAGGGACTGACCGCCGCTTCATCGCGCCTGGCGCGCCGCTTCGGGGTTCGTCCGATCATCATTGGTTTGACAATCGTTGCTTTTGGCACGTCGACGCCGGAAGCTTTTGTCAGCCTGTTTGCGGCGCTGGAGCAGAAGCCGGATATTGCCATCGCCAACGTTGTTGGCAGTAATATTTTCAATATTGCGTTTATTCTGGGGTTGGCTGCCTTGATTCATCCCTTGCGGGTGGAATCCGGTTCCTTAAAGCGGGAAGTTCCTTTTGTGGTGGGCTCAGCCGCATTGCTCTGGCTGATGGCGCAGGATGGCTATTTGAGCCGGGTCGATGGTCTTCTACTTCTTGTCTTTTTTGGCATTTTCATGGCGTTCTGCTTTCGGGATGCGGGGTCTCAGGAAGACGACGGAGAAGAGCCGGGCGACAGGAAGGAAAATCCGGCGTGGCTGGGTCTGAAAATCGCGCTCAGTTTATTTTTGCTGGCGCTTGGTGCCAATCTGCTTGTTTCCGGTAGTACAGCGTTGGCCCGGGGAATGGGGGTCAGCGAATTATTGATTGGATTGACGATTGTGGCGGCGGGAACATCACTGCCGGAACTGGCAACTTCGGTCATGGCCGCGATTCGCCGGAAAGACGATATAGCGGTTGGCAATGTCACCGGCAGCAATGTCTTCAATATTTTATTTATCTTGGGGTTGACGGCGGTCATTTATCCTTTAAATGTGAATGAGGGGGTTTTGTCTCGTGATATTCCCCTGATGCTGCTGGTTTCCCTGGTTTCTGTTCCCATTCTCAAATCCGGGTTTATCATCTCGCGTCTGGAAGGGGCGGTGCTGCTGGCATTCTACGCGGGGTATTCCGTTTTGCTGTTTCGAGCCGGCTAGGGGCCCTGCGGGCAACTTTATCTGGGTTTCCTTCCCGATGCTGTTATAATGCTCGAGAATGAATCGAGTTGAAGATATCTACCCGCCCCCGAAGCGACAGACCCGCTGGACCGGAATCGGATTATTTACGGTTTTGATCCTGTGTGGTGTGATCGGAACCCCTTGCTATATCTACCATTACGGCATTTCCGCGGCGGAGATCGCCCTTTTCCTGTTTTATTTCGCGGCCACCGGAATGGCCATTACGGTCGGGTATCACCGCCTTTTTGCCCATGCGACCTATAAAACGAATGCATTTGTCCGCTTCTGGCTGCTTTTTTTCGGGGCGGCCACTTTTGAGCAGTCCGCGATGAAATGGGCGTCCCAGCACCGCCAGCATC
>CAZGID010000020.1:0-20181 GCA_964526065.1 uncultured bacterium
TGGCTTATGCTTCCGGCGGCCATCATGCCATCCTCAAACGCCCGGCGAGCGGTCCGGCAAGCGAACTCGAAAATGCCGGCGGCATTCCGCTCGGGATGATGCCGGATTCCGAATTTGAAGGCCGTACCGCGGCCCTGGAACCGGGCGATACTTTTTTTCTTTACACGGACGGCATCATTGAAGCGCGGAATCCCGCCGCTGAAGAATACGGGCTGGCCCGCATTCAGAAAGCCGTGGCTGCGCCCAAACCGGATGCTGCCGGCTGGACCGACAGCGTCTTTGACGATATCCGTCTGTTTTCCAAAGACGCTTCTCAACACGATGACATGACGCTGCTTGTGCTTCACATCCGTTAATCATGCGCTGGCGCCTGCCCTACTCCCAGATTCTGATTCCGCTTCTGCTTCTCGGGCTTCTTTTATCCGCCCGCTTTGTGTTTCCCGTTCAGATCGAAAGCATCCAGCTGAAAATATTTGATTACTTTCAACGGCTGTACCCGCGCCCCTATGCGGCCGAAACACCGGTCCGCATCGTCGACATCGACGATGAAACGCTGGCGCGCGTGGGCCAATGGCCCTGGCCGCGGCATGAGATGAGCCGGCTGCTGAAAATTCTGCATGAAGCCGGAACAGCCGCGGTCGTTCTGGATATCGTTTACGCCGAACCGGACCGGACATCGCCGGATCAAATTGTTTCTCTCTGGCCCACGACGGAGTCCGCTGAGGAAATTAAAAACCGCATTCGGGAATTCCCCAATCACGACCGGATCCTGGCCGATACGATGCGCGACATGCGCGTTGTCACGGCCTTCAGTCTGACGCCGGAACCTAATACCGCCGTGCCGGCATTGAAAGCCGGTTTCGCCGTTTCCGGTTCTGATCCGAAACCTTTTTTACCGGTTTTCCAGGGAGCGGTCGTCAACATCGCACCCATTGCCGAAGCGGCCCGCGGGAACGGCAGCTTCAATATTATTTCGGAAACCGACGGCGTGATCCGCCGCGTTCCGCTCATCTTCCGGCTGCGGGATCAGATTTATCCTTCTCTGGTGTTGGAAGCGCTGCGCGTCGCCCAGGAAGCCTCCACGCATGTGGTAAAAACCGCGGGCGGCAGCGGCGAGGCCAGTTTTGCCGACTCGACCGGAATCGCTTCCGTCAAAACGGGACGCGCGGTTATCCCAACCGACGCTCAGGGCCGCGTGTGGCTCCGCGACAGCGGCTTTCAGACGGAACGGTTTTATCCCGCGTGGAAAATTCTGGAACGGGATTACGCGCCTGAATTATTTGAAAATGCAATCGTTCTGATCGGAACAAGCGCAGCCGGACTTCGCGATCTGCGCACGACACCGCTCAATCCGGTAGCCGCCGGCGTCGAAGTCCATGCCCAGTTGCTGGAGCAGGTTCTGCTGGGACAGTTTCTGCACCGGCCGGACTGGGCTCCCGGCGCAGAATGGATTTATCTCGCGCTTTTGGGCCTGATCATGATTTTTATGACGGCTCGCGTCGGAGCGGCCTGGTGCGCTCTGCTGGCCTTCGGTTTTGCCGCATTTGCGGTCGGTCTTTCCTGGTATCTGTTCGTTTCATGGAACTGGCTGCTCGATCCGGTGCTGCCTTCGCTGGCGGTTCTGATTATTTATCTGGCTTCTTCCTTGATCCATCACCTGCAAACCGAATCCGAAAAGAAACATATCCGCGGCGCATTCAGCCGTTACATGTCGCCGGCACTCGTCGAAAAACTGGCGCGCCATCCGGAAAGTCTCAAGCTGGGCGGCGAATCGCGTTCCATGACCTTTCTGTTCACCGACATCCGCGACTTCACTTCGATTTCCGAAAAACTCAGTGCGCAAGAACTGACCCGGCTCATGAACGAATTTCTGACGCCCATGACGGATGTGATTCTGGGCCACAGCGGCACGATCGATAAATACATGGGAGACTGCATCATGGCGTTCTGGAATGCTCCGCTGGAAGACCCCGACCATGTTCACCATGCCTGCGGCGCCGCCCTCGCCATGAGAAGTGCGCTGCTAGACTGGAATACTTCCCGCAAACCGGCTGCTCCCATTGAGATTGGAATCGGACTGAACACGGGTGATGCCTGTGTCGGCAATGTCGGATCAGCGCAACGCTTCGATTACTCCGTTCTCGGGGATGCCGTCAATCTGGCCTCCCGGCTGGAAGGACTGACCAAAACCTACGGATTTTCCATCCTGGCCGGCGAGACGACCTGCCAGGCGGCGCCCGGTTTTGCCTGGCTGGAAGTGGATTTGATTCGCGTGAAAGGAAAGCAGCAGCCCTCCCGCGTCTATGCGCTCCTGGGCCCGGCCGGTGAAGCGGCCGATCCGGCGTTTAAAAGCCTTTCGGAGGAAAATCGCGCCATGCTGGAAGCATTCCGTTCGCAGCACTGGGATTCGGCGGAGAAGATGCTTCAAAAAATGGAAAAAGCCGGTTTCTCAGAATTAAAAAGTTATATCGCTCTTTACCGTAAGCGGATGGATGATTTCCGCCGCAGCGCACCGGGCCCGGCCTGGGACGGCGTGAGCCTGGCCCTGTCCAAATAGCCCTGGTTGCAAAGCCGGCAAGAAAAGAGTACCTTTTTGACAGGGACTTTTCACTTAATCCGGATACGAGTCCGTACGATACTAGTACCTGACACCGCTTTTGAACCAACCCGAAGGGTTTGATTATGGACGAGAAAGAGTTCCACGCCGTCATCCGGAAACTGGAACGCAAGGTATTCGACTTCTTCACGCTCTCCCAGCTCGGCAAATCCCTCATTTCCATTCAGGATATGTCGGATCTGGCCCGCGTATTTACTTCGGTTGTTTTTGAAGCCAGCAATGCCAGCAATGTGGCCCTGCTGATCTATGATCTGGAAAAGAAGGCCTACACCTATCACTATGCCATCGGGCTGGAAGGTAAAGACGTTGAGAACCTGTATTTTGAAAAAGAGGAAGGCTTGTTCTGGCAGGTGCTGATCGGCGGCGAACCCTTCCCTATCCGGGACTCTTCCGGGTCCTGGCGCTTTGAACGGATTGTCGAGAAAAACCACCTCGACCGTCTCGAATCGGATATCTGGGTACCGCTCATGGTCAAAAATCAGTTGCGCGGCGTCCTGACCCTCGGGCCGAAACGGGACGAGTCCTCTTATGACGATGCCGAACTGAATTTTATTTCACAGCTTGCCGCACAGGCCGCGATCGCGATCGACAGTGCCATTCTGGACCAGCAGAAAGTCCGCGCCACCATGGCTCTCGGGAAAAAAATGGAAAATCTGTCCGTGCTCTACGATGTGTCCAAGGCCATGAACTTCGCCAATGACCTGAAGAAAACCCTGTTGATCATCCTCGACAAATCGCGCAATGCCGTCAAAGCCCAGAAGGGTTCGATCATGCTTTTGAACAAGGAATCCGGCATTCTCGAGGTTAAGGTGGTGCGCGGCATTGATCCGCTGACAGAAAGAAAGATCAACGACGGTGAAATGGAATGCACCAAAATTCGCATTGGAGAAGGCATCGCCGGCAAAGTGGCGGAAACCGGCACCCCGCAGGTCGTGCAGCAAGCCTCCAAAAGCAAGGATTTCAAGGCGTCGGCCAATTCCAATGTGGATAATATTGTTTGTATTCCGCTGCTGGCCGGGGACGAATGCATCGGCGTGATGAATATCACGAATAAAGAATCCGGCGCGGCTTTTACCGATGAAGAAGTCAATCTGCTGACAACGCTGGCCGGACAGGCCGCGATTACCATCAATAACGCCAATCTCTATCACCTGGCCATCACCGACGGACTGACACAGCTTTTCATCAACCGGTATTTCCGTCAAAAGCTCAGCGATGAAATCCGGCGTGCCAAACGATACAACCGCAAGGTCGCGATCATTCTGACCGACATCGACCATTTCAAGAAATTCAATGATACTTACGGTCATCAACAGGGCGATTCCGTGCTGGCGACGACCGCAAAAATTTTTCGCGAAAGTGTCCGGGAAACCGATATCCCTTGCCGTTACGGCGGCGAAGAATTTGTCGTGATCCTGCCTGAAACCGGTGCCAAGGAAGCGGCAGAAGTCGCCGAACGGCTGCGCAAAGCGGTGGAAAGTTACGAGTTTCCTCCCATGCAGGGAAACCAGCCGCTGAAAGTGACGATTTCCCTGGGCGTCGCGGCTTTTCCCGATCATGCTGAAGATGAAGAAACACTCATCAAGCATGCCGATCTCGCCCTCTATGCCTGCAAAGAAGGCGGACGCAACTGTTTCCGTGTTTTTGCCGCCGACATGGCAAAAAGCAGCTGATCGCGGGCTTCCATGAAAACCCTGATTGTCATTCCGACTTACAACGAAAAAGACAATGTTCCCCGTCTGATTCCATCCGTCCTTCAATATGCGCCGGACGTCGAAATTCTGATCGTGGATGATAATTCTCCGGACGGCACGGGACAAATGGCGGAATCACTTCGGCAGAAATACAAAGGCCTGCACGTCCTCCACCGCCGCGGCAAGGAAGGCCTGGGCCGCGCCTATATTGACGGCTTTCGCTGGGCGCTGGAACGCGACTACGAAGTTATCTTTCAAATGGATGCGGATCTATCGCACGATCCGGCGGCATTGCCGCGCTTCCTGGAACAAATCCGGGAGCATGATGCTGTTTTCGGCAGCCGCTACTTGAAAGGGGTCCGGGTTTACAACTGGTCGTTCCGGCGCCTGCTTCTAAGCAAGCTTTCCAATGAATGGATCCGTTTCTTTCTCCGCATTGATTCTACCGATACCACCACGGCCTATAAATGTTTCCGGCGGCGCGTTCTGGAATCCATGAACTGGAAACGGTTCCATGGCCGTCAGAATGCCTTTCTCATCGAACTGGTCTGGAGCACCATCCGCAAAGGTTTCAGGACGACGGAAATCCCCTTTGTCTTCATGGAACGCGAAAGCGGCGAATCCAAAATGGAAATGCGGGTTGCCTTTGAATCGCTGTGGACGACGTTCCGGCTCGCCTTCAGCCGGCCTTAGTCGATTCCCGAGGGATCTGAACTTTCAGAAGCAGGCATTGGCGGTCGCGGTACACCGGTTTTACATACCCATGAAGCTGATTCAGCATATGCGGTAAAAACGGCGTATTTATTTCCGCCAGAATATAATCGAGCTTCAGCCGGGTCAGCTTTTCTTCCAGGGTATTCGTGTCGCGGTAAACAAATCCCCGGAGATCATCGGCCAGCAGATTGAAGTAAAACAAAAACCGGTACGTATGATCCTGCACTTCTTCGGCTGAGCCGGCATCATAGAGATTGCCAAACGGATGAACGTAGGTTTTTAAATCGGTATGCAGTAAAAGGTACTCGATATCCAGACGTGAGGGCGGAGCCGTCAGCACCACCTCCCCGGGCTTGGCATGCTGATTGAGCCAGCGATACGCGCCCGAAAACGGGAAATCCCGAAAGATGTAATTATGCGTTTCCGCCGCATACGTTTGTCCGGCTAGCAGCGGGTAACCGGTGAACACCATCGCCAGGATAATGCTCGCGGCCGCAGCCGGATGCCGCAATCGCCGGCGAAGCCCTTCCGAACGACACCAGAGCCAGACGCCGAGAACAAGAAACGGCAGGAGGCCCCAGAGCAGATCCGGATTCGGCATCCCGAATTTGGGATTCACGTTCGGCGCAAACCGCAGGAAGGTCCATCGCTCGGCCCACAAAACCACCCCCGCCAGCACCGCAGCCGCCGCGCCGCCCGCATTTTCAAAATGACGGAATTTTTCATGAACGCGCCATACAGGCATTTTCTCCAGCAGCCAGCCGATTAATACCGCCATTTCCACCACCAGGTAACTGTAGCGGTGATGCGATAACTCTTCGGCGAAATTATGGCGGTGATAACCGCCCAGCATTTCGGGCGGCAGTAAAAGTTCAATGTTGCCGCACAAAGGTTCTGCCAGAAAAAGAAACAATACCAGCCGGTCCAGACGTGAGATTTTTTTCTGCCATTTCGCATTCCCCAGAACAACGACGGCCAGCAACCCGTAAAAAGCCAGCGAAGTCATTTCCAGATGCTGAAGCGGCAAGGGACCATTCGCGGCAAAGCGGCGCAGCCCTTCCCCTCCGTCCGGCATTCCGGAACGGACATACAAACCATAACCGGCCGCCGCCAGCAGACAGGCGGCAGAAGCAGTCAACAGGACGAGGCCATTTCGCGGCGCCCGCCGGATAAACTGCCAGACCATCTCGAGGCCCATCACTGCCATGCCGGGCACCGCCAGATAAGGATCCACCCAAAGCGTCAAAGCCGAAAGGCCCGCCAGCACGGCGGTCCTCCGGCCCGGGTTTCCGGTTTCCGGATTCATGGCGAGTGAAATCCAGAGAAACAAGGCCCACAGCGCATCTCCCGGATGGGGATAGCGCAAAATGGTATTGTGCGGCACGCCTCGAAAATAGAGGGTGACCAGAAGAAGAAAAAGCGCCAGAAAAGCGGAACCTCCGGGCGGATAGCGCCAGATCCTCGTCAGACACCAGAAAAGGGTCCACCATAAAAGCAAGGGCATGCCGATGTACCAGAGCGGAAAGAAGGTCAGCACCGGAAGGCCGGTCCCTTTGGAAAGCCAGGCCATCCCGGTCACGGCCGGATACGGAATGGCATGCGGTTCCTCCGCCGCTTCCGCATAAAACGGATTCGCGCCGCCGGGAGAACCTTGCGCCAGACTGCGGGCCGTGATCCAGTACAAGCTGTCGTCGCTGGTCCGCATCACATAATCCCAGGATCCTGAAATGGAAGCCAGACGGCCGTAGAAAAGCAGGTACCCGGCAAGAAAGACGAGAAAAGCCAGAACCGGATAAAGAATGAAAGGCCGCCGCCAAGGCGAAGCGGATACCATCAGGATTTCTCGCGGGAGCGGTTCATCAGCGTTTCCATTTTTTTGAATCCCTGCATCGACGTCCCAAAGTCCCCGACAAAGAAAAGCGCCTGAGTCATATATTTGTAGAGAAAAACACTTTCAATTCCCCGCTCGCGGGCAATCTGAACTGTGGCAATCACGGAATAAAAATCTTTTTCCAGCCAGTACGCCATGCACGCCAGGCGATAACCGCCTTCGTCCTGCGGATCCAGATTCCGGAAATGATTCGAGATCACCAGCGCCTTGGCGGTTTCTCCCTGCTGCAATGCGGCCAGACCGGCCTGGTACAACACCACTTTCTGCGCCGCTACCGTAGGCGGCGCCTCGGACTCTTCCGCGCTTTGGCCGGCAGCGGACCCTAGCAGTAGCGCACACAAAAAAAGAACCGCTTGTTTTTTCATAACTCTATTTAACGGCAAAATCAGAGGGAAGCGAAACAGGAAATATCAGGCCGAAGAAGCGACAAGGCGCTGATTGATCAAAACCGCCTGCACATAGGTTTCAAATGCCAGAGTAAAGCCGGATGCGTGAGGCTGGGACCCCGGAAAGAGATAGGCACTCGCAATGACTTCCTGCAGGCGGCGCAAGCGCATGCCTTTGTCGCTGATGCCCTGCGTCAGCCGGGCCGCTTCCAGCAGAGACGGAAAAAGGAGCGCCACGGCCATCAAATCTTCATCCGCGACGGAGGCGGGATCCAGAAGGAAATTGGCGCCCGCCATTTTATCCGGAATCGCCGCCGCGGCATCCAGAAGGGTTCCCACGCCGTAATCCCGGGATGCCACAAAATCGGCAAGAGCATCCGGCGGAATCACCTGAACGATCCGGCGCAGCCGCGGCAAAAGAAATTCACGGGCTTCGAGCTGCTCTTCCCAATTCAAAAATTGCGGCCCCGTGCCTTGCCGGCGCGTCAACGCGTGTTCAATTTGTTCAAAAACTTTTTCATCCCCGACAAAACCAATCAGCGGATTTTCCAGAGCCTTGGCATCCGCCGCTTTTTGCGCCTGGGTGAGAAGCAAATACAGGGCACGTGGATGATCTTCGGTAAACCGCTGCAGCCAGGCTGTGCTCCAAACCGCCATAGTGCCGCCTTCTGAGGTTCGCTTCAAAGCCTCGTCATAAGCCGGCGTCGTTGCGTAAGCCTGACCGCCAAACTCGCGTTTCAAAATGGAGTCCTGCATTGCCAGACCAATCTCGGCATCGCCGGCGTCCACCGGCCGGCCCAGCCAGTTTTCGAGCAACAGAGCCAGTGCCGCCAGACCGAATGCTTCCCAGCGCAGCGGCAAAATCTGCTGTCGCGGCCCTTCCCACAGTTTTTTCTGCGCCGCCGTCACCGCCGGCATTTCTTCACGGCGGGCTTCAGAGCGCATAATGACTTTCCAAAGCCGGTCCAGACGGTCCAAACCCGAGGCATTTCCCTTCAAGTGCCGCTCCACGACATCCAGCAGATCCACTTGTTTATGTTGATTCAGCCAATTCGCCATCTCTTCCAGATAGACGTCATGCATATAAAGCGGAATGGCGTCTATATTTTTCAGGACAAAATAAATGAGTGCAGCGGCATTCTGCATTCCGGACAGCCCGCGAAGCGTCTGAAGACCGGCAAAGTGGTCGCTGATACGAATCAGGTCTTCTTCCTCGGCGCTCAGCTGAGCTTCCACGTCCGCAAGCGCCTGTTCGAACTTTTGATCTTCACGCCGCTGCTTTCGGGCAAAAGGCGAAAGTTCCGGACTGTCGGATTCGCCGCTTGTGCTCAATTGATTATCCGGCCGGAGAACGGGCTTCCGGTAGCCGAGCTTTTCAAGTTCCTTACGAATCGCCTGCCGCTCGCCCGGCGTCAACGGCTGCGGCCCGCTATACAGATCCACCCAGATAATTTCTTCATCCTCCCGGTAAAGCCGCCGCAGGCGGTTTCCAGGATTGCGGTTTTCATCCAGCTCAATCAAGTCCACTCCATTGCGGGTGGCTCCCTGATGCTCAAATGTGACAAAGCGCAGGAAAAGCAGCTTGCCCTGATGCTCCGGCAAGGTTACCTGCACCGGTTTTCCGGTGCGGTCATTCAGGATATGCGTCCGCGCTTCCACGGTTGCTTCCAATCCGGTGGACCCGGTCATGAGAATGCCGGCCGGCGCTTTTTTTGCCCGTTTTTTTTCAAATTTTTCCAGCCGCCGGGTGGCTTCCTGCCAATCGCGTTCCAGAAGCCCGCTTTTTTTGTCATAGAATTTGCTCGCGATATAATTCCGGCCTTCCGGCTCAAACAAACCGCTTTCGGCATCCGTTTCCTGTACTTCATAAAGATCGATCCGCTGTGGTTCCGCCGGCGAGTTCACGATCAAAACTTCTTCAGGAATGGACAACCCGCGATGCACATAGTTCTCACCCACCCGCACATAAAACTGACGCGTCAGCAAAGCTCTCCCCTGTCCGTCCAGCTCGACGCGGCGGAAGAACGATTTTCCATTCTGAACAGCGCCCGTCACCACAAAATAAAACCAGGGGGCGGCCCCGGGCGGTACAAAAAAAGCATTGATAAAATCGAGCTGCTCCGGATCATACCGCCATTTCCCCACCGCTCGATCCGGATCCGTCGCCTCCGGTTCCAGAAAGCCGTAAACCGCATAACCGTCTTTTTCTTTCACCCCGCGCACGTAGAGCGTCGCCAGTGCCGGGTCGGAAGCCACGCCTTCATAACGCATCTTCTGATTGCGTTTTAAATTGATCGTTTTGCCGTTCACCAGAAAAGCAAAATAGTTACCCGATGGCTGGCGTGTAATCTCCAGAGCGCTTGCAAGTTCGGGATATTTGTCCGGATTGAGGATTTTCAGTTTGAAATGTTCTTTAAGCGTCAGCAATTTTTCCTCGCCGGGATCGTAGTAAGCCTCGAAAACCGGTTTCCTTACCGGTTCAACCACTTCCGCTTCCGGATCCTCCAGGAATGTCCACAGATATCCCTGTGCATCCTTTCGAAATTTCAATCTCAGGGTTTTATTTTCATGTCCTGGAATGGACAGACGGATTTTTTTATGACGTTCGCGCTCCGGCTTCACGAGCGAAAAGAGCTCATACTCCCCTTTTTCATCCAGTTGAATCTCCAATCCTTCGGTCTCCGGCCCATAGTCGCGGATCAAAGCCGCCACTGCATCTTCATTTCTTTCATGCAGGGCCGCCCGAATCCGCTCGGGAAGATCTTCCAGACCGGTTAAAGGCGGATAAATTTTTTCCAGCCGTTCCATAAACCGGTTGGGAGAGTGCAGCATCACTTGCTGAACCCGGGACGGCGAAATGTCGCCGAATTTTTCCTGAATGGCTTTCATATTTTCTTCTGAAAAAAGTGATTCCAGCCAGGCCATTGTGCCGTCCGTGTGATGCAGCAACGCATAGCGGATATTTGATTCACTGAGATCAGGAAACGCCGCACGAATCGCCTCGATTCGCTCCGGGGCCAGTGTCGTACGCAGCCAGTCAGCGGCGCCTGCGCCATAAGTCACCAGCGCATACACGCGGTCATTCGGCGCGGCTTCCGGCGCGGCTTTCAATGCTTCTTCATAAAAGGCAAAAGGAATCACTTTTGCCACCAGCTGCTGCACCTGACTCTCGGAAAGCTCGGCTTCACGGTAGGCCTGCTCTAAACGAAATATCCGCGCCGCAAAATCTTTGCCGTCGAAATTGCGGCTCAAACGGTCCAAAAGAACAAGCTGCCCATCCGATTTCAAAAGACCGTTTTCCAACAGCGCTTCCAGCGACTCTCCCTGATACCGGACCAGTGCATTCGCAACCGGCCGGGCCTCCCGGATTTTTTCCTTCTTCAAAATTTTTTCAAGCCAGTCCCGGAATTCCCTTTCTTCCCTCGTCAAAGCGCTTTGTTTCATTCCCGTTCGCGGCTCGAAACGGCTCCACACCCGTGCTTCTGAGCGATCTTTTCTTTCCACAAAAAAATTATCGTGTGGCCCTGCATTTGCCCACTTCCAGTTGTGGCCGCCATCCAGCGTATACTAAAAAGTAAAGTGCCCCTGATAATCGTCCGGCAATCGGATTCCAAACCGGTAAGAACCGTTAGGAAATATATCGTAAAGTGTCATTAGGGGACCTGGTGCCCACGTTCCCGAGGATGTTTCCGCATAAAGCCGGCTCTGGATTTGTACGGCAGGGTCCGCCAGGCGGGTATCGGTATCGATATTCAAATAAACGTGAATGGCCTCTCCTTGAGAAGCTTGAATGATTTTTGGAAGCGGTTCCTGGGGGATGCCCGCTATATTGATGGAAAAATCCCCATACCCCCGCCCTCGAGACTGAACCGGAACAATGGAAGGATCCCTGATAGATTCCACAATCTCAGCTGAATAATAATCCCCGATAAATTCAAGATAGAGTTCATCCGTCACAGGTCCCGTCAATTCCCCCCGGTAAGTATGACGGCCCAACAACTTGTCCAGATCGATTACTTTCCAGCGTGTAAAATTTTCATCCAGTGCCACAAGATTGCCGGATTTCGGGTCGGTCAAGGCGACCTTCCCCCTGAGTTGGCGCCAGAATTCAATAGCATTGCGCACCGCCTGCCGGCGGACATGCGCCGGAATGGATTCATCCCGCATAATTTCTTCCAAAGTTGGGCCGGGAACATATTCCTGAGCAATCAACGTCGAGCGATAATCAAATGACGTATAAGGCGATGGCTCCACTACCGTACTTCGTCTGAAGTAAAATGTTACATTCGCGCCGTAGCGCGCCACATCTCGATAATAATCCTCAGGAAAACGTTTCCACTGATAGAGGGAATGCCAGATATCATTTTGATCTTCTTCGTTATTGGTCACCTTAGTTGGCTTGATAGAAAATGTGTACGGTAGTTTTCGACTGGGCATATGCATGCGGATCAGAAAAGCGTGCTTCAGCCCTCCAGAATTAAGATATTCGATTTCCACGAGATTTACCTTTTTTCTGAAATCCGAAAGATCCATTTGATCTTGAAATTCATTAGGCCATAAATTCTGCAAGGCATCTTTCAAAAACGTGTCTTCTTCCCGTAACACATGCTCAATCACGCGCATATATATCGGAATAAAATGATCCGGATCGCCCTCATGAGGAACGGCATGTCCGCTTTTGTGGCCTTCCAGAAAATCATACTTCCAGGGATTCTGCGGTTCTTCCTGAAATGAAAAGTCTAGTACCCGCGCTTCGGGTCTTTCGACTGCGGGCGCTTCGTCCGCGAGCTGGAGCACTTCCACAATCTCAGGGAAAATGGCTGCTGTTTTCTTTCCATTGACGGCACGCAGGCGTTCCCCGACCAGTTTTACTGGCTGCTCCCGCCGCGCAAGGCGGAACGCCAGGCGTGTCTGCCGCAGATCATGCCCCGGAGAATAAATAACGGCGTAGTACGGATTGTCCGGCTTAGTTTCATACTGCGGGAACCTGGCCGTCATTTCACGCGCCAGACGTTCCAGCCACAGTGATTCATCATGAACCTGGCGGTGAGGCACCCGGACTTCGACATATACGGACGGAGGATCCACAGGATTCATTTCCGGATGCCCGTAGAAAATTGCCGTAAAATCCTGCCTGCCAATGATAGACGGTGTAATTTTGATATTTTCAGCGCCATACCGGGAAACCAGAAAACCGGCGAGCAAATCGCGCTCCTCCTGATCGAAAGGCGTCTGGCGCGCTTCCGGACGTCCTTCCTCCGCCAAAGGATCCGTCTTACGGAACTCGCCCGTTCTAAAAAAATGTTTATAGGTTTTGCCGCGCCGGCCTTGCATCGAATCCGGCAGATAGAGCCAGTTAAACCCCTTGATCGAACTCTTGTCTGCAACGAGAAGCATTCCTCCCTGGCGCATCATGCCCTCGAGAAATGTGAAGAGCTGCAGGACATAGGGATCGCGATTGCGAACATCCTGCAAGCGGCTCAGATGCTCGGCAACATGGTTCATAAAAATAAAGTCGAATCTCTCACGCTGCCGCTCGTTCAACTCCAGTTCGGCATCGTTTTGCAAATCCACGAATTCCACCTGAATGTTTTTAAGCCGGTCGGGACGCACGCGGTACCCGCGGTCCGTCTGCTCAAACGTTTCAAAACGAAGCAGGCCGGCCTTCTCGAACTCCTCCACGTCCTCCGGGCTATAATAAATTTCTCCCGCCAGGGCGAGTTGGTTAATGCCGATTTCGTCGTTGCGGTCGAAAACCGTTAAATTGAATTTTGCATCATGAGCCGGAATATCGCTGATGCGCAGGGTTCGATGGAACCGCGCGATCAATTCCACGGGTTCCTGCCACAGCCCCGGCCCGATGACCGCAAAATGAAACTCGCGCTGCCCGGCATTCAGCCGCGCACGCAGGTCTTCTTCAAATCGCCGCATCTGGTCCGGATGGCGCCGGAAAGCACTGATACGATTCAAAACGGCTAAAAGCATAGGCGACGTCAGCGCATTTTGTGCCTCCGGTGTTTCATCCAGCATGCCCCTGAAATCATCCGGAAAAGTTCGCAAGGCGGTCATGACCGTCATGCGCTCCATCTGCGACGGGATGTGATAGCGTTTGATGTCATCCAGATAGACCTGCAATCCACGCCGGACTTTCTGATTAAAAACCTGGAATTCTTCCGGTGCCGGCCCCAAAACTTCCCCGCGCGCCTCCGGCCGTTCAAAACGAGGCTCCTGCTGCCGGCGGCTCGGTTTCCGGGGTTGCCCTTTGCCCATCCGCGCAATCTCCGGCGTTCCCGCATCGTCGAGTAATTCACGCCGGACCAAGGCTGCCAGTTCACGGTCCAGGCGCTTTCGATCGCCGTGGATTTCCGCCGCCTGGACGATTTCCCGCATTTCATTGGCAATCCGGGCCGCCGCACTGCCCGCATCCAGACGGCCCAGAATCAGATGCTCGGGCAACAGGCCCATAAAAAATCCGACTTTATCCCGGACCTCATGCTCCCATACAAGCTCTGCCGAAGTGACCGCCTGTTCTTTTTCGTCCATCCGGCGAACGCTGCCGAAATCCGAAGCATACTGAAGGCTGCCATCGCGTGCCAGCAGCCGCAAATTTTCGGAATGGGCGTCCCAGGCGCCGTCAGCCGAAAGAAAATAGCCATCATCATAAAATTCACTGACCATCCCAAGCATATCCTCCATGGTTTGATCCAGCAGGCTTCGCGCCGTCATTCCGCGCTGAGCCGCCCGGACCAGAAACCAGGAGTTTCGGAGCACATTGTCCCGGGTGAGATTTCGAAGCCGCTTGGAATCTTCATAAAAAAAGGCGCCAAATCCGAAATCGCCTTCCGGGTACGTGATTTTCCGGCCGTACATATAAACCGAAAAACCCTTCTGCGGCACCTTCACATAGAAAGCCGGCACGGCCACGGCTTTGCCCTGTTGATGCCGCTCCCAGGCAATTTCAAAATCCCGCTTCTTCACCAGATCCCGGTAAATCTGTTCCCCCGGAATTTTTAATTCCAGCGCCGCTTTCACGTTCCTTCCTTCCTTGCGGTACACGAGATGGCGGCGGAAACTTTCCGTCACGGGCGCCACCTTCATGTCGTTCAGAAGAAAACGGCGCGGGACGCCGGCTCGTGTGCTTTCGGCATAGGCCAGACTCGTCATGGCCTCCCGGTTGATTTCATCAAAGGAATACATCGTCCTCCAAAGGGAAAGAAGGGTCAGAAATCGCGCAATAGAATCCGGACGGCGGACAATTTGGCTGAGCTCGGGCAATTCCTGCATCACGGTTTCGGCGTCGCCGTAAAACTGCACCACAGAGTCCTGAAGCGGACTATCTTCCTGAAACACATAACTCTTCATGGCGGCTTCCAGATGGGGGCGGGATGGCGGAGACATTTCCCATGCCGTTTTAAGAAAACCTGCCAGCGCATCAAAAATTTCTTTCGGTGGCGCGCTTTGCAAAAGCGCAATGGCGGGCGCCATTAAATGCCGCCATTCCAGCTCCGGTACAAGAGGAACCAGCTGCTCCAGCTTTTTCAATAAAGCGGCACGGGATTCATCGGGAAGTTCGAGTCCAATTTCATGCTTCATCTGCCTTACGGCTTCCCGCTCATGCGCCTTGGACTGCCGGATCCACTCGGCCATGGATTGAGCAGCGCCCGCCTTTGTCTGACGAAGATCCTGCAGGAACGGCCCGGCATCCAGTTCCTGTTTGCGCCGCGCTTCCGGCCGCTCCGGCATGGCAATCATCTGGTTGCTCAATCCCAAAGTTTCCTTCTGGACCACCTGAGTCACCGAAACCGGCTTGCCCTCGATCCAGAACTGCCGGGAGGATTTCACATCCGGCCGCTTGAACTCGACCAGAAAGCCGTCTCTTCCATCCTCATTCAACTGATGCCGGATATCCACTTCGCGGAAACGGCTCGAGTCCAATTCCTGATCAAACGCCGTCACATCGGGCAGACCGGCGCTCAAAAACCCCTCATAGGACTTGATCAAAAAGGGTAAAAATACCTGAATCTCAGGATCCGCGACGCCGTGTTCAATCAAGCTTTCACGATCCAGCCCTGCAAACGAAACCGTTTCGACCGTCGTTTCTGAAGCGGCCCGGGTGCCCAACTGATTTTCCAGCAATGTCCGCACGTACGCCTGGCGCCCTTCAATCTGCTGAATATTGGGAGTGATACGGACATAGCTGATGGCGCGTTCACGGAAATAATCTTCGAAAGGACCGCTATGAAATCCGCCGGTAATGACCACCGACGGAGTGCCGGTCTGGCGCTGGTTCCAGATGCGTTCCAGCATAGCCGTATCCCGCACGCGGGTTCCCCGATAAAAATCAATCGCCTTGTCGAACAGACGGCGGCCCGGCGCCGCATCGGGAAAATCCACATCGCGAACGCGTCCCTCTTGATTCAGCAACTTGAAGCGCTGAATCAGATTCTCGGGTGTCAAAACCGTCTGCCGCTCCAGCACTTTATCGAAATCGGATGGCACCAGCTCCAGCGCGAGCAGCCGTTGCAGCAGCCGGTAGTCCTTCAGAATGTTCAGCAGTTCCCTTTGCGTTTCATCCACCGTCAATTCCGCCGCCAGCAAATCGGCCAGCCGCTCAACTTCATTGCCGAGCCTCAAGGCATCCAGTTCGCTTTGCAGAATATGAATCCCGATTTTTAATGTCGTATTGGGATAATCCGAGTAATCAAAGTCGTCCGGCAGCTGCTCCGTTATTTCTTCAAAAAACTGTCCGGCTCCGGAATCCGAAAGCGGAGTCGAGTGGATAGGTTCTTCCAGCCATTGCGCCATACGCGCTTTCAGCACCGGCGGTAACGCTTCCAGTAAAGAAAGAAATGCATTCTTTTCATTTTCGAGCCCGGCGGGATCGATCTTTTTTTCCATCTGCTGAAGCCGGCGCAAACGGACAAGCATGGGCCAGTTCAATTGATGTTCGATGTCCGGAAAATTGCGGCCCATCAGCTTTTCCGCCTGCAGGAACAAATACTGAATCCAGGCATCCACCGGCATTTTTCCAGCCTCAAAACGCTCCAGCTGTTTTAAATAATCACGCAGATGGCGATTCAGCCAAATCGCCGTCAAATGTTCAATCTGACGGTTCATTTTTTCGAGCATGGCGCCGGCCGTCTGCTGTTCAACCAGCACGTCCTGAAACAACCGGACATTTTTCTTATAGGCTTCCAGGTCTTCCATGCCGACCGCCTCGACCTCCGGTGCTTCCGCCAGAAACAACTCCGGACCTTTCACCAGCGCGTCCCGTGTCAATGCATCCAGAATTCCCATCGTGATATCCGGCCGGTCCGGAAAAAAGCGGATCAGGGAGGCGTCGATGGGGCCGGCACTTCCTTCAAGAAAGAGCTGACGAAAACCGTAGCGTTCGCGCAAGTGATGCAGAATCGCCTGAATGCTTTTCTGGGCTTCGTAGTTACCGTGTGCCGTGAGAATGTGAATCAACGCCGGTCCTTGCCCCGGCAGAATGGTTTCAACACGGCCCAAAGCCGCCGGCAATTCAAATTCAAGCGATGCTGCCGGAGTCCGCTCTTCGGGGACAAGTGTGGTCACCGGAGCCGCCATCGCTTCTTGAGTGGCAAAGAAAAGAGCCAGCAGGAAGGCAATTCGCCGCCCGTATCGGCGGGAAAGTGTTTCTAAAGAAAAGCGTTGCATGGCCAAGGCCGGCTCCGGCAGGGGGAAAATCCGTGTAACCCCAGTTTTTTAAATGAGTTAACAGCTGAAAAAAAGGTAACAGCTGGGAGGCGGGATTACAAACCAGCCACGATCAACTTATAGCAACTCGAGTCAATTAATATCGAAGTGGGTACTTCGCGGGGGATTATTGCACGTATTCCCAGGCACTGCGGTAGGCGTGATGCTTTTCCACATAGCGGATAAAATCTTCATAAAAAGGCAAAGTAGAAATTGTGGCGCTGTCGCCGATGACAATCAGTTTGCGCCGCGCCCGCGTCATGGCCACATTCATGCGGCGCGTATCTCCGAGAAAGCCGATATCCCCCGTTAAATTCGAGCGCACCAGCGACACGATGACCGCCTCTTTCTCACGCCCTTGAAAGGCATCGATGCTGTCGATTTCCGGAGCATTTCCTTTTTCGGTTTCCCACTCATCCGGCATCAGCACCCGGGCCAGCAGTTTGACTTGCGCACTGTAGGGACTGATGATGGCGATTCCACGCGGCGGCACACCACTCGCCACAAGATTCCGGTATTCCTTTTCCACCAGCTTGGCTTCTTCCGGATTAAAACGGCTTTCCGAACCCGGCTCGCGTTCCTCTTCATACCCGAGTCCCGCCGTATCCAGAAAAATCAGCGGCGCCCGGGTACTCTCATCCGCTTTAACCCCCGGCAGATCCGCCAGCACATGCTGTTTCACGGAATCATGGGCCGACAACTGGCCTTCATAAAATTCCTGGGATGAAAAATTCATAATCGTCTCATGCATGCGGTATTGCTTTTCAAGCCGGACTTTTGAAGTATCGGGCAGCACTTCATGCAAGCGCTCAAAAAGCGTATAACGCAAACTGCCTTTTCCCGTTTTAGGCGAATGCACGGTCGGCGGCAGCTGATAATGATCCCCCGCAAACACCACCCGGCCGGCGCGTGAAACAGGAATCCAGGTCGCCGGTTCGCTGGCCTGCGTCGCTTCATCGACAATCACCCAGTCAAATACTTTTGTTTTGATGGCCGGATCTCCCGCATTCGTGTGCGTTACGACAACGACATCCGAGCTATTCCAGACCTGATGAAAAATCTCCGCCCGCAAATTGCGGATTTCCTGCCGCAGATTCCGGATTTCGTCGCGCAAGGCGCGCTCCTCTTCCCGGCTCAGCACGCGCCGGTCCTGCCGGCGCTCCCGCTGGCGGTCGATCTGATCCAGCCGCGCCTCATGCTCCTGAATCAGACGCGCATAATCATGATCCGCCATTTTATAACCCAGCGTATGCGAACGAAGTTCTTCGGTAATGCGTGCCGGATTTCCCAAACGCGTCACCGCAATGCCGCAAGTCACCAGACAATGAAGCAGGTAATCGCAAGCCGCATTGCTGGGCGCTGTCACCAGCACCGTTTCATTCCGGGAACGCGCCTGCCGGATCATTTCCACGAGCACACTGGTCTTGCCTGTCCCCGGCGGTCCGTGAAGCAGCAATACTTCCTCGGCCTCCAGCGAACGGGCCACGGCCTGTTTCTGCAGATCATTCAGATTTTCATTAAAAAAGGAAAGGTCCGAAATCCGCACCGGGTCCCGGAATTGCGGCGTCCGCAAACCGAGCGCAATATCCCGCAGCCGCGCAACGGCAGAATGCTTCGCATTCTCAACTTCCCGCAGCGCTTCGAACATGCGCTCATACGTTGTCTTGTTTTCGGTAAGATTGAGATGATAAACGGAAGATTTCCCGACCCAGGACGGCAGATGCCGGTTAAAAGCAATCGTGATATGGCGTTTTTCCTTTTCATAAACGGTTCCCGTAGGCCGCTCGCTTTCCTGCATTTGACCGGAAAGCGTGACCACATCGCCGACCTGGATGCCGTAACGCGGAAGCCAGCGCCCATTGGCCAACTGGAAAGAAACAAGCCGCTGGCCCGAGGGATTGTACCGGAAATCCGAGAGCACGAGCCGCAGCAGCGCGCGTCCTCCGCGCTCGCGGTCTTCGGGATTTCTCTGCCGTACCTGCGAATCAAAATTCTGACGCTCCGCGCCTTCTTCATCGCGCAAAAGGTAACGCAGCCGGCCAAAATGCTTGCCGATAATTTCCTGCTCATCCAGCGCGTAACGGATTTTTTTTGGTTTCATGATTTCCCCAGAAGCGCGGCGCCAATGACGCCGGCTGAATCCCCGAGCGCATGCCGCAGCACCAGGGTCTCCATGGAATCACTAAAAATTGAACGCCGGACCGCTTCAATGCCCTGCGTATAAATTTCGTCGATATTGGAAACGCCGCCGCCCAGCACAACCACATCCGGATCCAGAATATTAATCACATTGGCCAGCGCACGGCCGAAACGATCGAAAAACATTTGCATAAATTTTACATCATCGCTTTCACCCGCACGAAAGCGCCGCACGATCTCGGGCAGACTGGCCGGCCTCTGATACTGTCTCAAATATTCCTTTTCAAGTCCGCCGCCGCTGATCAAGGTTTCCACACAGCCGCGCGCTCCGCAATAGCATTCCGGCCCCGCCGGATCGATCACCATATGACCCCATTCTCCCGCAATGTGCTGCAGTCCCGTTCGCAGGCGGCCGTCGACAATTATCCCGCCGCCGCAGCCAGTGCCGAGAATGACCCCAAAGACAAGGCTGTAACCGCGGCCGGCCCCCTGCAGCGCTTCGGCCAGCGCAAAGCAATTGGCGTCGTTTTCAATTTCCAGATTTCGGCCAAAAAGATCCGTGAGTGTCTCGCGCCGGAGCCGGCCGTTCAGGCAGACGGTGTTGGAGTTTTTCAGAAAACCGGTATGGCGGGAAAAGGCGCCGGGCGTTCCCAGTCCCAGCGTATGCGGCTCATCGCCGATCGCTTCACAGCATTTTTTATAAACACCATGAAGCCTCTCGAGAATTGATTCGAAACCAAGCGCCTGCTCGGTCGGCTGGCGGCAGCGGAAATGCTCACGCCCGGAATCGTCCAGCACAATGCCTTCGATTTTAGTGCCGCCAAGATCCAGACCAAGACGGTAGATCACGAGGTTACCGGCGCGCGGCCCCCTTCATGAATGCGGGATACGATTTCATAGGTGTGCGGCGAGAGATCCGCGGCCGACAAAATCCGCTCAATTTCCTTTTCCATCAGCGGTTTGCGAACGGCATCCAGATGCCGGAATTTCTTGAAGGCATCTGCCAGATGGGCCGCCGCACTG
>CAZGID010000020.1:20191-21230 GCA_964526065.1 uncultured bacterium
GGGATTGAATTTGTCGACTTCCAATACCCGGTCGGCCATAAAACGGTAACCGGCACCGGAAACATCGTGAAACTGCCGCAGGTTCTGGCTGTAAATGCCGAACAAAGCACGCAGCTTATTGGGATTCTGGCGTTCAAAGGCCGGGTCTTTTTCCAACTGCTGAACCCGCGCGAGCACGCCGGGCAGCCGGGAACCCGCCTGCACGGCAAACCACTTGTTCATAACTAGCGATTCGCCCCGCCACATTTGATAAAAATCCTGCAGCGCCCGGTTGCATTCTTCCGACTCCGTATCGCAAAGGACAGCCAGTGCCGCCAGGCGGTCCGTCATATTGCCGGCTTCCTGATACTGGCGCCACGCCAGCTTCGTATATTCCGGTTTGCCCAGAGTAATGAGATAAAAAAGCATCCGGTTACGCAGCGCCCGGCGCCCCATCGGCCCGGGTTCCGGTTCATAAGGTCCCGGAGTTTCCATCGCGTCATACAGGACGCGCATCTCCTTTTCGAAAGCGGCTGCCAGGCTCCGCGCCATCCATTCACGCGCTTCGGTCGCCGCCTCAAAGTCACAAATTTCCATTTTTTCCGTCAGGCTCGTAATACTGGGAAGGATTAAGGCTTCGGCTTTGAACGCCGGATCGGCCGAGGGGTCCCGGATCAGTTCTCCGAAAGCGTTCAGCACCGCCGGATCAAGGGTCATGGTTTCATGCTTCTGAAAATCACGGATGGCTTTTTCCAGCGCTTCGCGCGCCAGCCGCTGTCCGGCTTCATACCGGTTGAAAGCATCCGTATCATGCGAAAGTAAAAAAATCAGTTCCTCCCGGGAATAGGGATATTCCAGCACGACGGGAGCCGAAAACTGGCGGAGGAGCGACGGCACCGGCGCTTCGGCGATATCTGCAAACACAAATGACTGCTGCGGCTCCGAAATTTTTAAAACCCGCGTCCCCGCCGCCTTTCCGGTTTCGCCTTGCAGCCGCAGCGGGATTTCATTTCCCGAAGCATTCAGCAATCCGACACTCAACGGAAAAACACAGGGAAGA
>CAZGID010000021.1:0-21178 GCA_964526065.1 uncultured bacterium
GAAGGTCTGAAAAACGTGACTTCTGGTGCCAATCCGATGGCGCTGAAACGCGGCATTGATAAAGCAGCTCAGAAAGTCGTCGAAGCCGTCCGCAGTCTTTCCAAGAAAGTCAGCGGTAAGGAAGACATTGAAGCCGTCGGCACGATCAGCGCCAACGGGGATACGACGATTGGCAAACTGCTCGCTGATGCCATTGAGAAAGTCGGCAAAGACGGCGTCATCACGGTCGAAGAGTCCAACACCATGAAAACCGAACTGGAATTCGTGGAAGGGATGCAGTTTGACCGCGGTTACGTATCTCCCTATTTCGTCACGGATGCCGACCGCATGGCGATTACGCTCAAAGAACCGCTGATTCTTCTGTATGAAAAGAAGATTTCAGCCATCCGCGAGCTCGTGCCGTTGCTGGAGAAAACCGCCCGCCTCGGCCGTCCGCTGCTGATTCTGGCAGAAGACGTGGAAGGCGAAGCGCTCGCCACGCTGGTGGTCAACAAAATCCGCGGCGTGCTGCAAGTCGCGGCAGTGAAGGCCCCTGGATTCGGGGACCGGCGTAAAGCCATGATGGAAGATATCGCCGTTCTTACCAAGGGCCAGTTTGTTTCCGAAGATCTCGGACTCAAACTCGAAAACATCGAAGTCGACGTACTCGGCAAAGCCCAGCGCGTTGTCATCGACAAAGATAACACCACGATCGTCGGCGGCGCCGGCGCGAAAAAGGACATTCAGGCACGCTGCGAAAACATCCGCAAGCAGATTGAGCGGTCCGATTCCGAATATGATCGTGAAAAGCTTCAGGAACGTCTGGCCAAATTGACCGGCGGCGTGGCGGTCATCAAGGTCGGAGCCGCGACTGAAATTGAAATGAAGGAAAAGAAAGCCCGCATGGAAGATGCGCTTCATGCCACCCGCGCTGCGGTGGAAGAAGGCATTGTCCCGGGCGGTTCGGTGGCCCTGCTGCGTTCCGTTGCCTCTCTCAGCAGTCTCAAGCTGGAAGGCGATGAAGCGACCGGCGTGGAGATTGTGCGCCAGGCGCTTAAAGCCCCGTGCCGTAAAATTGCCACCAATGCCGGTTTCGACGGCTCCGTCGTCGTGCAGGCCGTGCTGGACGGCAAGGGCAGCTACGGTTTTAATGCCGCCAAAGGCGAATACGAAGATCTGGTCGCCGCCGGTGTCATTGATCCGACCAAAGTGGTTCGCAGTGCAGTTGAAAATGCGGCCAGCATCGCGGGACTTTTCATCACGACCGAAGCCGCCGTGAGTGAAAAGAAGAAAGAAAAAGAAGAAGGCAGCAAGAAGCCGGCTTCGGCCTATTCAGGCAGCATCAGCTAACCAACACGGAACTTCCTTGGTTCCGGTTGGTTGTAATTGAATTTAAAAAAGGGGACAGGTTTCAAACCTGTCCCCTTTTTTATTGCTTCTCCAGCCGGGCAACAAAAAAACCTTCCATCTCGTTATTGGGAAGAATCCGTAAAGCACACCGCGCGATATCCGCATGAAAGTCTTTGTCTTCCCATGAAGTCAACGCGGCCATCTTGTTTTTGAGGGGAAAGTCGACCGGTGTCAGCCGGATCTGATTCCCGAAGCGCTCCAGTGCTGCATCCAGCACGCCTTCATTCTCTTCGGGGGCAAAAGTGCACGTTGAATAAACCAGTACGCCTCCGGGCCGCAGCGCTTCGATTGCCGACGCAAGCAGTTTTCTCTGCGTACGCGCCATTTGATGCACCTTATGAGTTTTCCAGAACTTGTAACTGGCGGGTTCCGAGGCCTGAAAACGGCCTTCGGCACTGCAGGGCGCATCCAGAAGTACGCGGTCGAAATGCTCGGGATAACGGCGGCCGAAGGCTTCTCCATATCCCAGCTTCACTTCCACATTTCCGCAGCCCTGCATTTCCAGATTGGCTTTCAGTTTGTAACAGCGGATCCGGTTGTTATCGTTGGCAAGGATTTCCCCCTGCCCCTGCATCTCCGCCGCAATCTGCGTGGTTTTACTGCCGGGCGCGGCGGTCAAATCGAGCACTTTCTGTCCGGGTTGAATATCCAGCATGAGAACCGGCAGCATGCTGGAAAGATTCTGGACATACAGACGCCCCTCGCGATACGCCGCCGTCTCCTGCAGATCCCGCAGTGTTCCGCGCCGCAGAATAAAGGCTTCCCGGTACCAGGGAACCGTTTCGAGATGAAAGCCCTGTCCCTGAAGTTCCTGACGCAGGGCGGCTGCCTCCATTTTCAGACGATTGACTCGAAAGGTCGTGGGACGGGAGGCCAGGAAAGCCCGGGTCGTTGATGTAAATCGCGGGCCGAGAATTTCCTGCAGACGTTCGAGAAATGGTGCGGGCATTCGTCGGAGAGCTGCTTCCATGCCGGTATGGTATCACGAAAAGAAAAAGGGAACAGGTTTCCCTGTTCCCTTTTTTTCATTCGAGGGCGGTGCGGGGCGCGCCAGAAAACCTCTTCGTACTGCCAACCAAGGAGTTGTAGCGAAAAGGAGGCAACGCCCCGCCCGGGAATAAAGTCAGCCGACAGCTTCCTTGCCCTTTTCTCCCGTGCGAATCCGGATACATTCTCCGAGTTCGAGTACGAGAATTTTCCCGTCGCCGATCTTGCCGGTCCGGGCGCCTTCGACAATGGCTTCAACGGTTGGCTTCACAAACTCATCGCTGACCGCAATTTCAATGCGCACTTTCTTCAGCAGATTTACTTCAACGTCGGAACCACGGTAAGACTCGTGGAACCCTTTCTGCTGCCCGCAGCCAAGCGCATTCATGACCGAGAGCTTGTAAATTTCATTCCGGTAGAGTGCCTGCTTCACCGCATTCAGCCTCTCCGGTTGGATATAAGCAATGATCAGTTTCATTTTTTTCTCCTTTTTCGCAGATTACTGCGTGATGAACGTCTGAAATCCGGCATACGCTTCCATGCCGTGCTCTCCGATGTCCAGTCCACGAAGTTCCTCTTCCTCGCTGACGCGGAGTCCCATGATCGACTTGATCACAAGGAAAAGGATAAAGGAGGAAACAAAGCAGG
Organism: uncultured bacterium; assembly: GCA_964526065.1. Classification (GTDB taxonomy): domain Bacteria; phylum Omnitrophota; class Omnitrophia; order Omnitrophales; family Aquincolibacteriaceae; genus CAZGID01. The sequence continues at coordinate 3,025 of CAZGID010000021.1, forward strand.
TAATACCGGCGGCCACCACACCCAGGAACTGTGCTCCGAGCGAATGGTCAGCGCTAAAAATACCGACTGCCAGGGTTCCCCAGATACCGCAAACGAGATGCACCGAAATGGCTCCAACGGGGTCATCCAGTTTGGCACGATCCAGAAAGATTACCGAAAATACCACGATCACCCCGGAAATAAGCCCGATGATAATCGAAGACATGATGGAAACAACATCCGCGCCCGCCGTAATACCGACAAGACCGGCCAGGCAGCCGTTGAGCACCATCGAAAAGTCAGGCTTCTTCTGAACCATCCATGAAGTCAGCATCGCGCCGATAATACCGGCGGAAGCGGCCAGGGACGTGGTGGTCAACACGAAGGAAACCGGTCCCGGGTCGCCGGACAGAACGGAACCTCCGTTGAACCCGAACCAGCCGAGCCACAGAAGAAAAACACCGATGGTGGCTAGCGGCATACTGTGTCCCATGATCGGGCGAATCTTTCCGTTAACATACTTGCCAAGCCGAGGGCCCAGCACGATCACACCCGCTAAAGCCGCCCAGCCGCCGACGGAGTGCACCAATGTCGAGCCGGCAAAGTCATAAAACCCGGCCGCATCCAGCCAGCCGCCGCCCCATTTCCAGGAACCGACAACGGGATAAACGAACGCGACATAAATCGCAGAAAAGATGAGAAAACTCGGAAGTTTCACGCGCTCCGCCACCGCACCCGAAACAATGGTGGCCGCGGTTGCTGCGAACATGGCCTGGAAGAGAAAATCCGTCCAGTACGTGTAACCGCCGTCAGCATATTCAATCAAGCCGGCAGCGCCTTCCGGCGTGGCAATCCCCCATCCGGCAAAACCGAAAAACTGACCGAGAGAAAAATCTCCAGGATACATTAAGTTGAAACCGACGGCGGCATAGGTGAGGACGCCGAGTGCCGGAATCACGGTGTTCTTGAAAAGAATGTTCACTGTGTTTTTGGAACGGGTTAAACCTGCTTCTACCGTCGCAAAACCCAGATGCATCGCGAAGACCAGAAAGGTCGCCACCATCATCCAGATGTTGTTGGCGGTAAACATGGCTTCCGTCATTTCAGCTGCCCATGCCGGCGCGGCCAAAAGACAAAGCGGAAGGGCCAAAAGCGGGCCCCGTATCCATTTTTTCAAATTGCCCATTTCATTCCTCCTTGGTTTATCGATCAGCCAGTTGAAATCAGCCGGCGAAAATCCCGACTGGACTGGCTTTTGGGCCTTTTTTTAGCAACGCCCGTGCCAAGTCAGAATATTTTTTTGTAACCTTTTTATTTATATATAGTTAAGTCAAACACTCTGAATTTGAAATCCCCACAGAGCCGGCGCAAATTAAACAATTTTGTATTTCGGGACCGCTTCAATTTTGTATACATTTTCGTTTATCTTCCCCGATTTTTTCGCTGAATTTTGGCGGATTCTGTTGTAAAATACACAACTTTTTTCTTCAGCAAACTTCCATGACATTGTCCAGAAAGAACATTTTGGTGATTGAAGACGAGGCGGATATGGCCACCCTGCTGGAATACCGTCTGCGTCAGCAAGGTTTCGGCGTTGAGGTGGCCCAGGATGGAGCCACGGGTCTGGAACTGGCGCGGCAACAACGCCCGGATCTGGTCGTTCTCGATCTCAATCTCCCGGAATTACCCGGTGAAGAAGTCTGCAAAGCCATCCGCGAAGATGATGACGAAACCTTTGCCGGAACGCCCATTATCATGGTGACCGCCAAACACGGTGATGTCGACCGCATTATCGGAAAGTCACTGGGCGCAAATCGCTATGTCACTAAACCTTTTGATCTGGAATCCCTAATCGAAGAAATCCGGCAGTTGCTGAATCCTGCAGGAGGTTCATCGTCCGCCGGTCATGAATAAAGATTCAAAATTACTGGATTACCGCCGTTTGATTCCTCTTCTTGCCGCTCTGCTGATTTTTTCGGCGAGCCTTGCTGCCTGGCAAGTGATTCGCGACAATGAAGCGCGGCAAATTCATTATTCCACCAAAACCGTGCTGGACGCTGTCCGTCGGGAAGCGTTGACGGATCTGGAATCTTATATTCTGGCCGTTTACCGGTTGTCAGAACGCTGGTCGTTGCGAGGCCCGCCCATCAAGGCAGAATGGGATACGGATGCAAAGCTTCACGTGCGGCATTATGCAGGCATCCAGTCGCTTTTCTGGGTCGACCGGGCCGGTGTCATTCAATGGATTATCCCTTTTGAAAGTAACCGGCATTTGTTTCATCGCAATCTTTTCGCCGAGTCGGATTATCAAACCATCCTGGAAACGTCGCGCACCCGCGAACGTCCCATGGTCACCGGAACAACAGAATTGCCGCGCGGCGGAACCGGTTTCTATGCCTTTTCCCCCATCTTTGTCCGCAGTGAGTTTCACGGCTACATTGGCGCTATCTTTCGTCATGAAAAACTTTTGAATCTGATCCTGGCCAATACCGCGCCGCGCTATCACATCATCATCCGCGACGAAATGGGAAATACAATCTTTCAGAAGGGCGAACCCGCGACCGCCGAAAACTCCCGGTGGGCACGCACCACCGCCCTGGAGTTCCGCGGGCAAACCTGGAAGCTGACCGTACGGCCGGAAAAAGCACTGATTGAGGAAAATCTGACGATATTGGCTGCCGTGGTGCTGGCCGGCGGTTCTATTCTGGCTCTGTTTTTTGCCGGCACCGTCTTTTTAGCGCAGACAGCGCGCCGCCGTGCCCGGAAAATCGAATCCATGAATCAACTGCTGGAAACCGAAATCCACGAACGGCGTGAAGCCCAGGAAAAACTTCACAAGAATGAACGCATGTACCATCAGATTCTGGATGCCATTGCCGACCTGGTGCTGGTCAAAGGACCGGGATCGCGCATTGTCTGGGCTAACAAGGCGTTTCGCGATTATTACGGCATGTCGAATGACGAACTCAAAGACATTCTCGACGCTAAATTCAACGAACCGGACTACACTCAAAAATACATCCGTGACGATGCGCAAGTTTTCAACAGCGGCCAAACACTTCATATTCCCGAAGAACCGGTAACGCGCCATGACGGGCAAGTTCGTCTTTTCGAAACGGTGAAATCCGCCATCGTTGACGAACGTGGAAAAGTGCAGATGACCGTGGGCGTTTCGCGTGACATTACCCGCCGCAAAGAAGTCGAGAATGTACTGCGGGAAAAGGATACAGCCTTGGAAAATGCCGTCGACGGCATTGCTCGGCTTGATCCGGAGGGCGGTTTCACCTTTACGAATCGCGCTCTTTCGGAACTTCTCGGCTATAAACCCGAGGAACTGGCAGGTCAAGCCTGGCCCGCGGTCATTCATCCGGAAGATATCCGCAAAGCGACGGCCGGCTATGAAGAAATGCTCGCACGGGGCAAGTCGGCCGTGCAGGTCCGGCTATTGCGGCGCGATGCCACCACTTTCCAGGGAGAGCTGATCATGGTTCGCATCCGCAATGATCAGGGGCAATTCACGGGCTTTTATGCCTTTGTGCAGGACATTACGGAACGCAAACACCGGGAGATGCTGGAACTGAAAGCACATTTCATTTCAACAGCATCGCACGAGCTTCGGACTCCACTGCATTCGATTAAAGAAGGCATCAAGATGATTCAGCAGGAACTTGCGGGACCGTTAACCGCCCAGCAAAAGGAATTTCTGTTTCTTGTGCAGCGCAATGTCGACCGGCTGACACGGCTGATCGGTGATTTGCTGGACTTTCAGAAGCTGGAAGCCGGCGCCATGCGTTATGATTTCCGCGAGGCCGATATCAATTCCCTCATCCGTGATATCCGCGAAACCATGATTGCCGTGCCGGCCAGCCGGCCGATTTTACTGGATTTGTCCGAAAGCCTGCCGTCGACGCGCATGGATCCGGACCGGATCGGCCGCGTGCTTCTGAATCTGATCGGCAATGCATTGAAGCACGGCGAAAAAGGTCCCATTACCATTTCCAGCCGGTTGGACGGCGGATTTGTCCGCATCGCCATCCGGGACGAAGGCCCCGGCATTCAAAAGGATAATCTCGATCGTATCTTTGATGCCTTTCACCAGATTCATACCGCGCGGCGGTCCGAAGATCTGGGAACCGGACTGGGCTTAAGCATTTCAAAAAAAATTGTGGAACAACATGGCGGGAAAATCTGGGCTGAATCCGAATTCGGAAATGGTACAACGTTTCTATTTCTGCTTCCGGCGCATTTAGCCCTTAAATCCAGCCTGCCGCAAGCGCCAGCGCCGTCATAAAAAGCAATCCTGCAACAAGACGCTGCACCTGCATCCACGAAATCTGTTCTCGAAAATGGTTGGCAGCCAACACCCCGAGCAAAGCCGCTGCCACCACGACCGCAGCTTTCGCCCCGTAGGCGTCCAGAGTTTTTCCGAACCAGTCCGTACCATAAACCGAAAGCCGGGTCAGATCGACCATCGCGGCAATAACGGCATTCGTCCCGATAAAAATATCACGGCTCAAGTGATAACGAATGAGGAAAGCGCTGCGCAATGCCCCCTGGTGGCCGGAAAGGCCTCCGAAAAAACCGCTCGCCAGACCGCCCGCCGCCAGCATTTTTTCCGGGAATGAAGGTTTCTGGGCATCTGCCGCTCGCAGTTCCCACAAGGCAAAAAAAGCGATGACCAGCCCTACAGCCAGTTTGACAGGATGAACGGTCGCATGAATCATCCCAAGCTGATATTCTGCCAGCGCCGGGAAATCCTGCAGCCGCACCAATAATAAAGCGCCGGCAAATGCACCGGCCAAAGCCGGCAGCCCAAAACCCAGCACAATTTTTTTCTGTGCCAGCCGGCCGACGAGCCCTACTTTAAACAGGCTGGTCGCCAGATGAACAAGCGCGGCAAACCCGATGGCATCTTGTACCGGAAAAAACAGCGCAAGCACCGGCATCAGCACGGTTCCCAGGCCGAATCCGGAAAAAAGAGAAAGCGCCGCTCCAACGGCGGCAACGAGGGAAATCAGCACTAATTCCATCATGTCAACAAACGGATATTTCTTTCTGAAAGCGGTTCACGATTTCCTGTGCGGCATCCGGAAAAAAACGCCCAAAAGAAAAAAAGCTCCGCGCTAACAAAGGGTGATGCAATACATGGGTCACCCGCCGGCATTTCTTCTGCAGACGGTCCATCCGTTTCCGGTAGAAGGATTCCCACGAAGCCATGGCGGTCGTCCGTCCTTTCAAATAAAAATCACTCCATTCAGCCGCTAGCGCACCGGCTGCCAAAGCCCATCCCATTCCTTCTCCGGTAAACGGCTCAATATAGCCGGCGGCATCGCCGAGATAAATCACATTTTCTCCGAACAAACAGCGGCGGCGGAATGACAAAGGAGGCGTTCCCTGCCATCCGGCATGCTCCAGCCCTTCTGGAATCTCATGCCCGGCTTCCCGCAAAATGGCGGCTACGGCGGCGGCCGCCGTTCCAAGGCGGCGCAACAAAACAGGATTGATTGCAGCAGCCAGATTCAATCCGCCTTGCTCGTTCTCGGACATACCGACATAACCTTGCTTTCCATAGGCCATACTTAAAACGCCCGGCGGCAGAAACAATTGCGGCGGCAAATGCGCACTCACACCAATCCGCTGATTTTCAGAACCGGACTTAATTTCTGTCCGTGTTCCAATCCCATTGGCCATCAAAACCATTCGGGCACAAATCCGGATCCTGGAGCCTTCATTATTGCGCAGCCAGACTTCCCGCCCGGACGGAATTCCATTTCCCAATCGCACCTCAGTTCCGGGAAAAAATTGCGCTCCCTGCCGGCTGGCCGCTTCGACCAGTGCCGCATCCCAGGTCCGGCGCGTGAGCGAAATTCCGCCCGCAAGTTTGAGAATCATGCGCCGATTCCATCCCGAAAGCTGAAAATGTTGAATAGGCCGGCCGCCTAATTGATACGGCAATTCACCCAGATTTTGCTGCTGCAGGAGAGCAAGCGTTCCCGCTCCAAGATATCCGCCACACACCTTGTCCCGCGGAAACATGGCACGGTCAACAAGCAGCACGCGCCATCCCAAAGCAGCGGCATTGCGGGCGGCCAGGGTCCCCGCCGGACCGGCGCCGGCCACCACAATGTCCCAGTTATCCATCATGGGCTGCATCCGGATTTTCCCAAATGATCTGAAAACGAAATGGCCAGCGTTTTTCAAGACGCGCGTCTTTCAAACCGGCGGCATCGAGCAATTGGCGGACTTCCGTTAAAGTAAAGGCGGCACGGACGGATTGCGGCGCATCCTCTTGAACAATACGGGAACGCGTCAAAAGAAAAGAGGCGGCAAGTGCGAGATACCACCCGCCTGCGGACCGCCGCAAATCCTGAATCACAATCATGCGTCGAGCCGTCCGGCGCATTTTATTCAACAAATGGACAGCTTCATCAAATGTCAGATGATGAAGAAACAGCGAAGAACAGATGATATCGGTTTCGGGAAGCGGATCCCTCAGCACATCGAGCTGAAAGAAATGAACGTCCGCTTTTTTTTGCACTGCCAGACGGCGGGCATGCTCCACCGCCACGGCACTGCGGTCGCATCCCTGGACCTGAAGTCCGTTCCCTGACTTTCTTCCGCGCCGAAACAGGCGCACTGGAATATCACCCGCTCCGGTGGCAATATCCAGCACGCGCCACTTGGTATTTCCTTTTGAACGATTGAAAAAACTCGAGAGAGGATTAAAAACGGAACGGGCTGTGCCGCTCCAGGCATTCAACCGGGCGATGCCGTTAAGCGCGTGACGATGAAGGACCGGATCAAGTTCCAGTCCGTCCATTTTTTCAGGCTCTAACTGGCGGGCTTCAAGGTTCGGGCACCACACGAACAGTTCTCCTGAATTGAGGACGCTTAAAAGAAAATACCTTTCAAACGTTCAGAAGGCCATCCTTCTCGGTCTGAAGCCGGTGTCCGGTAAATTCTTGTTCAGCATCCGGCAATGGGTCAATGCGGGCAAAAAAAGAACAGCGAATCGGGTTTAAACGGCATTCCGGGAAGCCGCCTGTTCTTCCTGCTGGGCTTCCCGCGACAAACCAAAGAGCCGGTGGTCGTGAAAAATGATTTTAAAACCGTACTTCCGCGCGATTTCTTCCTGAATACGTTCGATTTCGGGGCTGTGAAATTCGATGATTTTTCCGGTTTTAATGCAAATCATGTGGTCATGATGACCTTTTGTAGAAACTTTCTCGAAGTAATCGCGCTTTCCTTCGCCGACAGACTTTTGAATCACTCCGCTTTCCAGAAGCAGCGGCAATGTCCGGTAAACCGTATCACGGGAAATCCGAAAACCACGATTTTTAATCGTTTCGTACAGACTGTCGGCATCAAAGTGCCCCGCCGTCTTTTCGACTTCTTCAAAAATGTGTCGGCGTTCGTACGTGAATTTGAGGCCTTTTTGCTTCAGTAATTCCTCAAACTGGTTTTGATCGCTGGCATGTGCGCTGGCGGACTTGCTGGATTTAGGCATGGCCGTATCATACCCCATTGCGGTGAGCTGTCAACCCGCTCAGATGATCCCGTTCAGGGAATGCCCCGGCGCCCCGAGCCGGTCGACACGCTGGGTAATGACGGGGTCGGTTTTCAAAGGAGAGGCATGATGAGGCTTGAGACGCGCATCGATGACCAGCGGTCCACGGCATCCCCAATGACGGAATTGCATTTCACTTCCGATTCCATAAATGTCATGACTCGGGTTGGACCGCGTAAAAGTTACCCACAGAAAATTGGCAGCATTGTGCGCCGCAAACTCGCTATCATCAGCCAGAACAATCAACGGAACGGATTCCAGCAAAGCGGCGTCATTCAGATTTTCTAAAGCCTCCGTCCATTTTTCCATCCGTTTCACTTCTTCATCGTAAGATAGAAAACCCGGCATTTGCACAATTAGAATTCCGGGAAGCGCCAGCGCCGGCTTCTCCGATTCCGGTGGCAATTTCAGCGCCGGCAGCTGGCGGGCAAGCGTGCGCCGCTTACGGCCCGCAGCCGCAATTACGACTTTAGAACCTTCGTTTAATCCCGTTCCCGAATAATCCAGCGTATCCATGGTTGTCGCTGCCTCAAAATGCAGATCCCGCGCCCAGTCCACCCGCTCCAGCATATGCCGAAAAAATGCCGGGGTGTCATGAGCATGCAGCGATACATCATCTTCCCCTGCCGCGATCCATAAATACTTGGCGAGAGAACACGGCCCATAGCCAAGAACGGCGTGTGCCAGCGTCAACAATTCGCGCGGCCGCGTTTCCTGATAAGGCGCATACCGTTCGCTGCCTACCGCCAGCAGCAGCGGATGGACGCCCGATTCATCCACCGCATGCAGCGAACGAATTCCTGGGATTTCGCGCGGAATCACGGGGCCCGCAATTTCCTGCACCAGTTTTCCAAGAACGCTGTCCTCCTGCGGCGGACGGCCGACGACGGTAAACGGCCAAATCGCATCGCGCCGATGATACACCCGCTCGACTTTCATAAAAGGAAAGGGATGCTGCAAACTGTAATAGCCAAGATGATCACCGAAGGGCCCCTCCGGCTTGACCTGTTCCGGATCGACGAGGCCGGTAATGCAGAAATCGGCATCCAGCGAGAGCAGGAAATTTTCCTGCCGGGCATAACGGAAACGGCGGCCCGCAAGCGCCCCTGCAAACGCAATCTCCGGCAAACCGGCCGGCAGATACATGACGGCGGCAAACGCATGCGCCGGCGGACCCCCGACAAAAATGCGCACACGGAACGGCCGCGTGCGCTCGCGGGCGCGTGTATGATGAATCCCGATGTCGCGCCGGATCTGGTAATGCAATCCGATTTCCCGGTTCTTTTCATAACGGTTCCCCGATAACTGGATGCGGTACATGCCCAGATTCGAGTTCCGCCAATGAGGGTGATCCGGATTTTCCGTATAAACTTGCGGCAAAAGAATAAATCCGCCGCCGTCTTCCGGCCAGCAGCGGATGGAAGGCAGATTTTCGATCTGTGTGGTTGCTTCCATGACCGCCCCGCGCGCCTGGCGACGCGGCAATGCGTTCAGCAAAATAGACGGCACATCCAGAAACTGCCAGGGGCGCTTCAATGCCTGCGAGGGGTTTGCTTTCAGCCTAAAAAGTTTTTGCAGCGACCCCAGTGTATCCCGGAACAGAAAACGGGCGCGTTCCATGGTGCCGTACAAATTGGAAACCGCGGGAAAGGAGCTGCCTTTGACTTTTTCATAAAAGACAGCGGGGCCCTGCGCCTGAAAAACACGGCGGTGAATTTCCGCCATTTCCAGTTCGGGGTCCACTTCCTCCCGGACGCGCACCAGCTGTCCCGTCTTCTCCAGATCGAGAATTGCGGCTTTCAGGCTGGCGTACGGCATGGAAAAATCAACGGGTCAGATGTTGAAACAGGGATGAATAGGAACGCGAGACAGGAAACCGGGGATATTCCTTTCGAATGGATTCCGGCGGATTAAAGAGAATGCCGCGTTCGGCAGCCTTCAGCATGCTGAGATCATTATACGAATCTCCGGCCGCCGCCACTTCAAATCCGATTTTTTGCAGCCCTTCAACCGCCTTTCGTTTACTGTCTTTCTGACGCAGCCGGTACCCTGTAATAAATCCGGATCGGCTTATTTTCAGATCATGACAGAAAAGCGTCGGCGACCCAAGCTGCCGCATCAAAGGCCCGGCAAATTCATAAAAGGTATCCGACAAAATGATGACCGGATGCCGGTCCTGAAGCTGCTTGAGAAAACGCCGCGCACCGGGAAGCGGTTTCATGCGTGCAATCACTTTCTGAATATCACGCAGCCGGATCCCCTCCTTGCGCATAATGCCGATCCGGTAACGCATTAATTCGTCATAATCGGGAATATCGCGCGTCGTCAATTTTAGCGCTTTGACGCCGCTGCGGCGTGCGACATTAATCCAGATTTCCGGAAGCAGAACCCCTTCAAGATCAAGGCAGCAGACTCTCACTTCAAACCTCCAGCGGAATGCCTTCATCGATCAGGAGCACGGGAATTCCTTCGCGCACCGGATAAAGAAAGCGGGCACTTGTTTTAGCGACCAGACCGGCTTCAATTTTTTCAACCACCGTCTGACCGCCGCGATTCTTCAGGCCGCCGCCCGCAATGCGCCGGTTCACATTTTCGAGCATCGCGTCGGATGCCATTTCCAGAGGTAATTTTGTTTCCGGATCCGCCAGAATTTCGAGGAATTCTTTATCCAGTTTCATCGGGCTTCCTTTCTCAGCTGAAATAAAGCTTGGTCTGAATAGTCACTTCGTTACTAATCGACTGATGATTGCACGAAATCATCAAAGCCAGAACGCGCTCGCCAAAGCCGAAATCCGAAATCAGAAGCCGGACCGGCTCGACCGTTTCGGCCACCCATACATCCCCCAACCGGGTCACCTGAAGTTCCGCCGTCACGGGACGCGTCACTTCATTTAATGTAAGGTTGCCCACGGCGGTAAAAAAAGACACCGCGCCCTCTTCATCCTTTAACGCGGCATCTCCTTCAAAGCGGTCAAACACAATCCGCGCGCTTCCCAATGCCGGCTTCATGCTTTCAAAAAAAACATTGAGAATGCGGTGATTACGGCCCGGAACGCCCGTATCCAGAGAATTGATATCGATCAGCATTTCCATCCGGACCGGGACATTATTTTCCACCACCGCAAAGGCCGTATAATGCCGGAAAAAACCGGCAACGGGCAGTGTTTCGTTCTTCATATTCGTAAACTGGACTTCCCCAACACCCAAGGCGGCCAGATGCTCGACTTTCGTCACGTCATACTGTTGGACCAGACCGTCGCGCGCGGCGTAATAAACCATGCGAGCTTCCGATGTATCTTCCAGAGGCACAAAGGGAGGAATGAACGCCGGATCGGAATCCAGATTTTCAGCCGCATTGTAAAAGTGCTGCGGCGCCTCCGCCGCGCGGCCGGCAGATGGAAGCAGAAACGAAACCAGAAGATAGGAAACAAGAAGTGTTTGTGCTTTCACGAGTTCTCCTCAGGTAGCAGGTTGGTAAAGTTCAGATTCTAGAAGGGTTTGACGGAATCATCAACGGAAGAATCCCCGGCAGGCGCGTAAAGAAGAAAAGCCTTCTCCGGTTTGCCAAAAGGCGCGCACCCGTTAACCCGGCTTTTAAAACCGGGAAGACAAAGCCGGAGAAGGCTTCTTCTAAAACTCCCCTCGGGGGGTGCTTCCCAGGAGCTGGGAAGCAGAGGGGCAATTCAACTCCGGCTCAGGTTTGGCTATCGGACTGCCGTCCCCTGAATGGAAGATTTATCTCGAATAACCTCGCCGAGCCGGAGAACTCTCAAAGAACAGTTTCAGCAGTTTCTTTCTTCTGAAAAAAAGTCTTAATCTTACTCAGTCAATCAGTTGAGACTTTATAAAATTTTTTAGAAACTAAAGAAAATATACCCGGCACCCCCTACAAAGTCAAGTTGCCCCAAAACTTTTCTGTAACTCTTTTAAATTAAATAACTTATGGTAACTAAAAAACGGCCTAAAACGGCTGAAAGTTACAGGAAGGTCGGGAATCCGGGATTAAGCGGACACGCGGCAGGCGCGCCACGCGGAGAGCGTTCCGAAGAGTAAAAAAATCAGCGTCCCGCCAAAAATCCAGGGAAGCGGGACCCGGGAATCGAGCAAAACACCAAACAACATCGGCGCCAAAGCCGTCGAAAAGACAATGACTGACCCGAGAAAGCCTTTAATGGACCCAAGGCGCTCAACCCCGTAAAACTCGGCCAGCAAAGCGCTGGTAATGGTCATGGAATAGCCCATGGTCATGCCGGCCAGGCCCAGATAAATAAAACTCCAGATGGGAGCCTCACCAAACCAGAAGCCAATCAGCCCGAGCGCCAGCGGAAGCAGGTTGAACGGAAAAATGCGGCGCGCACTCAGCCGGTCAATCCAGGGACCGATCATAAAAGAGGCCAGCGCCCGGCAGGCGCCAAAGGCCACAAATCCGGAAGCAATCCACTGGACACTCCATCCCTTGGCTTCGACAAATGCCACCTGATGAAAGAAAAAAGCCGTGAAGTAAAAGGGGGTCAGAAGCAGCGGAAATAAAAGCTGATAAAAGCGCTTGTCCCGCAAAATGGTTTGCAAGGTCCAGTCGCGGCCTGAATCCAGAAGATTCATTTTCTTTTCGGCCCGCTCCAGTTCCTTTTCGATTTCCCGCTGCGCTTTTTTATGCGGATCCTGTTTCAGCAGAAAATAAATGCCTGGAATGAAAATCAGCATAATGAGCCCTGCCAGAAAGAGCCAGCCCGAACGCCATCCAAATGCCAGAATCCAGCTGGAAACCATCATTGGGAAAAAGGCTTCTCCCACTGGATAGCCGAGATTGGAAATTCCAAGCGCCTTGCCGCGCATTGGACCAAAAACGCGTGCCATGGTCGTCGCCGAAACCATGGTCAATGTCCCCTGCCCCAGATTGCGAATCAAAAAAAAGCCCGCCAGCAAAGCCACCAGGTTCCGGCTTCCGGCCAGAAGAAAACAACCCGCCGCAAGCAATAGTCCCGCGCCAAGACAGAACTTCAGCAGATGAATGCGGTCCAGAATCCGGCCGGTCCAGGGAAGCACCATGGCCGACAACAGTGTCGCCAGCGAATAAACAGCGGCGATGTGCGTCTGGCTCATCCCGAATGTTTCGCGCATGTGTGGAATAAAGAGTGACACCAGAAAGGTCTGGCCGGGACTGCTGAAAACCGCGGTCAGGGTACCAAACAGAAGAAGCTGGGGGTAACGCCGGATGAACTGAAGCATCTGTTCAATGAAATGGTTTATGTTATGATGATGGGATTCAGGTAAAGAAATTCAGTGTAGCATAACGGAAGAGGGTCACAATGCCTCTTTTAATCTTTCTTGTAGTCCTATGGATGACAACGCCGGCCGGCATGGCAGCGGATGAAGGGCAAGTCCAAACGGCCCGGGAAGAAGCCTGGACACGCGTCCGGCAAAACCGCGAAGCCCCGCGGGCGCCGGTCGTCGCTCAAAAAGTAACTCGGCTGGAACCGGGAAAGAAATTCAGGCCGCCGCTCAAGGATGAATCTTCGACAGCGCCTGCTGAAGGTCCGACAACAGCTGATTAAGCCGCTCGCGTCCCACCTGACCGGCAATCCGCTCCTGCGTTTCTTTCCACAGCGGATAAGCCTTGGCCAAAAGCGCATGGCCTTTGTCTGTCAATCCGACATGCCGCTCGCGACGGTCCTGCCCGGGCTTGAGCGCAATCAGCCCTTCCCGCTCCAAAACCCGGAGATTACGAATCACCGTCGTCGGATCCGTATCCATGAAGGCGGCCAGTTCCTTGACGACCAGGCCGTCCTGCTGGCGGATAACGCCAAGCAGATTGATCTGCGTGGCCCGGTAACCCAGGGGACGCATGACTTCGTCATAAATCTGTGTGATGATCCGTGCGGCTTTGCGGAGGTTAAAACAGACACAAACGTCATCTTCCTGAATTTTGACTTTTGGGGGTTCAGAATCCATAGCTAACCTATAAATAGAAGGATATACACCTAATCCTTTTCTGTCAAGCAGTCGCACTTCCTTTAAATTTGTGCTACTATTGCCGTTAAAACAGGTTACGTGATTTATGAAAAATCCATCCCCTGATTCCCGACCCGCGATAGGCCTTTTGGCCCCTTTTTCGCCGGATCTCTTTCGAAGCCCCTATCTGGAAGACCTCATTGCCGGGGTGCTGGAAAGAATGCAGGATCTGGAGCCCGATCTCAATTGGATGCTGATCCGGGACCGGGAAATTGCCGACTACAACCGCCAGCAGCTGGAAAAGCGTTTTGGTCCGCTGCAGGGAGTTCTCGTGATTGCCTGGCGGCACTTTGCGCGCCTGATCGAAGATTTTCGGGCCCCCGGCAGCCCGCCCGTTGTGCTCATCAATGACTTTGATCCCTCGGTTTCTCTGAGCACGGTCTATTGCAATAACCGTGAGGGGGTACGCAAAATCTATGAACATTTCCGGAAAAAAAATTACAAAAAAATTGGCATTATCAAAGGCCCTGTAGAAGTTTCGCCTGATGCCCGCGAAAGATTCGAAGCTTTCGTCCAATGCGCCGAAGAAGCGGGCCAGCCGCTTGATCCCGAAAACATTTATGAATCCTCCCGTTTCGATGAAGAAGCCGGTTACCATGTCATGCGTTTCTGGCTTCAGCGCGGGAATCTGCCCGACGCCCTCTTCTGTTCGAATGACGATCTGGCCAGGGGCTCCATTCAGGCTTTGCAGGAAAAAGGGATGCGGATTCCGGAAGATATTGCGATTGCCGGCTTTGACGACTCCCGCTGGAATGCGCTCATGCAGCCGTCATTAACCACGGTGCGGCAGCCTTTGACTGAAATCGGAGCGGCCGCGGTCGAACTTTTGCTGGATTTGATCGAAGGAAAAGTGAGCGCTCCGGCTCAGCGGTCTTTTGATCCCGAAATTGTCGTCCGCGATTCCGCCTGATTATTCCAGGCTGTATCCGCCCAGTTCAAGCGGCGTTCCGGGATCAAGAACTTCAAGCTTGTCGATTTCCAGCCGGGGAGACCGGTTCCATCCAACAGAAAACTGAACCCGCACTTTCGCTCCGGCCTGAAGTGCTGGCAATTTCAAATCCGGATCCAGGCCAAAACGCATCATCATGGCGTCCATTCCGACGGTTTCCCCTTCCGCATTACGGAAATCGGGAATGGCTTCATGCAAAAGTGATAACTCCGGTCCCGAAGCACCTTCGTGAGGCGGCTGGGCAATGACCCCCCGAACCTCATAGCGATCCAGAACAGGTGCGGAACCGCAGCCGGACAGGATGCCGGCCGACAAGATGAGAATAAATACTGTTCCAAAAAGTTTCATAGGCGTGATCTAGAATAAACGAAAAACCGCCAAAAAGGAAGAACCGATGCCTGAACTTCCCGAAGTGGAAACGATTATCCGGGATCTCCGTAAAAACGGTCTGGCCGGACGCCGCATCCGCCGGGCGCATATTTTCTGGCCGCGAACCCTGGCGACATCGGCCCCTGAAGCCTTTGACAGGGACATCCGAAACCGGGAAATTCTGCAAATCCGGCGGCGCGGAAAATTTGTAGTTCTTGATCTTTCGGGACCTCGCACCCTTTTAATTCATTTGCGGATGAGCGGGCGTCTGGACCTGGAGGCCGCGGATCATCCTCATGCGCCGTATGAACGTGCCCGGCTGGATCTCGATGATGGCCGCGAACTTCGCTTCTTTGATCCGCGAAAATTTGGCCGCTGGTATTTTTACGAAAAAGAAAGCGGCCCTCTGCTGACTCTCGGCCCGGAACCGCTGGACGCTCGATTTAACGAAAAGCTTTTCAGCGAGCGCTTGGCCTTGCGGAACCGCCGTCTCAAAGCGCTGCTGCTGGATCAAACCTTTGTCGCCGGCCTTGGAAATATCTATGTTGATGAAACGCTTTGGGAAGCCGGTCTGCATCCCGAGAAACTTTCCGGTCGGTTGAAGCCGGATGAACAAAAAAAACTTTTCGCGGCTATCCGGGAAGTCCTTCAACGGGGCATCCGAAACTGCGGCACTTCACTGGGTAACAGCCGTTTTAATTACTACAGTGTCGGCGGACGGCGCGGCCGGAATCAGGATCAACTGCGCGTCTTTCGCCGCGCGGGAGCTCCGTGTCTGCGCTGCAAAACATTGATCGTCCGCCTGGTTGTGGCGCAGCGCGGTACGCATATCTGTCCGGCCTGTCAGAAAATCGGTCGCAGGCGGCAGCGGTTGCTGTGATAAAATTAGAGATCATGCACTTACTTCGAATTACATTTCTTGTCAGTCTTTTATCGCTTGTGTCCGCCAACACACTGCGGGCAGAAGCCGTTTATGACGCCCATGTCCGCGCCGAACTTGTTTCAGAAGTGCAATCCATTCAACCGGGAACCGCTTTCTGGGTCGGCCTGAATCTGCAAATGGACCCGGGCTGGCATACCTACTGGAAAAATCCGGGCGACTCGGGCCTGGCCACCACAATCGAATGGAACCTTCCGGAAGGCTTTACGGCCGGACCGGTCGAATGGCCCTACCCGCAAACGATTTTTGTCGATCCACTCATGACCTATGCCTACGAAAATACGGTTTTGCTGCTGACACGCATCCAGACCCCGCACTCGCTTCTCCCAGGAACCACGGTGACTTTAAATGCCGAAGCCCATTGGCTGGCCTGTGAGAAAATCTGCATTCCCGGAAAAGGCGTTTTCAACATCACCTTGCCGGTGCGGGCGGAAGCTCCGGTTCCCGACCCGGTACTCGCACCGCGCTTTGCAGAAGCGCGGGCTCGTCTGCCATTAAACGAAAGCCCGTGGCAAATCGATGCCTTCCAGGAAGACAACCGCATCTGGATCGCTTTGTCGGCAGACGCCTCGCTTCAGCGGCATGTTTCGGAAGTTCGTTTCTTTCCCGACCGGACAGAAATGATCGATCATGCGGCACCGCAAAAATTGCACCGGACCTCCGAAAAAATTTATCTGGAATTAATCCGCTCGCGGCATGCCAAAGACGATTTGGCTCAACTGGACGGCATTCTCGTTTCCGGCCAGGGCTGGCGGGGACGTGATTCCGAAAAATCTCTGGCTGTATCCGTTCCGCTGCAAAGCGGGGGCGCCTTGCCGGCCGCATTGAACCGGCCTTCCGGTCCAACCTTGCCCTGGGCACTTTTATTCGCATTTCTCGGCGGCATGATTTTGAACTTAATGCCCTGCGTTCTTCCCGTGCTTTCCTTAAAAATTCTCAATTTTGTCTCGCATGCCGCCCACGGTGAAACGCACGCGCTGCGACAAGGCATTGTTTTCAGTGCGGGCATTGTCTTTTCATTCTGGATTCTGGCGGGCTTGATGCTGATCCTGCGTGCCGGCGGAGAACAAATCGGCTGGGGTTTTCAATTACAATCACCTGTGTTCGTTGCCGTTCTCGCCGTTCTCTTTTTTCTTTTTTCTCTCAGCCTTTTTGGTGTTTTCGAAGCCGGACATTCGCTGACCGGACTGGGCCGGTTTCTTTCGGGGGACCGTGGCACGCCCGCAACATTCGCCAGCGGCATCCTGGCTGCCATTGTTTCAACGCCCTGTACGGCTCCGTTCATGGGAACCGCGATGGGCTTTGGCCTCACCCAGCCGCCCGCGATATCGCTGCTGATTTTTACGGCACTCGGCGCCGGCATGGCTTTCCCCTATTTTCTTCTTTCGGCTTTTCCATCGCTTCTGCGATTCATGCCGAAACCAGGCGCCTGGATGATTCGATTTAAACAAATCCTGGCCCTTTTGCTGCTGGCAACTGTGTTCTGGCTTGTCTGGCTGCTTTCGCTGCACATCCGTCTGAATGCCCTCGCGGCCGGTATCACGCTTTCGCTTATCTTAACCGCGGCCGGAGCGGTGGCTTGGGGCCGTATTCCTTATCAAGCAGAAAAATCCAGCCGGCGTCAATGGAGCATGGCGGCTTTTCTATTGATTGCCGCCGGATTGGGAATCGCGGTTATCACCGCCCGCTTTACCCGCTATGATCTGGCAGCTCAAACAATGAAAGGTGACGGCATTGCCTGGGAAAGTTATTCGGCCGAAATTTATGAAGACATGAAAAGCAGTTCACAACCCGTCTTCATCGATTTCACCGCTGCCTGGTGCCTCAGCTGTCAGGTCAACGAACGGCTGGCGCTATCCACGAAAGAAGTGGTTGAGCTGTTTCGTCAGCGCCGGATCCGCGCAATCAAGGCCGACTGGACCCAGCGCGATGCCGAAATCACGCAGGCCCTGGCCCGTTATGGGCGCAGCAGCATCCCGTTGTATGTCTATTATCCGCGCGGGACATCCAGCACACCGGTGCTTCTGCCGGAAATCATCACTCCCAGTATCGTTCTTCGCACTCTATCAGAAACCGAATCCCAATCCCCAACGCCTGACACAAGGAGGAAGTCATGAAAAAAGTCATGGTTATTCTGTTTACTCTCTTTATTTCTACTCTGCCGCCGGCATTTTCACAAGAAGCCGCGGTCGGAGAAACAGCTCCCGATTTTACGCTGCCGGACACGTTTGGCCGAAGCCATTCGCTTTCCGATTACAGCGGAAAAACAGTCGTCCTGGAATGGATTAATCCGGATTGTCCGGTCGTAAAGAAACACTAAGGAAGCGACAACATGCAG
>CAZGID010000022.1:0-9738 GCA_964526065.1 uncultured bacterium
TTTTGCCGGCGTCGTCGAGCGAGGAAATGCCGTATACCCAGTTCAAGGATCTGCTTCAGCGCGGGCGGGTGGCCAGCGTCGACATTGAAGGGCAGCGTATAGCCGGGACGCTGAAGCCGGACCCTCGGGCCGGTGAAACCGAAGAAGGAAGGGAATTTGTTTCGGTTCTGCCGCCTATTGAAGATCCGGCGCTGATGCCGCTGATTCAGGAACACGATGTGACCCTGTCGGCAAGTCCTGAAGAACGGTCCTGGTGGGCGCTGATTCTGATTAACTTTCTCCCCTGGATTTTGATCCTGGGATTTTTCTTCTACGCGAGCCGGCGCTACCAGGATCAAATGGGGAAAATGTCGGAAGGCGGCGGTCCGTTCGGTATCGGAGGCTCCCGTGCCAAGCGATTTCAACCGTCACGGCGGCAGGAGAATTTTCAGGATGTGGCGGGATTGACGAATGCCAAGAAAGATCTGGAAGAAATCATCGTGTATTTGAAAGAACCGGGCCGCTATAAAAAACTCGGCGCCAAACTTCCTAAAGGTGTTCTTTTTATGGGGCCGCCGGGAACGGGGAAAACATTTCTGGCGCGTGCCATGGCCGGCGAAGCCGGAGTGCCTTTTTTTTCTATCAGCGGTTCTGAATTTATTGAAATGTTTGTCGGTGTGGGGGCGTCTCGCGTTCGAAGCATGTTTGCGCAGGCAAAGAAGGAAGCGCCTGCCATTATTTTTATCGATGAAATTGATGCAATCGGGCGGGTCCGCGGGGCCGGGCTCGGCGGTGGCCATGATGAACGCGAACAGACTCTGAATCAGATTCTTTCCGAAATGGACGGTTTTTCGCCCTATGAAACTGTGATTGTCATTGCCTCGACGAACCGGCCGGATGTTCTTGACCCGGCTTTGACCCGACCGGGTAGATTTGACCGGCACATCGTCATGGAATACCCGGACAAGAAGGCACGCGAAGCCATTTTGCGCATTCACAGCCGGGAAGTCCCCGTAGCCGAAGACGTTGATTTTGAAAATATTTCGGCGCGCACTCCGGGGTTTTCCGGAGCCGACTTGAAAAATCTGGTGAATGAAGCCTCCCTTTTGGCCGGCCGGAAAAATAAAAACAATGTTGGCCGTCAGGAATTCGAGAATGCCGCCGACCGGATTATGCTCGGAAGTGAACGCGAGGGATTTCTTGGCGAAAGTGAAAAGGAAAAGGTCGCTTTTCATGAATCCGGCCACACCCTGGTGGCGCATTTGCTGCCTGGCGCCGATCCTCCCGAAAAAGTTACAGTGATGCCGCGCGGGCATTCTTTGGGCGCGACGCAGCAGTTGCCGCGCGAAGAAATGCACAATCTCAGTAAAAGCTATCTGGAAAACCGCCTGGCGGTGATGCTCGGGGGATTGGCGGCCGAGCGGGTGGTGTTTGGTGAGGTCTCAACGGGCTCTCAGCAGGATCTCAAACAGGCCACGCAGATTGCCAAAAAAATGCTGTGCCAATGGGGAATGAGTGAAAAACTCGGTCATGTCTATTTCCGTCACGGAGAAGAGCACGTTTTTCTAGGACGGGAAATGGGAGAGCCCCGTGACTTCAGTGAGGATACGGCACGGCTTATCGATGAAGAGGTTCGCAGCTTGATGGCAGAAATGGAACACCGGGCGGAGCAGGTTATCCGGAAACACCGGCCGCAGCTGAACGCGCTGGCGCATGCCCTGATCCAATATGAAACGCTGGCGCGTCCGGACATCACACGAATTATTGAAGAGGCAGACAGGACAGAAGCCGCCTCGGGGAATGGACGGGAAAAGAACGGGCATCACGAAGAGGCATTCCCCGAGCATATCGCTTCGAAATAAAAGGGAGGATGCCATGCCGGAGTTACCTGATGTAGAAGTTTTTCGCCGCTATCTGAACCGGACGGTCAAGGGTAAGAAAATCCGGAATGTGAGGGTGCTCAGCCGGAAAATCCTCGAGGTCAGTGAGCAGCGGCTTCGTTCCGCCTTACGCGGAAAATTCATCCGGTCGACCCACCGGCACGGAAAGTATCTCTTTATTGAAACCGATCATGGTCCCGCGGTGGTTTTGCATTTTGGAATGACCGGATTTGTGGATTATGAAAAAGCCCGGGAAAAAATTCCCAAACATGCCCGGATTTTATTTGAATTCGCCAAACGCAACCGCTTGGCTTATGTCAATCAGCGTTTGTTCGGTCATGTGGATTTGACGCAGGATGAAAAGCAGTTTGTGGAAGGGCATCATCTCGGGCCGGATGCGTCCTCACTGTCCTATTCCGATTTCAAAAAAATCCTTCAGGGAACCCACAGCGCGATCAAGGCCGTATTAATGGATCAAAAAAGACTGGCCGGCATCGGGAATGTCTATTCCGATGAAATTCTTTTTCAGGCGCGGATTCATCCGCGGCGTCCCGTCGATAAACTTCAAGAGTCAGAAATCAAGGATTTATATCGCCAAATGCTCCGCGTGTTTGACCGGGCTATTCGGGCGCATGCGGAGCCTGAAAAAATGCCGCAAAATTTTCTCACGCGTCACCGTGGAGAAAAAAGGACCCGGTGTCCCGGCTGCCATTCGGCGCTGTCGCGGGCCACGGTGGGCGGAAGAACCAGTTATTTTTGCCCGGCCTGCCAGCATTGAACTCAGCATTTCCCTGATGGTTATCTCTTTTTTATCCTGCTAGTTTTTAATGTAGAAGAGATCCGCTAACGAAGGGGGCGTTTCCATGAATACCCAGATTGAAACCCATTTTCTTCATGTGGCCAAAACGGATCAACTCAAGGAACTCATCAACAGGAAAGTCGAAAAACTGGAGCAGGTCTGTTCCCATATGACGCGCTGCCGGATTTCGATCGACCAGCCGCAAACGCATCAACGGCGGGGAAATCCGTACCGCGTGCTGATTGATATGCACGTTCCGCCGGGTCATGAAGTGGTCGTCAAACGCGAGTCCAGCGGCGGCGATATGCACGACCCGCTGCCCAAAGTTCTCAACGACGCCTTTCAAGCGGCACGCCGCAGTTTGCAAAAACTGGTGCGCCAGCAGCGGCGGGAAGTGAAATCCCATCCCGCCCAGGAAACATTGGGGCGCATCTCCCGGATTTTTACCGGAGAGGATTACGGGTTTTTTATCACCCATGAAGGACGCGAAATTTATTTTCATCGCAACAGTGTTTTGAATGGCGGTTTCAATGAGCTAAAGGAAGGCAGTCTGGTGCGGTTTGTGGAAGAGGATGGAGAAAAGGGGCCTCAAGCCAGTACCGTGGAACTCATCAGCCGTGAATAACACACAGGAGCGGTAGCATGAAAAAGAATAATAAAACACCAAAGTCCGCAAATAAAAAGCCGGCCGGGACGGATCTGGAGCAGGAGGATATTCGACGACTGGAGGAGGAAAACGGGTTAAGAAATCCGCGGCGTGAAGCTTCCGGGCCGGAAGAAGAGAGGAATGATGAAGTGGATGAACATTTGCGGGAATACGCAGGGGAGGAATTGCAGAAAGAAGGTTATCGAGAAAGCGGCCTGGATGAACCCGAGCCGGTACGGGATGATGAATTGAAAGGGCGAACCGGCGGGAAAAAAATTGCATGAAGATCCGGGCCGGATTAGTGGCTCTGGTTTTGGCCGTTGCCAGTTTTGGCACGGCTTCGGCCGTCGAGCCGGAAGATGCATGGACCCGGGCCTGGCTGAAGGAGAAACCACGAATTAAAGAAATCGGTGCCCGGCCGGGCGGCTTTTTTGAGGTCGTCGACCCGGAGTATTTTCAGGAACCCGGCCGCTCGATTTTGCAGAAGCCTTTGAGGGTGCCTCCGGGTACACAGGTCTTGCCCGGCCAGCGGATCCTGGTTTCGGATACCGATCGCGATGTCCCGCGTGAGATTTTCCCCGGAGTCTTATATGCGCAGGGGGAGCAAGTCCCCGTTGTGCAGCAAAATGATTAAAAGTTTCGCTTAGTCTTTCTTCTTCGGGGACGATACAATAGTACTACGATGAAAAAAATTGCGATTGTCAGCGGTATCCGCACCCCATTTATCAAAGCCTGGACGCTTTTCTCCCGCCTTCCGGCCCAGAAGCTGGGCGCGATCTGCATTAATGAACTTATTCAGAAAACCGAATTTGATCCCCGCAAAGTCGATGAAGTCATCATGGGGTGTGTCGGGCAGCCGATCGATGCGGCCAATGTGGCCCGGGTGATCAGTCTTTACGCCGGTATTCCGAAGGATAAAAAAGCCTATACCGTCAACCGCAATTGCGCTTCCGGTTTTGAATCGGTGACCAGTGCGGCTGAAAAGATCTGGGCGGGAGTCGATTCCATTGTGATTGCCGGCGGGGCGGAGTCGATGTCCGAAGCACCGTTTCTCTTCAGCCGCGAAACGGCACGGCTTCTATTAAAATTGCAGCGTGCGCGGACATTTGCGGATCGTCTGAAAGTCATTCTGGAAGTCCGGCCGCGCCATTTTAAACCGATTTCCGCGCTTCAACTGGCGCTGACCGATCCGGTTTGCGGGCTCAATATGGGACAGACGGCGGAAGTGGTGGCGCGAAAATTCGGGATCAGCCGTGAACAGCAGGATCAGTTTGCCCTGGAAAGCCACCAGCGCGTGCAGGCGGCCCGGGAACGGCTGCGCGAGGAAATCATGCCGGTCGCTTTACCCCCTGAATATGAAAAATGGGCACGCGATGATAATGGAGTCCGTGAAAATCAGACCATGGAGGCTCTGGCCAAGCTGAAACCGGTTTTTGACCGGAGAACCGGAACGGTCACGGCCGGTAACGCATCGCAGATCACCGACGGCGCTTGTGCGCTTCTTATTATGGAAGAAGAACAGGCCCGGGCCTTGGGATATGAAGTGCTGGGAACCCTGCGGGCTTATGATTATGTCGGCCTGGAGCCGAGTGAAATGGGCATGGGGCCGGCATTCGCCATCGAAAAAGTACTGCGAAAAGCCAAAATGAAATTAAGCGATATTGGTCTTTTTGAAATTAATGAAGCATTTGCAGCTCAGGTGATTGCCAGTGTCGAAGCACTGGATTCGGCGTCCTTTGCCAAAGAGAATTTTTCTTCCGGCCAGCCGGTCGGAGCCATTCCTTATGACAAGTTGAATGTCAACGGCGGGGCAATTGCGCTGGGCCATCCGGTAGGAGTCAGTGGTTCGCGGCTGATTCTGACTTGTCTTATGGAAATGAAGCGCCGCTCGCTTGCCACGGGGCTGGTGTCCCTCTGCGTCGGAGGCGGCCAGGGGGGCGCGCTGATTTTGGAGCGCAGTGCATGAGCGCCTGGAAACTGCAGATTGAAAAGGACGTCGCTGTTCTGGAGCTGGACCTTCCGGATACCGACGTCAATGTTCTGACTTCGGAAAATCTCAAAGAATTTTCCGGCCACCTCGATGAAATCCATCGCCGTTCCGGCGAACTAAAAATCCTTCTCGTCACAAGCGCCAAACCCCGTTTTTTTGTTGCGGGTGCGGATATTAAGGAAATCCGTTCGATTACGACCGAAGAAGAGGCGTTCAAAAAAGCCGAGGCGGGCAAAGAGGTCTTTCAGAAGCTGGCTGATTTACCCCAGGTGACGGTCGCGGTGATTAACGGCGCCTGTCTGGGAGGCGGTTATGAAT
Source organism: uncultured bacterium (assembly GCA_964526065.1). Classification (GTDB taxonomy): domain Bacteria; phylum Omnitrophota; class Omnitrophia; order Omnitrophales; family Aquincolibacteriaceae; genus CAZGID01. Next base: position 5,613 of record CAZGID010000022.1, read on the forward strand.
TGGCGCTCTCCTGTGATTTTATCGTCACCAGTTTTTCTGACCATGTCAAAATCGGTTTGCCCGAAGTCAAACTTGGTATTTTGCCGGGATTTGGGGGCAGTATCCGCCTGCCGCGGCGCGTCGGACTTTTGAGGGCTTTGCCTTTGATTTTATCCGGAAGTATTGTGGATGGTCGCGACGCTTTCCGGAAGGGAATGGTCGATGCCGTTGTGGCGGATCAATTGCTGAAAGAAGAATCGGTCAAGCTGGCGCGCCGGGCGGTGGAAAAAGGCGTGGCCGGAGCCCGGAAGCAGAAGGAAAAGTTTATTCCCATGAACTGGTTTCTTGAAAAAACACCGTGGGGACGGAAACTCGTATTTAAACGGGCCCGCACGGATGTGAAAAAGCGGGCTGGTCATTTTTATCCGGCTCCTTTTGAGATTCTGGATTTGCTGGAAAAAACGGTGACGGATTCTTCCGCCCACCCGTTTCGCCTCGAGAGTGAACATTTTGCGCGGCTCGGAGCGACGGATGTTTCCAAGAATCTTATTCATGTTTTCTTTCTGTCCGAGCAATACAAGAAGCGTAAATGGACCGGCACCGAGGGCCGTTTTCCGGTGACCAAGTGCGGAGTGATCGGCGCCGGCGTGATGGGCGGCGGGATTGCGCAGCTTGTCAGTTACCGCAATATTCCGGTCCGGATCCGTGATATTCAGGAACAGGCGCTGGGGAATGCCTTGCGGGAAGCCCGGCGGATTTATCAAGGGGCCATGAAACGGCGCAAAATCCTGCCTCATGAAGTCGAGTACAAAATGGGATTGATCTCCGCGGGGCTTTCGACGGACGGACTCAAAAGCTGCGACATTTTGATTGAAGCCGTCGTGGAGGATATGGAGATTAAAAAGAAAGTGTTCCGGGAGCTGAGCGGGCTGGCCGCGCCGGACGCCGTACTGGCTTCCAATACGTCATCGCTTTCGATTACGGAAATGGGGAGCGCCACGCCGTGTCCAGACCGGGTGGTCGGGCTTCACTTTTTTAATCCGGTGCATCGCATGCCGCTGGTGGAAGTGATTCGAGGCGAGAAAACATCAGATTCCACCGCCGAAAAAGTGATTCAGTTTTCCCGCCAGTTGGGAAAAACCGTAATCGTGGTCAAAGACCGTCCCGGTTTTCTGGTGAACCGGCTGCTTCTGCCTTATTTAAATGAAGCGGCGCATTTGATGGAGGAGGGGCTTTCGCCGGAAGTGCTGGACCGGCTGGCGACGCGCTTCGGGATGCCGATGGGGCCGGTCGAATTGGTCGACCAGGTCGGTGTCGATGTCGGATACAAAGTGGCCCATATTCTGCAGGAAGCTTTCGGTGCGCGGATGCAGGTAGCCGGGATACTGGAGAATGTCTATAAACAGAAGTTTTTGGGAAAAAAGACCGGTAAAGGGTTTTATCTCTATGCAGGGAAGGACAAAACCGTCAATCCGGCCGTTTCTCTTGGAACCCGTCCGCGTCAGACCCGTGAAGCGGATGCACTCAAGCGCATGATCCTGATTATGATCAATGAGGCGGCTTATTGTCTGGAAGAAGGCGTGGTCGATAGCGCTGCGACCGTGGATATCGGCATGATCATGGGAACAGGATTTCCGCCTTTCCGGGGAGGGCTTTTGCGTTACGCCGATACGCTGGGAGCGGAAGCCATCGTTCAGGATCTTACGCGTTTTGGCGCCGAAGTGGATGCCGCCCGTTTTTCCGTCAGTCCCTTTTTGAAAGACCTGGTCCGCCGTAAAGCCTCTTTTTATTAGAAATTTCTCTCTTAGAAAAAAAGCTATAGACCGCATCGGCCAATGTCGATATAGTGGAAGAGTGAGGTTTCAAACTTAAGCAGCATGCAGCATCGTTACATCATCTTCATTTTGATCTTGCTCGCTCCCGGATGCAGCACCCTTCGTCAGGGAACTCCTGAAGCTTCTTCCTCATCGTCTTTTTCCTATCTGGATACACAGGAACGCCAGGAACTCCGGCTGGATGAATTTTTAAAAGGCCGCAGTCAGTGCAGCGAACAGGAAAAAATTCTTTATTTGCTGGAGATCATTCAGGATTCGGATATTCAGTTTATCCGCAATGGGCGCTCCTATGACGGTGACAAGGCCGCACGGTGGTTGAAGTGGAAGATGCATCACAAGCAGTATGATGCAGACCCGATCGATACAGCCCAGGAATTTGTGACACGCGTTTCCAACCGCTCGTCTCATACCGGCCAGCCTTATGAGGCCCGGCTTCCCGATGGATCCTATGAAAAGGTTTCGGTGGTGCTGGCGCATGAATTGGCCGCCCTGGAACGGGCCTTGAGCCAGCGGCTTTTGAAACAACCGCCGCTTGAGGAAGGCCAAAAAGGCCGGAAAGTCCCAGGAAGTCCCACGGCGACCAGCCTTTTTCTTCCGGCCGCCGCCCTGTCTGCCAAGCAATAGCCCCTTTGCTTTCCTGCATTCTGCCGGGTACACTTTCTTTATCTAAACGGTTTTATACGGTTTACTGAAAAGGGCAAACCATCCGCAAGGGTGGGACGCAAAGCCACGGGGTCCACGCGGCCGGCCGGGTTGCCAGTGCATCCGGGAAGATTACCCGCTTCCGGAAGAGCTTCCCTTTTCGGAAACGGGTTTTTTTATGTCCGGAGCCTGAAATATGAATCTTCAAGGAAATGGATCGGCGGGGAAGAAAGTGCTCATTGTCGATGACGACAAGGGGCTGGTTTCTATTCTGGAAGCCCGCTTTCTTGCCGATGGGTTTGAAGTTTTAACCGCCTTTGACGGCGAAGATGGCCTTGGCAAGATTGAGCAGGGTTGTCCGGATCTGGTGATTCTCGACATTCTCATGCCTCGAAAAGACGGCCTTCAGGTACTGAAAGAGATTCGCCGGATCGACAGTGCGTTCCGGCATTTGCCGGTCATCATTATGTCCGGAAAAGCGGAGCTCGAGCATCTCTTTGGTTCCTACGAAATCTGCGCCTTCATTATCAAACCTTTTGAGGCGCGCCGTCTGCTCGAAGAAGTCCGGCGGATGCTTTAAAATCCGTCTTCCCGTCTCTGCATTTAGCGTACAATAGCCTTATGATTGAAAAATACACCTTCGATTTGGAAGGCCCTCGTCTGAAAAGGAAAAAGCTGATTCTGGTTAAAACCGACTCGGAAACGCGCTTTCATATCATTCTCAAGGTTCTGGGATATATTCTCTTTTATGATCCCCGGCTTCGGGTCGAAGTTCCCGTGGGCATGACGTATAAACCGGACCTTGTCATCGAAGATGAGACGGGCAAACCGGAATTGTGGATTGACTGCGGTTATGTGCCGGTTAAAAAAGCTTCGAGTCTGCCCAAAAAATTAAAGAATACCCGCATTGTCCTGATCAAAAAAACGCGGCGCGAAATGGAAAACTTCAGGAACCTGCTTAAAGACCGGGTGGAAGGTCATCTGGAGTTTCTGGCATTCGATCCCGGCTTTGTGGAAGAGGCGGCTGAAGCCTTGCGGAGAATCAATCTCGTGACATTATATGAAGTGATGGAGAATGTTATCGGAGTGACGCTGAATGACCGGGTCCTGGAGACGACACTTTATCATGAAACCCTTTAAACGCTTACTGCGGGCTGCCGTCGTTGTGCTGCTGATTTTTTCGGGTCCGGCCGCTGCCGAAGAAAGCGTGCAGGAAAAATCCGCGAAAGGCTACGAATTCACGGAAGACTGGTTTTCGGTGAACATTCCGCTGTGGACAGAACAACTGGCCGCTTATCGTGGCCGGCCCGTTCACTATCTGGAAGTGGGACTGTTTGAAGGGCGTTCTGCAATCTGGATGCTCGAAAATATTCTCACGCATCCCGACGCCCGGTTGACCGGCATTGATATTTTCCCCGGCGATCTTAAGGCGCGTTATCTGAAGAATCTTGAACGCTCCGGAGCCGGGCAGAAAGCGGTGACGCTTGAGGGGCGTTCTCAGGCGATTTTGAGGCACCTGCCTGCGGAGACCTTTGACATCATTTACATTGATGGTTCCCACCGCGGTGACGACACGCTGGAAGATTTGGTATTGAGCTGGGATTTGCTCAAGCCCGGGGGCTTATTAATTATCGATGATTATCTGTGGGGGGATTACCTGCCGCCTGAAT
>CAZGID010000022.1:9748-20863 GCA_964526065.1 uncultured bacterium
GATCCCGAATCTCCTTATCTGATGCACCGGGAACGGAAGGAACGGATTTCTCTTTCGCCGCAGGAGCAAAAGTGGTTGGAGCGGCTTTTCCGCCGGCGGGCGTTTGGGAAGACCGGCTTTGCCTCCGCGCGGGAAGAGATCCGGCATCCCGATTTTGAGCGGTTTCTCGACCGCCTCGGCCTATCCGAGCTTTCCTGATTTTTGTCCGCTCCCAACTGGCAAATAGAATATCCATGTGTTATACATTCATCATAGAAAACAGATCGGTGATTAACCGGTGACCGACAGGTGACCGTGATTTTTAATTAGGGGGAATTAGATGGAAACGATTCAGAGCAAAAGAGACCGCTTCAAACGCCTTGCCGCGAAGCGGACCAATGAAGTGATTCGTAAACTGGATATTCTGGAACATTGTGCCAATAAACACAGTTACGATTATTCAGCCGAAGAAGTGAAGCAGATTTTCCTGGCGATCGAAAAGAAGCTCAACGAGGTTCGCAGTAAGTTCAAGACCGACGCGGAGCCTGCTTTCCGGCTTTAATGCCTAGCCCTTGGGGATATAGGCCCGGCGGGCCGGAACACTGACCACTTTTCTCTCGGGCAGAACGACCGCCGACAAACGGCCGCCATAAACGCAGCCGGTATCGAGGCCGATGACATTATTCCGCTCGATCAGTCCCAACCGCGCCCAGTGTCCGAAAACCACAAGGCGGCTGCCGCTGTAAGCGTCAAACCAGGCCCGGCCGTCTTCCAGAGTGCGAAGCGTGGTCACATCCTCGATACGCTGCTCCGTCACACCCCGGTCCGGATGAAGTCCCGCGTGGACCACGCAAAATTCTTTTTCCACAATGCTGTAAGGCCAGCTTTCAATGTAGGCGCGGTACTGGGCCATTTTCTTTTGCATTTCTTTGAGTGCCGGCGCGTGGTAAGGCTTTTGCGGGATAATGGCGCCTTTCTTCCAGCCCTCGATCAGAAATGATTCGTGATTGCCGACGACGACTTCAAGGTTGGGTAAGCTCATGGCGAGATCCAGCGTGCGGGAAGTTGAAGGGCCTTTGAAAACAAGATCGCCGACGGATATGAGGCGGTCGTTTTTCGAGACCTTCAATTTATCCATGAGATCCTGCCATTCTTCGTAGCAGGCATGGATGTCTCCAAAAATAATGGTGCGGCCGGATGCTGCCATGAAAAGGATTTTACACCGGATTTAGTGATCCGGTAAGAGGGTGAGCCCGTCCCGGGCTGGGGATCCACCTGATCGGAAACAACTGGAACCGGAAAATCCGGATCAGCGATTCCCGCGGTAGCGCCACGTCGGCGCGCACCGAAGGTAGAAAAAATTGATTCTCAGGCGTCTATAATTTGGAGTGTTCGGTCGAAACATAAGCTCGCTTCTTTCCAGGTGGTGTCCACGCAAAACTTGCGGAATTTTCGCCACGAGGAAAGGGCTATGTAACGAATCAGTCGGTTCATAAGTCACCCCTGAAAAAAATTTGTTTCTGCTTTATATGTCGGCCTTGCCGGATTAAACAGTTAGAAATATTTTGAAAACAGCATCTTTTTTGTCCGGGAAAGCTCGACGCCCGAAAGCTTTCCCGGAGGAAGGCAAAAGCGGGTTTTTCCTGAGCCGGACGCAGACGGGGTGTGTTATCCTTAGATGAGGAGCGTGCTTACGATGGCTTGTGCAGCTTGTAACAAAGTCAGTAATTACGTGTTTTGCGAGGAATGTCTGGCGTGGCTGCTGGAATCCGAGACTAGTGTTGTATCCCTGGAAATGGAAGATCCGGGGGAGGAAGCGAGTCCGGAATGAATCTGGAAACAGCCGGGTTTCAATTCTTGTACCGGATGTATGACCGTCTCATGACGAGAATGCGTTTTCCCGTCCGGTACTGTTCGCAATGTGAGAAAAAGATCCGGCACTGGGTCTATCATTTTAACGGCCTTGTCCATTGCCAGTCCTGTGCGGATGCCTATGTCATGAAACTGGAAGAAATGGCGGGCCATCGCTAAATAAGATAAAATAAACCATCTGCAACCCTGCCTGCGGGCTTGAGACCGGAGGAGTTATGTGGCGAAGGTGGATTCCGTGGCGGTATCTCCTGCGCAAAGTGGCGATGGCGCAGGGGTTCATTGATCCGATCAAGTTTCTTTCCCAGATCCAGCGTTTTGCCCAGCCTTCAGAAATCGTTGCTCCCATTGAGTTACTACGCTTGTCGACCGTGTTGCAGGCGCGCGGCATCATGAACGCCCAGGCCATCCAGCATAATCTGGACTGGGTTTGGCCCTACTGGGTGAACAATCAATTCAATCCCCGGGATCCCGCTTTTGTCCCCCGGGCCTTTTCGATTACCCACATCAACCTGACCCACCGCAACTGGACGGCAGTGGGACTGCCGGATTTATCCGATTATCCCATTGTCGATCCGCGCGGGCTTTTAACACCGCACTACGATGGCTGGTCATTAGATGCCTGGCTTCTGGAACCGGGCGGCGTTACGTTGACCCCCAGCCGCGAACAAGCGGCCGAGCAGGGGATGCGGCTGGAGGGAAATCTCGCCGTCTGGACGCGAAGTGCATCGGCTCAGGAGTGGATTCGCTCGCAGGCGGAAATGCTGGAAGAGGACGGCCAGCGGGTTTGCCGTCTTGAAGTTGAGGGGTTCGCTTCCCGCGAGGCGTGGCTGGTGGTATCGGTTCGTCCGTTTAATCCGGAAGGCGTCAGCTTCATCGATCATCTAAAACTGCTTGAAGACCGGTCCGGCTGGAAAATTGATGACAAGCACTTCGTTTATTTTCATGAGAAACCCGACCGCCACCGGTTCTCGGAATATCACCAGGGAGATGTTTTCCGGTCTTTGCCGGAGGACGATGTGCGTGAGGAAATTAAGTGCCGGGTGGGGATGGCAACCGCCGCGGCCTTATGGAAGATTCAACCGGGAAAAATGAAACGCTGCCAGCTTACCATCCCGCTGGGGAAGAAAAACACAGGGCCGGTCCGGCGTCCGGCGGACCGGGAAGGTGTGCGCTGGGAAACAAATCTGAAGCCGGCCGCCCGCTTGCGGATTCCGGATGCCCAATATCAGTTTTTGTATGATGCCGCTTTGCGTTCCATGCTGCTTCACTCTCCGGATGATGTTTATCCGGGGCCTTACACTTACCGTCATTTCTGGTTTCGCGATGCTGCTTTTATTCTTCATGCCCTGTTGTGTGCCGGGCTGAAAGAACGGGCGACGAAAATTTTAAAAACGTTTCCGAAACGTCAGCGTCCGACCGGTTATTTTTGTTCCCAGGACGGCGAATGGGATTCGAACGGCCAGGTGCTCTGGATTGTTGGCAAGTATCAAAAGCTGATCGGAGGAAAGCTGACACCTGAATGGGAGAAGACCTTGATCCGGGCCGTTCACTGGATCCGGCGCAAACGGCTTGGCGACGGGAAAGAACCGCATGCCGGCCTGCTGCCTCCCGGATTCAGTGCGGAACACCTTGGCCCGAATGACTATTATTACTGGGACGATTTTTGGAGCATTGCCGGACTCGATCAGGCCTCGGAGCTTCTTCACAGCTACGGCAATGACAAAGAGGCGGCGGTATGCCGGGAAGAAGCGGAGGCGTTTCGAAAAGCGATCGATAAAAGTTTTGTCTATGTGGATCAAAATATCGGCGATTCCATGATGCCGGCTTCTCCTTACCGGCGCATGGATACAGGGGCGATTGGTTCTCTGTCGAGCGATTATCCCGGGAGGGTCTGGCCGGCCGGGCATCCGCGCGTGATGCGTACGATCGACTATTTACTGAAAAATAGTTTTGTGGGCGGAGGCTTCTTTCATGATATGAGTCATTCCGGCATTAACCCTTATCTCACGCTTCATATCGCGCAGGTTCTGCTGCGCGCGGGGGATGTCCGGTTTTTCAAGGTCGTTAAGGACCTCGCGGATTTGGCCACCCCCACGGGACAATGGCCCGAAGCGGTGCATCCGCAGACACGCGGCGGATGCATGGGCGATGGGCAGCATATCTGGGCGGCGGCCGAGTGGGTGATGATGATCCGGAATTTTCTGGTGCGGGAGGAAGGCGGTGCGCTGATCCTTGGTTCCGGTGTGGCGCCAGCTTGGCTGCGTCAGCGGGAGGAGATTTATTTCGGACCGGCTCCGACAGAGTTTGGCGATATCACGCTTTCAATCCGGCCCGAATCGGCGAAAGCGGTGGTCCATATTACGGGGAATTGGCGCGGCCCGCGGCCTCTCCTCGAAGTTCGTTTCCCCGGGTTTGAAGCGGTTTCTATTCCGGACGGAAAGGACGAAATTGAAATCCCCACAGTCTAAATTCAAAGTTTTGATGCTGTCCAATACCTACACGCCGATTGTCGGCGGTCTGGAACGTTCCATCCAGACCTTTACGCGCGAAATCCGGCGCACGGGGCATGAAGTCTGGATTGTGGCGCCGCAATTTAAAAATCAGCCCGGTAAAGAAAAAAATGTTATCCGGGTGCCGGCCATTCAGAAATTTAACGGGACGGATTTTTCTCTCAATCTCCCGATACCGGGTCTCGTAGAAGATTTGTTTAAAAACTTTCGTCCCGACATCGTGCATTCTCATCATCCCTTTTTAATGGGAGATATGGCGATCCGGCTGAGTGGTCAGTACCGCATTCCGCACATTTTTACCTACCACACCATGTTTGAACATTATACGAGCTACTTTTCATTGGATAGCGAAGTAATGCGGCGGTTTGTGATTGAGCATTCCGTTGGTTTTGCCAACATTACGGATCAGGTCATTGTTCCGAGTGAAAGCGTAGGGAATCTTCTGCTTGAACGCGGGGTGACCAAACCAATCGCGGTGGTTCCGACCGGCGTCGATACCGCGCGTTTCCGTCAGCGAGTGACGGGGGCGGCGTTGCGCAAACGGCTGAAAATACCGGCGCGGGCTTTTGTGGTGGGTTATTCCGGAAGATTATCCCAGGAAAAGAATCTGGGTTTTCTGGCGGAAGCGGTGATGGAATTTGCCTCACGGCATTCGGATGTCTGGTTTCTTGTGGCGGGAAGCGGTGCGGAAGAAGCGGAACTTAAAAAGAGATTTGAAGCCGCAGGGCTTAAGAAGCGTCTGGTGATGCCGGGTGTCTTGAAAGACAAGGCGCTGATTCAGGCCTACAAAGCGATGGATTGTTTTGCTTTTGCATCGCTCAGCGAGACCCAGGGGCTGGTGGTGACGGAAGCGATGGCGGCGGGGCTGCCGGTCGTGGCCATTGATGCCCCGGGTGTGCGGGAAGTTGTGCGGGACGGGAAAAACGGATATTTGATCGGACGCGCCGAAATAAAATCTTATATCGCTGCTTTGGAAGCCGTTTATGATCAGAATGCATCCGCACGTAAACAGATGGTGGAGGAAGCGCTGGAAACCGCCGAAAACTTGTCTGCGGAGCGATGCGCCCGGCGGCTGTTGACCGTGTACCAGGAAGTCAAACGGCGTAAATTTGTATTTTCCGATCCCGGCAGCAGTCCGTGGGCCGTTTTAATGAACCGGGCACGGACGGAATGGGAAATGCTGAATAAACTGACACGAGCCACCGGAGCCGCATTGAAATTATCCAAACAGAAATCCAAGGAGGAAGAACCCACGACCGCATGAAAGACAATATTCCCTACTCGAATTACCGCCTGACGGCGCGCCTTGAAATCCGGAACCGGCCGGGGATGCTTTCCCGGGTGGTGCAGCTGCTGTCCCGCGCGGGGGCGGTGGTGACGGCCGTCGATCTGGTTGAAGTATCCCGCCATGTCTTTATTCGTGATGTCACCATTGATGTCAAAAATGTAGAGCACGGTTATGCCGTCACGCAGCGCCTGAGCCGGATAAAAGGGGTTCGCATTCTTTCGGTTTCCGATCAGATCTTTCTGATGCATCTGGGCGGAAAGATCGCGACCCAGAATAAATTTCCCATTCGGACCCGGAACCGGCTTTCTATGGTTTACACCCCGGGCGTCGCGCGTGTATCGCAGGCCATTCAGCAGCATCCGGAAGCTGTTCATACATTGACGCTCAAGAGCAACAGCGTGGCCGTTGTTTCCGATGGATCGGCGGTACTCGGTCTTGGGAATCTCGGCCCGGAAGCTGCGATTCCCGTGATGGAAGGGAAAGCCATGATTTTTCGCGAATTTGCCGGAATCAATGCCTGGCCGGTTTGTCTTAAAACTCAAAATGAAGAGGAAATAGTGGAAACGGTTAAGCGCATGGCGCCGGTGTTCGGTGCCGTGAATCTGGAAGATATCAGCGCGCCGCGCTGTTTCCGGATCGAAGACCGGTTAAAAGAAGAGCTGGATATTCCCGTGATGCACGATGACCAGCATGGTACGGCGATCGTCATTCTGGCGGCGTTAAAAAACGCGCTGCGCGTCGTCGGAAAAGACATGCGTAAGGTCCGCATCGTGGTCAATGGGCTCGGCGCGGCAGGCATTGCCTGCTGCCGGATTTTGCTCGCGTCCGGAGTCGGAGAACTATGCGGTTGTGACCGCCGGGGGGCTGTGTTGACCGGAAAGGGAGCGCGGTTGAAAAAACATCGCCGCGAACTTCCCGATATTATTGACTGGAAAAACCCGCGGATGAGCCTTAAAGAAGCCTTGAAAGCAGCGGATGTCTTTATCGGGCTTTCGGCGGGTAATATTTTAAGGCCCGCCGATCTACGCCGGATGCGGCGCAATAATATTGTTTTTGCGATGGCGAATCCCGATCCGGAAGTCGATCCGCATAAAGCGGTTCGGTATTGCCGTATTTTTGCGACGGGTCGTTCCGATTTTCCCAATCAGATTAATAATGCGCTGGCCTTTCCGGGCATTTTTCGCGGGGCTCTGGATGTGCGGGCCCGCGCAATCAATGAAGCCATGAAACTGGCGGCGGCCGAAGCCCTGGCGAAACTGGTGTCTCGCGACCAATTGCACGAAGAATATATTATCCCGAGTATTTTTGATAAGCGCGTGGTCGAACGCGTTTCCCACGCGGTAGCTCTGGCGGCGGCGAAATCCGGACTGGCGCGCAGCCGGACGAAAGAAATGCGGCTCATGGATCAAATGAGCCGCTTATCGCGTTAAGGCCCATGGCGGCCGTCCGGTTTTACGGTGCCTTGCGGGATTTTTTGCCGCGTTCACGGCGCGCGCAGTGGCTTTATCCTGTCACCCGCGAACCGCGTTCCTTGGGGGATGCGCTGGAATCGCTCGGGGTGCCGCATCCGGAGATTGCGCGGGTCGAAGTCAACGGAAAGCGGGCACGGCTTTCGCGTTCTGTACACGAAGAAGACCGCATCCGTGTTTACCCGGGACGGTTGCAATGGAAGCAGCGGCCGCGTTTTATTCTCGACGTTCATTTAGGCAAGCTGGTCCGTTTCCTGCGGCTGGCCGGTTTTGATTCGCTGTATCAGAACCATTGGGATGATCATAAAATCGCGGAAATGGCGGCCCGGCAGAAGCGGTGGGTTTTGACCCGGGATGTCGGTCTGCTGAAATTCCGGAATGTCCGGCGCGGACTTTGGCTGCGTGAAACCGATCCGCCGAAACAGTGGGAAGAAGTGATCCGGCGTCTGCATTTGCGGGGTTCTTTCCGGCCTTTTACACGATGTTTATCCTGTAATGACAAGCTGACGCCGGTAGAGAAAAAGAAAATCCAGGACCAGCTTGAACCGCGAACCCGGCAGCATTATCATCGTTTTTTTCAGTGCTGCGGCTGCGGTAAAATCTATTGGGCCGGTTCCCATTTCCCGCATCTGCAAGAGCGGTTGAAAGCAGGGCAACGCAAAGGAAGGTAGGCATCATGCAGAAGTTACTGCTGTTATTCATCGGAATTCCGTTGATTGAAATGATTATTCTGGTTAAGTTGGGTGCCTGGCTGGGCTTCTGGCCCACTATTTTGCTGATTGTTCTGACGGGCATGCTGGGTGCCTTTCTGGCGCGGTTGCAGGGTTTTGCGGTGTGGATGCAGATTCGTCAGGCGCTGGGGCGGGGCGAAGTGCCGGCTGAAAAAGTGCTGGATGCTTTTTTGATTTTGATCGCCGGCGCTTTTTTAATAACGCCCGGTGTTTTGACGGATATTGCGGGCTTTATGCTTTTGTTTGCGCCGACTCGCCTGGCATTCAAGCGGTGGCTGCGCCGCCGGTTTGATGCCATGATCCGGCGTTCGCGCGAACCGGGCGGAAGCACCGACATCCGTTTCTTTATGGATGGTTGAGATTGCATTCAACCCCCGGATTAGCGAGAATAGAGCGATGCTGTACTTTTTAAGGAGGATCCGCGTGAAAGGAAAAAACGTCCTGTTGCTGCTTGTGATCGTTTTGCTGGGGTCGGGATGCGGCTCAACCGCAAAAGACATCGGGCTTCTGAGGGAAATGGCCAAAGACGAGAAAGAGAAAGAAAATGTTCTGAAGCAGGAAACCGAAGCCTATGAAAAAATCCGCGAAGCCCTGGATGAGGGGCGTGTGGAACCGGGCTGGAGCGAAGAACAGGTGCGGGACGCTTTTGGTGATCCCGTGATTGTGAATCAGGAGAATGGAATGACGCGCTATGCCTATAAACCCGGAAACGCCAGCTGGTTCGAAGACCGCAAAGTTTATCTTTATTTCGATTCCGGAGGCACCCTGGTTAAAATTGAACAATTGCGGCCGGCAGAAACGCCTTAAAGCCATTCGATTGTCTGGTGGGTCAATTGGGTTTCGCCGTTGGATGTAATCAACAGGATGATTTTTTGAAAAGCTTCATCAATATGCCGGCGGTCATTGGCAATCATGCAAATGCCAACCACCGATATCTGCCACTTGTCGTGATGACCGGTTTCGGCGACTGAAACGTTGAAGCGGGATTTGATCCGCTCCTTGATGCTGACGAGAACGCGCCGTTTGGATTTCAGGGAATTAGACGCTGGAAAATGAAGTTCGACCATGAGGACGCCGATATGGCCGCATTCGGAAGTCATGCCGTTATTTTAGCACAGCCGATTTTAACGGGGATTCGCCATGGGTAAGGGGCATGGAACCCGCCGGCAAAAAGATGTAGCCCGGCTCGTGCGGGAAAAAAGAGATGCTTTGAAGTCCTGGCTCGGCAGCCGAAGCGGCAAACGGAAAAGCAAGAAGCGCGGAACCTGAACGAACAAGGAGATCTATGGAAGCGCAGCAGAATATGAATCGGTTGATTGCCGTCTGGCTGGCGGCTGCCGGAGGAATCATGTTGTTTCATCTGGCGGGTTATGATCTTCTTGGCGTCTGGTTTTCTACGCCTCTGGTTTTGGCCTCCGCCGGCCGGGATCCTTCCGGACTGCTTGTGCTGGCGCGGCCGTTTCTTTTTTACGGCTTGGGTGCACTGATCCCAAGTACGCTTTTCTGGCTGACGGTTCGAAAAAATAGCCGCTGGAACCCGCTCGGTGTCACACTGGGGACCACCGGCGGTTTATTCCTCGCTTCTTTGCTCTACCGGATTTTTCTTGTCCTGGGGATGGGGGCCATGATGGGATCCATTCATGTGCTGCGCTTGGTGCCGGGTTTATTCGTTTCTGAAGTTCTTCACTGGGGGATTTTTATCGGCTTCTGGTCTTTCCCTTTTGTGCTCTCATTCGCGGTGGGACAAGCCGCGTCTTCATTCCCGCATTTGGCTGAAAAAGATTCCGGCAATCAAATCAAATGGATGGCCGGGGGCGGCATTTTGCTTGTTTTGGGTCTGGCGATTGCTTTTTCGGTGCCGGGCGATTTTGTCCGCGACGCGAGCCGCGAGAACCGGCGTGAATATCGGGATTGGGTCCTGAGCTATGAACCGGAACTGCCGATGTTCTGGCTAATGCCCGGATTGGAGGAAAGATGAACCGCTTTCGATGTGTTTCAGGCATGCTTTTTATTTTGTTTTTTTCTTTTTTTATTTTTAGTGGAGCAGTCAAAATCAAGAAAGCTTCTCATGCCATGCTGCTGAAACCGGTCTTGGGACTGGCTCAAAGCTCTCATTTTACCCGGCTTCATCAAGCCCCGGATGGCAGCGAACATCAGGAGCGGTTGAAAATTGCTTATTTGATTGATCGTGTCCGGAGTTCGAACCGTGAATTCATCCGTAACGGAGAAGAGTTTTCAAGTCAGAAGGCGGCTTCCCATCTGGAATTTAAATACCGTGTCGGTTACAGCCGTGTCCATAGTGCCCGCGATTTTATTGAAGGGATTGCCGCCGGATCCATGACGACCGGGGAACCCTACCTGGTCGAAATCGAAAATGACACATTTTATTTGCGGGATGTCATGCTGAATGAACTTGAATTGCTTGAACAATCGCTTGAGACGGATCTCTCCAGCTCAGGCTGATTCTTTCTTCCGCATTAAAATTCTTTTCGGAGCGCGACGCAATCCCCTATAATAAATCGTTTATTAACCGCAGTTTATACGGAAAGAGAATTGATATGGCCAAGCAGACAAGTTACCGCATTGCCCGGGATTCCATGGGCGAAATGAAAATACCCGCCGGAATGCTTTACGGTGCCTCCACCCAGCGGGCCGTGTTGAACTTTCCGGTCAGCGGCCGCCGGTTTGACCGCGGCTTCATTTACGCGCTGGGACAAATCAAAATATCGGCCGCGCGTGCCAATGCCCGTCTGAAGCAGCTTGGAAGCCGTGAAGCCAGGGCCATTGAACAGGCGGCGCGAGCCGTGCGCGACGGTCAGTACGACGAACATTTTGTCGTCGATATATTTCAGACCGGTTCGGGAACGTCGACGAACATGAATGCGAATGAAGTAATAGCCGCGGTGGCAAGCCGGCGTCTTGGAAAAAAAGGCGTGCATCCCAATGACCATGTCAATAAAGGGCAATCCAGCAATGACGTGATTCCGACGGCGATTCATGTGGCGGTTCTGCTGGGTATCCGCGATCAACTGCTGCCGGAATTGAAGGCGCTGGAAAAGGCGCTGCAACGCAAAGCGCAGGCCTTTCGTAAAATTTATAAAATCGGCCGCACACATCTTCAGGATGCGACGCCGGTGTCCCTGGGGCAGGAATTTTCAGGTTATGCCACCCAAGTACGTCAGGCGGTGCGCCGTCTGGAAGCCTGCTTCCCGTCGTTGCGCGAGTTGGCGATTGGGGGAACCGCGGTGGGAACGGGAATCAATACC